>DASVQO010000059.1:0-13615 GCA_036389075.1 Chloroflexia bacterium | reverse complement strand
GTGAAGGCCCCACATGCTACCGCCGTGCTGGTGCTAGTGCTTGTCCCGGTGGCTGTTGCCGTAACAGTGGAGGTAGATGTAGCGATGGAGGTTGAAGTCGAAGTTGGCGTCGTCGTTGAAGTAGAGGTCTGCGTGGCGGTTGGTGGTATCCCCACGACGTCAGTAGAGCTGTTGTTGGAGGGGTTGGGGTCGGACCCGTTCTCCGCCGGCAGGGTGACGTAGGCTGTGTTGGACAGGTTGGCGGCCGTGGGATCGGTCACGAGGGCTGTGGCTGTAAAGACGACGCTGCCCTGCACGTCCACATCGACCACTGCGTTGATGTCGCCGCTGCCGTTGGCAGTGTAGCAGCGAGAGTGCTCGCCCGACTGCACGGCGCAGCTATAGGTGATGTTAGTCAGGCCGGACTGGAACGTGTCTGTGACGATGGCACCGTACGCCACGCTTGGACCAGAGTTCGTCACTGTAATCACATAAGTAACCGTCAGCCCAAGACCGACCGTGCCTGTATGAGTCTTGGTGATGCCCAGGTCGGCTACGGAGGCCACAGTGCTGGTGACAACAGACGTGTGGTCGCTCGATGTCGGATCGACGGTTGAGCTGTCTATGCTCGCCGTGTTGGTGATCACATCTCCATTGCGTAGGGCCGCGTCAGGTCGCACGGTCAAAGCGAGCGATGCTGACGAACCGGCGGGCAGCGACGTCCTGTTGCACGTGACGCTGCCCGCGGAGGGAGGGTCGCAGGTCAGGGTGGGGCCGGACGTCTGTACGAGCGAGACGAAGGTCGTGCTCGCAGGCAGAGCGTCTGTGAGGGTCACAGATTGCGCATCCGAAGGCCCGGTGTTGGAGAGCACGATGCCGTAGCTGATGTTGCTGCCCGCAGTGACCGTGACCGGGGCTGTCTTGCGCACGGCCAGGTTTGCGATGGCGGTGAAAGTGGTAGTCGCGGAGCTGGAGTTATCCGAGGGATCGGTGTCCGCGGTGCTGCTGCTGACGGCGGCGGTATTGGTAGCGGTGGTGAGTGACGAGCCCGCGTGGACCACCAGGGTGAATTGCGCGCTTTGAGTGGCTAGCATGGCCTCTGTGCTGCAAATCACGACACCGTTACCCCCGGCAGGAGGCAGGGTGCAGTTGAAAGCTGGCCCGTTGTTCTGTGTTAGAGAGACAAAGGTGAGTCCTGAGGGTATCGTGTCGCTGAGCGTTACTTCGGAGGCAGGGTCGGGGCCCGAGTTAGCCAGGGTTAGTGTGTACGTGATGTTTTCGCCTGCCGTGGCGGTTACCGGTCCGCTCTTCACAACAGACATATCAGCAGAACCGGCGACAGTCGTGACAGTGCTGCTGTCGTTCTCCTCGTTAGGGTCTGGCGTCGAGGAACTGACGGTTGCGGTATTGCTGAACTCAGCGCCGTATTCGGTGTTCTCGGGTATCTGCCCGACAAGGGTGAAATCTACGCTTGCCCCTGCCGGCAGGCTTGAGATAGAGCAGGTAACCATACCTCCAGCGCCAACGGCGGGGGTAGTACAGGAAAAAACGGGCTCGCCCTCTTGATCCAGGGAGACAAAGGTCATGGTGCCAGGCAGCATGTCATTCCAGGCGGCGTCCGCGGCGGCGTCCGGCCCACCGTTAGCGATAGTGATCGTGTAAGTCACGTTGGTGCCCGGAGCAGCAGAGAACGGCCCGTTCTTGACCACCAGCAGGTCCGCGTAAGGTGAAGGAATGGTCGTTACGGCAGCGCCACTGTTGTTCTCGTCGTTGGAGTCCTGTGTAGAGGAGCTGACAGTCGCAATGTTGGTGTAGGTGGTGCCTTGCTCGGCATCGTCGGGTATTTGCAAGACCAGGGTGAACTCGGCGCTAGCGCCTGCGGACAGGCTTTCGATGGAGCAACTGACTGTGCCGTCGTCACCAGCTTCAGGGGTGGTACAGCTAAACGTAGGCCCGCTATCTTGCGTGAGGGAGACAAAGGTCATGCCGGCCGGGACGTTATCGACCCATGTGACGCTCGAAGCAGCATCAGGGCCGCCGTTAGCGATGGTGACGGTATAGGTGACGTTCGCGCCCGGCTCCGCCTCGGAGGGTCCGACCTTGAGTGCGGACAGGTCCGCTACGGCACTAACTTCGGTATCCACTCTGCTGCTGTTGTTCTCGCTGTTGGGGTCTGGCGTAGCGGAACTAGCCGTCGCGATGTTGGTGTATACGGTACCTGCGGCCACTCCCCCGGGTACATGAGCAACGAGGGTGAACGTTGCGCTGGCTCCGGCAGCGAAGGTGGCATTGGTGCAGGTTATGGTGCCGCCCCCGCCCGCAGTAGGGGTGCTACAGTTAAAGGTAGGTCCAGTATCTTGCTTGAGCAAGACAAAGGTCATATTGCCCGGTAGCGTGTCGCTCATGGTGACGCTCGCGGCACTGCCGGGGCCGTTATTGGCAATCGTGAGGGTGTAAGAGACATCGGAATCCCGGAATGCCGTAGTTGCGCCCTCCTTGGTCACCGACAGGTCCGCGCTCTGGCCGCCATCCGGCGAACTCGCGCCGCCAGGGGAGCCGGAACCTTGCCCAGCGGCGGCCGGTGGCAGGGCAGCTTTGCCCACCGGCACCCCGGCAGTGGCACGGTCCGCGCCGAAGAAGAGCGCCATGCCGGCCACAACAAGCAAGGCCCCCGTCAGGGCAAATAGCGTCGCTGCACGTGCGCTTGAAACGGTGCCAAACGGTAAAGCCTTAACTGCCTGGTTCCTGCTCTTGTCGTATGACATTACGTGCTCCCAAGTGGATCGAAGAATATGAAATAAGGCGTACCAACAAGCATACGGTGACACGCCTTGTCTAATATAGCCATGCTGGTTCTGGGTGCATCTCAGGTGCCGCAGGCCTTGCTGCAAGTATAGCAGCAGGTCCGTAGCACGGTCAATGTAACACTTGAGGTACCTGGTCCCAGCATCTTGGAGCCAGACCCGTCCGCGAACGGGTACACGACAGGTGCTAACCTGCGACTCCTGTTCGGTCAAAGTACGAGGCCCTGAGGGGCGGTAGGCACGTAGCCTGCTATCTATGTGTTGAAATCAGGGCCTCATTTGAATTTGCCAACGTCCGAAGAACTTCTCAGAAAGGGGACTTGATGAAGAACCTGTTCGCCCTTGCCGCCAATCTATGCCTTGTGCTTTTACTTGTGCCACCCCGCAGCCCGGCTGCCAGCACCTTCACCCCCGCTGCGGCACAGGGCGACCGCCAGTGCTTCCCTCAGACCGGCGAGTGCCTCGAGGGGGAGTTCCGGCAGTACTGGGAGCAGAACGGTGGTCTGCCCGTGTTTGGGTACCCGGTCGCGCCCGCCAGGCCGGAGATTGATCCCGCTAACAACTCCATCTTCCTGGTGCAGTGGTTCGAGCGCAATCGCTTCGAGTTGCACCCTGAAAACAAGCCACCTTACAGGGTGCTACTGGGCCGCCTGGGCGACCAGTTGCTGAGGCAGACCGGCCGCGACCCACTCGCGCTGCCGAAAGCCAACGCCTCCGCGCAGCATTACTTCCCCGAAACGGGGCACTCGATCGCCGCACAGTTCTGGGACTACTGGCGCACCCACGGCCTTGACCTGGGCGACGCAGGCACTAGCCATAGGGAAAGCCTCGCCCTCTTCGGCTATCCCATGTCCGAGGCGCAAATGGAGCCCACCGCCGGCGGGCAGCCGGTGCTGACGCAGTGGTTCGAGCGCGCCAGGTTCGAGTACCACCCGAATAACCCCGAGTCGTCAAGGGTGCTGCTGGGGCTGCTCGGCAACGAGATGAACGTCACATCACCGCGTAAGGCGCTCGACAGGCTCAACTACTACCGCCAGCAAGTGGGCGCGCCGGCCGTAGAGCAACACCCTTCGCTGGTGGTTTCGGCGCAGGGCCACGCCAACTACCTCGTATTGAACGGCGAGAGCAGCAACCCGCACGTCCAGGCCGCCGGACGGCCGGGGTATACCGGCGCGGAGATACTGGAGCGGGTCAAAGCGGCAGGTTACGGCTACACTTCCGGCTACCGGGTGTCCAACGTTCTAGTGCCGATCGAAGACCCGGCGGCCAGCATAGATGCGTTAGTAGATATGCCCCTGCACCGGGTTGTAATACTGAACACAGACTACCGGCAGGCCGGTTATGGACGCGCCGCGCTTGCCCCCGACCCGGTGGCCGGACGGAAGAGCAAGGTTGCGTACAGCGTGCTCGATCTCGGCACCGGGCCCCTCGATACGATGCCCTCCCGCGACCCCTACTTGTTGGCCTACCCCATCGACACCCAGACTGGTGTGCCCACAAGCTGGAACTACCTGGAGTTCCCCAACCCTCTGCCTGCGGGTGCCACATTGCCCGCCGGCTACCCATTCACCCTACAGGGCGCGTACGGCCCACTGAAAGTAGACGAGGCCGCGATGCGCGACAGCAGCGGGCAGGTTGTAGCTGTACACCCTAGCTCGCCATTGTGCCAGGCAGCCGCCTATAACTGCTTCATCATGGTCCCGGTCGCACCACTCAGGCCGAACACAGCGTATTCCGTTCGCGCACGGGGCACGGTGGGCAAGATGAGCTTCGACCGGACGTGGCAGTTCACAACAGGGGCTACCGGCGTTCCCCAGCGCTAGTCGGCTTAAGTTCGTGCGCGGGACAGGGCGGCCTCAATGTGAGACCTGGGCCTACTGGTTGCTGCCTGGGGCGTAGTGGCGAGGATTGCGCCTGCCCCACGCCGTGCTTTCCGACTCGAGCCGGAGCAATCCATGACGACCGCATTTTGCGATTTCAGCCCAGGACCCTACTCCCTCCATGTGGTACTCTCTTCTGCGCGCGGAGGGTACCCTTTTGCTATTACGTAAACAGGGCCGTCGGGCCTAGAATGCAGTAGGGGGATAAGCACCAGGACTAACAGTGCCCAGCGACCGAGCCGTACCTTGAATTACGAGGCAGGCGTTTTGCCAAGCAAATGAGCTTACATTCAGAACCATCACAGCCCGCTAATGTGCGCGTACCCCGCGACCGTTTGAGCAGGTTATACGGCATCATCCGCTCTCTGAACTCGATCATACAACTCGACAAGCTGCTGAACCAGATTATGGCCTCGGCAGCCGAGCTTATGTCGGCGGAGGGAGGGTCGTTGCTCCTGGTAAGCCCGGACGGCGGCAGCCTCACGTTCCGCGTGGCGTGCGGCCCGGCGGCGGACCAACTCGTCGGCCTCACGCTGCCCGTTAACGACCGCAGCGTGGTGGGCCTGGTGGCCTTGCTCGGCACCCCCATCATCGAAAACGACACCGCGACCAGCCCCCACTTCTCGGGGCAAGTAGACAAAAAGACCGGGTATACGACGCGTAAGCTGCTCTGCGTGCCCCTCAAAGTGCAGGGCAGGATTATTGGCGTGGTGGAGTTGGTGGACAAGCTATCCGGCCACGACTTCCATGCCGAGGACGTGGAGCTGCTTGAGGTGCTGGCCGATGCGGCCGCCATCGCAATCGAAAACGCTCGCCTCTACGAAGAGCAACTTGTCAAAGCGGAACAGCTAGAACAGGCGTATGGAGAGCTAAAGGAAGCCCACCGCGCCACCCTGCAGACGCTGGCGGGCATCCTGGACGCCCGCGATGACGCCACGCACGGACACAGCAGGCGCGTGGTTACCTTCACCCTGAAGCTTGCGAAAATGCTGGGCATCACAGACCGCCGCCAGCTCAAGGCCATCGAGCAGGGGGCTCTGCTGCACGACGTTGGCAAAATCGGCATTGCCGACGCCGTACTACGCAAGCCGGGACCGCTCACCGCCGAAGAATGGGAGGAGATGCGCCGTCACCCCGAGATCGGTTACAAGCTGCTAAAGAACCTCGGCTTTCTCCGCGAGACCCTGCCCATCGTGCGCTTTCACCACGAACACTGGGACGGCAGCGGGTATCCGTGCGGTCTGAAGGGAGAGGACATCCCGTTGGAGGCCCGTATATTCTCGGTGGTAGATGCGTTCGATGCCATCACCTCGGACAGGCCATATTCGACGCCCCGCACCTACGAGGAAGCTTGCGCGATACTAATCGCGGAGAGCGGCGTCAAGTTCGATCCCGCGATAGTCCGGGCTTTTCTCACGGTGCCCGCCCAGGAGTGGCAGCGGCTCAGGGAGGAGGCCACCGGCATGCTCGATCCCGGCCTGGTGTTGCACCTCTACGCCACCGGCCCGCTTTCGATGTACGCCCTTCCGCAAGTGCCCGGCTAAACGTACCCGCCATGCCTCATCTTGTCTCGGCCCGGACGCGCTGCTAGTACAAATCGGCCATGCTCATATACTCCTCTGTAGCTATATCCGCCTGCTAAGCACGCGCCTATAATGCAGAGAGTGGGTCAATGTATATGGAGAACCAATTCATGCCCAACAAGGCGCGTTCAAATTTCGGCTCCGTCTTTAGCAGCGCCGTCAGCTTTCTGACGCGCCGGCTTCGCAACCAGATCATCGTGCCCTACCTGGTGCTGGCAACGGTGTTTGCCATGGTAGGAACGTACCTGCTGCTCAACTCGGCAAACGAGTCCTTGCACGCGCGTTTCAACAACCAGTTGCTAGACGCGGCGCGCGGAGCGGCCGACGGCCTCGCTAAGTCTGAGATGGATCAATTGGCCGGCCTGAGGGCAATCATCTACACGCAAGGCTTCAGTGAGGCCCTGGCGAAGGGGGACGCTACCGCCGTGCGGGGGCTCGCCGCCCCCCAGGCTGTCAACTATGGCTTCGATAGCTTGCTCGTCGCGAGGGCCGATGGCGCAGTGCTCCTCCACCTCTCTCACGAGCAACGTTCGGATTCAGCGGAGATGCCCCCCGGCATGTCATCGCTAGTCTCGGCGGCCCTGCACCCTTCCGGCGCGCTCGACAAGTTCTCCTCGGTGGTGGCGACCGCGGACGGCCCCGTCTTCTACACCGCCGGACCCGTGCGAGACGGTGACAAGGCCGTAGGAGCCGTGTTGGTGGGCACCGATCTTTCGCGCCTGATGCGCCAGCTTGCGAGAAGCAGCCTCAGCGATGGCGCGGGCTTCTACAGCGGCGGCGATGCGCCCCGCTACATGTTGACCTCGTCCGACGCCGCGCCGCCCATTCCCGCGCTACCGGGCGGCTGGTACGAGGAAGTGCTGGGCAAGGCAGGCGAGCAGACTCGGCTGAGGACCCTGGCGCTGCCCAGCGGTAGCTATGTGGAGGCGCTGGGGGTGGTGCCCGGCCACGGTGTGGGCGGCGCCCCCGTGGGTGTGTACGGGGTGATGCTCAGCACGAGCACCCTGGACGCGAACCTGCGCGAGACCCTGTGGAAGTTGCTTCCCTTGTTCGCCCTGGGCCTGCTGCTGATTGTGTTCATCGGCCACTCGATTGCCTCAGGCATACACAGGCCCGTGGCGCAACTTGTCAACGCCTCGAACGACGTGGCGCACGGCGATCTCGACGTGCAGATACCTGCCACGCGCCAGGATGAGCTAGGGGTGCTGGCGGCCCGTTTCAACGTCATGGTGTCGGGCCTGCGGCATTCGCTTTTTGTGAAGGACCTCTTCGGCCGCTTCGTGTCGCCGGAAGTATCGGCCAAGCTGCTGGCAGGGCAGATAGAGCTTGGGGGCGAGCAGCGAGAGGTAACGGTGCTCTTCAGCGACCTGCGCGATTTCACCCGCCTCTCCGAGCAGTATTCCGCCCCGGCAATCGTTGACCTCCTCAACGAGCACTTCAGCAACGTAATACAGGCGGCGCAGGAGAACGGCGGCATCGTCAACAAGTTTGGCGGCGACTCCACGCTCATAATCTTCGGCGCGCCGGTGGACATGCCCGACCACGCCGACCGCGCCCTGGCCACGGCGGTGGCAATGCAGGCGGCCCTCGGCAGGCTCAACGAGCGGCGCACGAAGGAAGGTTGGGCGCCGCTACGCCAGGGGATCGGCGTGAACACGGGCATGGTAGTGGCCGGGCAGATAGGGTCTAAAGCACGCATGGAGTACACGGTCATAGGCGACGCGGTGAACCTCGCCTCGCGGCTTCAATCGATGACCAAAGACCTCCAGGGGTGCGACATCGTTTTCAGCGAGAACACGCTGCTCGCCCTGTCGGACCCGCCCGAGTGGCTAGTGGAGGACCTGGGGCCAATCGAAGTGCGGGGCAAATTGAAGGCTGTGCGGGCGTATGGCCTTGTGGGCTCGGCAGCCGGTGATAACGAGGAAGCGCGGTGGCCCAACGAGGAGCCCGGACCGCCGGAGAGTGCACCCGCGCCCGAGCGCGCGGCGGCTGTGGCGGGCGTGGGGCAGGCACGCTGATGCAGGCAAGTCCCGCACGGTCGCGGCGTTCAACGGGTGCGGGCGACATGCGCGTGCTCCTGCTGGGCAGCGTATTGGCCTTACTTGCTCTATTTGCCACCGCTTGGTGGGCGCTCCAGCCGCCTACTCCCCCGTGGTTGAGTGGTGAGGTGAAGGCATACCGGGTCGCTGATTACGGCCAGGACAAGACCGCCCTAGAGTACGCGCCTCTCAACGCGGACATCGTGGAGGCGGTCGTCAGGGACAACGCCACCTTCCAGCGTGATGGCCGCGACTTTGCGCCCCCCTCACAGCGGGCAGAACAGAGTGCGGCGTGGTTAGCCACCGAAACGCCCGCGCCGGGGACACAGCCCACTAAGGCGGCACCCACACCCGCGCCCACGCGGACGCCTACCAGCACCCGCGCGCCCGGGCCTCGTGACTATACCCCCACAGCTACCACCACGAGGGCGGTAACGGCAACGAGCACGCCTGCCGCTTTCGGAAGTCCTGCTGGCGACGTGGGTTCAGCAGGGGATTCTCTCGGCGCGTTCACGGCAACGCCCACTGTAGAAGCGACTCCGTCCCTTGCGGCCGTACCCAGCTCCACTCCGAAGGTCACTCCCTCACCGGCCACGAACCCTTCGCAAGTTGAGGCAAGCGCCACTCCGAAGCCGACAAGCGAGCCCACACCTGGGAAGAACAAGGCCAAGCCTTCGGCAACGGCTACCGCGAACAACGCGTCGAGAGTGCCCACCTCCACCACCACGCCTCCTCCCGCTCCCTCCGATACCCCCGCCCCGACAGCCACACTTCCGAGCGACCCGCCAACCCCCTATATGACAGATACTCCGCAGCCCACGCCGACGGCCACGCCAAGCGCCACGCCCACCCTGGCGACGCCCACCGAAGAAGCGACCGCCACCCCACATGCCGGGCCCACCCACGAACCCAAGCCCACAGATGAGGCTAAACCTACCAAAGAGCCTAAGGCAACCGAAGAACCCAAGCCCACCAAGGAACCTAAGGCAACTGAAGAGCCTAAGCCTACCAAAGAACCTAAGCCCACTGATGAGCCTGCACCTACTAAGGAACCAAATCCTACGAAGGGGCCGGCAGGCAGCGCGTTACCCTGATTAGTGCCTCCTCCTGCGCCCCTTGCGCCCGTCGCACCGTGTTACACCTGCGGCCTGGAGAGAGAGAACGTGCGGTCGATTGCGGTGTATTCGTCGCCGCCCAGGCGGGCTATAGCACCAAGCTGTAACGCCTGTACCAGGCCGTTCTCGCCGATGAGGCCCTCGCGGATATGGTAGCGCAGTACGCGGCCCAGGATCATGGTGTAGGTGGTGTCCTCGACCGGCACGATTTGAGTGCTGCGGCACTCCATCGCCACGGGGGCTTCTAAAAGGCGCGAAGGCGTCACATCCGTCGAAGGTACGCGGGCCAGTCCTGCTATGTCGAACTCATCCGCGTCGTAGGGCCACTCTCCGGATGTGAGGTTCAGCCTTGCGGCCAGTGCTTCGTTTGCCAGGTGCACCACGAACTCGCCGGTCTCCTGCACGTTACGCAGCGTATCCTTGGGCCTGCCGGCGCGCTGCCCCACGGACACCATGACGGTGGGGGGAGTACCACCTACCACGTTGAAAAAGGAGAAGGGCGCGAGATTGTGAGAGCCGTCGGCCCCCAACGTGGAGACCCACGCGATGGGCCGGGGTACCACGATGCTCACCAGCAGCCGGTAGGCCTCGCGAGGGTGAAGTTCGCCCGGCGTTAGCGTGACCATCGGATTCTGTGGGTCCTTCTCCATGTGCTGTGCTCCGGTCGTAAGCCCGCGCGACCTGGGTGCCGGTGGCGGGCTAGCTATAGTGGCTGTCGGGGTCGAGTTCGTTCCTCAACAGGTTTAGCTCCTCGTCAGCCGGTGGAGGTGTCTCGGCCAGCGTGCTTGATACTCGCAACTCCCAGCCAACCTCCTGCCGCACCTGCCCCAGTGTGACACCGCCGTGGAGTGCGCTAAGTTGCATCTCGTGTTGCGGATTGTTGAAATCAAAGACGGCAAGGTCCGTTACGACGGCAAAGGGGCCTTCCCCAGGCATCCCTGACGCTGTCCTCGCTCCCCCTCCGGTCAGATGACCCGGGCTGGTGCGGAAATCGAGCGCCGGCACGAAAGAGCGGCGGCTCAGGCGCATGATGTACACAAGGCGGCGAGCGTTGATGGCTATTTCACAAGCCCCACCGCTGCCGGGCAGGCGTACCCTCGGCGTCGAGTAATCGCCTATAACGGTGGTGTTGAGGTTGCCGAAGCGGTCCACCTGCGCGCCGCCCAGCAAGGCCAAGTCGATGAGGCCGCCTTGCAGGTAGAGGCCGAACAGGTCGGGCATGGACACCACCGAAAGCGCGCCACTTACCAGGGCCGGGTCGCCTATTGAGAGCGGCTGCCGGGCGGGGCGAGCGCCATACACCCCGGATTCGTAGATGAGCTGGAGGTCGGGCGCTACCGTGCGCAGGGCAAGGTTGCAGGCGACGTTCGGCAGCCCCACACCCACGAACACCGTGCCGGCCCCCCGCAAGGCTCGCGCGGCGGCAACTATCATCATTTCGGTAGGGCTGTAGGTTGTGTTACTCACGCGCGGTAGTCTCCGTATTCCACGGGTGGGCTGGGCGCGGGGCCTGGACGCAGTCGCTCTAACCGCTCCGGTCCAAGCTTGCGGAGGTATGCGGCGCGGTCCGGCACCTCCAGCACCCACTCGCGCAGCCACTCGGCGGTGCGCCCCTCATCGCGGGAGATTTCGTCCCATTCCAGGTAGAAGGCGTTGTCCCGGTCGTAGTAGCCCTGTACGTAGGAGGGGTGAGAGCCAAAGGGTTCGTGCACCACGGCGTCCACGATCAAGCCGGGGATAATGGTTCGGTTCGGGTCGGCGCGTATCACCGCCTCAGCCACAATCTCCTCGACAACCACTATTACACGCTCCGCAGCAAACGCGACCTCTTTCTGCGCCCCCAATAACCCCCACATCTGCGTGTTACCCTCGGCATCCGCGCGCTGGGCCTGCACGATTGCCACGTCGGGGTTGAGAGGCGGCACGACGGCTACTGCACCGCCTCCGTAGGGGCTTTGGACGTTGCGAATAAGCGGGTTCACAGCGGGTAAATCGGTGCCCGTGTAGCTGCGGAGAGGGAAGAAGGGCAGCCTGTAAGCCCCGGCCATGTACCGCCCCACCATACCATAGTGCGAGTACTCTTCCAGTTCGAGGGGCGCGGGCTTGCCCTGTTCGATGCTGCGACGTATCGCGTGTAGCGGCCCCACGCCGGGGTTGCCCAGGTAGCTGAAGACGAGCTTGCGAGCCAGCCCCGCCGCTACCATCTGGTCGTAGACGAGGTCTGGGGTCATGCGGGCAAGGGTGAGGCCGGTATGCCCCTGGCGGATGATTTCGTGGGCGGCAGAGAACGGGATCGAGGCGGTGAAACCTTCCAGGGCCAATGTCTGCCCGCTCCGAACGTAAGTGGAGATAGCTTCCCGCATCGAGACTCGTTTGTCGCTCATGTCGCGTACGCTCGCTAGCCGTCCGTCACGAGCGGGAGAGTGGGTGGCGGGCCGTCGCCCGGCATCGCATCGATTATGCCTTGCACAAAGGCAACCTCGTCCGCGTTCACGGTGTGCCCCATGCCCGGGTATAGGCGAGCCGTCACCGCGCCGCCCAACCGCCGGAAGACCTCGGCCGACTCCTCGACTCGCTCGGCGGGGATATGGGGGTCGCGGTCGCTGCACCCCAGGAACACGGGCGTGCCGTCGAGAGAACCAGCATAATCACGGGGGGTGCCGGGTGGCCCTATCAGCCCGCCACTTAGCCCCACAACGCCACCATAACGGCGAGCGTTGCGCGCCACGAACTCGGTAGCCAGGCACGCACCCTGCGAAAAGCCCAACCATATGACTCGCTCGGCCGGGACGTGCTGGCTGACAAGCGCCAGGGTGCGCTCAAGGGCCAGCAGGGCGGAGGAGAGCCACGGCTCGTTCGTATCCATCGGCGCGAGGAACGGGTAGGGGTACCACGTACCACCTGCCGCCTGCGGTGCAACATAGGCCAGGCCAGGGCGTTGAAACTCCGCCGCCAAAGTGAGGATGCTTTCCGCGCTCGCCCCACGACCGTGCACCATTATCATGGCAGCACTTGCCGTCTCTAACGGTTCCCCGGCTCTTAAAACGGGCTGGCCATCGTGCGGACTCCCACCGGCAGGCACGCGGCCCATTACTGCGGTCCTACCGCTAGAGCGCCTGAAACGCTGAGCGGCTTCAGTTTCGACTCAATCCCTTGGCGATCCTGTTCGAGCCACGGCGGGAGCTTGAGGCTGCTGCCTAGCTCGTCCTGCTGCTCGTCCACCCCGAACCCAGGACCGGCGGTGGCTAGCTCCACGATGTGGCCGTCGGGGTCGGTCGTGTAGATGCTCTTGAAGTATATGCGGTCGCGCACGGTGGTAACGTTGAGGTTAGCGTCAAGCAGTCGCTCTCGCCAGCCGAGGAGCGCGTCCTCGTCGGGCACGGAGAGCGCGAAGTGGTGCGTCTGCCCGGCCCCGAATTTCCTGCGTCCTTCCCTGGAGGCGTTGCGGCCAAAATACGTGATGAGCGTGCCCGGCCGCCCGCCGCCCACGCCCCAGTACCAGTGGGCGGAGTCGGGGTCATCGAAGTTAGAGGTCATCTTGACGCGCCGCATGCCGAGGAGGCCGCCGAAGAAATCGTGGGTGCGCTCTATGTCGCTGGCGATAGCCGTGATGTGGTGCAGCCCGGCGCTGAGGGCCATATCGGGCGTGATGAGGGGCACAGGCTCCGGCCAGGTGGTCGCGGCGATGCGCTCCTCATCGCGGTTTCGCACAAGCATCTCGGCGGGCGGCTCGCGGTACTCCGTACCGAGGCGGTCCGGGGCTTCGTCAATGGCCCAACCTGGCCCCACCGTGGCAATCTCCAGGATGGTGCCGTCGGGATCGGTGAAGTAGATAGACGTGAAGTAGTGCCGGTCCAGCGGCCCATCGACGGCAATCCCGAGGTCGTTGAGCCGACGCTTCCACTTCAGCAGGCCGTCGTAATCGGCTACCTGCATGGCGTAGTGGTGGGTGCCTCCTATTCCCCAGTGCCCGTGCGCAGCGCCAGGCCACTCGAAGAAGGTGATTATCGAGCCGGGTGCGCCTGCTTCATTCCCGAAATAGAGGTGGTAGCTGTCCGGGTCGTCGAAATTGACCGTTTTCTTGACGAGCCGGTGCCCCAGGACCTGGGTGTAAAAGTCGAGCGTGCGCTGAGCATCCGCGCTGACGATGGTTATGTGGTGAATGCCCTGTACCGTCATGTGGCCGCCTCAAACCTTCCCAGGCCGTCTTAGTCG
>DASVQO010000058.1:0-11915 GCA_036389075.1 Chloroflexia bacterium | reverse complement strand
TGCTCAAGGAGGCCAAGCGGGGCGTAGCGGTGGGGGTGGCTTAAGTCTAGCTGCAAGGATTCAGGTATGAAGACTATTCAGGTTGAGCTACCCGACAAGGTGGATACCGAGCTTGATGCTATGGTGCAGGTTGGTTGGTTCCGCAGCAAGGATGAAGTGGTGCGGCAGGCATTGCTTGAGTTTGTGCGGCGGAACCAACTGGATTTGCAGGAACGCTTCCAGCAGGAGGACGTCGAGTGGGCCTTACGGCAAAAGAGCGCCTAAACCCAGGAGCCAAAGTGTAAGGCGCATAAGGAATGGAAGAAGGGAGTGCCTACGGACGTGGCTCAGATGTCATCTATAATTGCTTTTCTATTAGAGAGGAATTAGGTAAGTGAACAGTCGCGATAGAGCCTTCTTAAATGACCTACGCCAGTTGATATACCTAAACAGAGTCGCTACAATACATGCTTTGAGGGACGCTTTGCCGCGCCTGAAATTACTTACGAAGTTTACCCTCCAGGAGTTAGGAGAATACACGACAAGCCGCAATATTGATGAGGAAATAGAGACAAACCACGAAACGTCTCGTTTCGAAAAAATCTTTGTCGCGAAGATCTTTGGGGAAATGGTTGCAACTTTCGAAGATCTAGGCGCATTAGGACATGCTATTCGCAACCGAGCAGATGGAGGTATCTTTAATCAGTATTTGGCGAGCAGAGTTGAGCAGGTTGAGAGGTTTTGGCGAGATATAGAACAGTCGAGGAACAACAACCCACATGTAACGCTTGATGTTCTGCTTAATCTACCATCAGTGACTGACCTCCAAGGCCAACTACCTCAAGATATCCTCGACGATCTTGCGTATAGTTACACAAAAAGAGCAGAGAAACTGCTTGGGATAGGTACTTTCTACAGAAGAACGTTAACGGATCTAAACAGGCTAGATCCGCATAAAGCTTTGCCAGATGAGTGGAAAGATCACATCAACGTGATCCTTGGCTACGAGGATCCAGCAAAGCCAGCACGAATCGTCACAGGTGCCTTCAACAAGATAAAGCATAGGTTTATGGTCGCGGATGATTTGCCGTCTTATGTGGATCCAACTACAATAGACATACTTGAATATGTAGCTATCGGGCAGGACCCTCAGTATGCGGCAGGCTTAATACAAATAGCTATCGAAAGTGCCAAGACTATGTCTGAAATGGGAGCCATCATTATGCACCTGGACCAAGCGGGTGTAGCTATCTAACACGGGGATCCTATGAACCTAGAACTCTCCCCCGAACAAACTCTAATCCGCGACACCGCCCGCGACTTCGCCACGCGCGAGCTCGAACCCCACGCCTCCGACTGGGACGAAAACCACCACTTCCCCCTCGACATGTTCCGCAAGATGGGGCAGCTTGGCTTCGCGGGGATGATCGTGCCGGAGGAGTACGGCGGCGTCGGGGCCGACACGCTGACCTACATCCTCATGCTGGAGGAGATCAACCGGGTGGTGCCCGCGCTTGGCACGGTGCTGTCGGTGCACAACTCCCTAGCGTGCGGGGCGCTGCTGGAATACGGCACCGAGGCGCAAAAGCAGCATTACCTCCCCAGGCTGGCCTCCGGCGAGTGGCTGGGTGCCTACGCGCTGAGTGAAGCCCACGCCGGGTCGGATCCCGCAGCCATGCGCACCACAGCGCTCAAGCGGGGCGACGTGTACGTGCTAAACGGCACCAAGACCTGGATCACCTCGGGCGCGTCGTGCGATGTCGCGATCACCTTCGCCGTCACGGGCAACTCCGACAAGCCCTCGCGCAACATCTCCGCCTTCCTCGTCACACGCGACACCCCCGGCCTGAGCGCGGGCAAGCCTGAGAACAAGATGGGCATCCGCGCCTCCGAGACCAACCAGCTAATCTTCGAGGACGCCGAGGTGCCCGCCGAGAACCTGCTCGGCAGCGAGAGCGAGGGCTTCAAGATCGCCATGTCGCTGCTCGACGGCGGGCGTATCGGCATCGCGGCGCAGGGCGTGGGTATCACCCAGCGCGTGTTCGAAGAGGCCACCAATTACAGCCTCTCCCGCGAGCAGTTCGGCGGCCCCATCTCCGACCACCAGGCGATACAGTTCATCCTGGCCGACATGGCGACCGGCCTGAGCGCCGCCCGCCTCCTCCTCTACCGCGCCGCCACGATGAAGGACAAGAAGCAGCGCGTGAGCAAAGAGGCGAGCATGGCCAAGCTGTTCGCCACGGAGCTTGCCATGAGGAGCGCCCACGCGGCCTTGCAGGTCCACGGCGGCTACGGCTACGTCAAGGAGTACCCGGTCGAGCGCTTCTTCCGCGACGCCAAGGTGACCGAAATCTACGAAGGCACCTCCCAGATACAGCGCGTGGTGATAGCCTCCAACCTGCTCAAAGCGGCGCGTGCCACGGTGGGGTAACGCCAGACCAGGCAATAGGCTAACGCGCAAAGACACGAGACACTCAGGCGGTCTAAGGGTCTGGTAATCCACCTTGCTGAGTAACCCCCTATGGTTCGTGGCGTAGGGCCAAGCACCCCTCTGTCATCCTGAGCGTAGCGAAGGATCTCAAGAAGGTGAGAAGGGATGCTGTTGCCTGGCAAGAAACATGATGCTGGTAGCTCAACGCCGTGGCAGGAGTAGCATTCTAGATCCTTCGCTACGCTCAGGATGGCAGAGGGGAGTACCGTCCTGTGGGCCTAGAGTGGCAGCTACCCACGAGCTAAGAGCCACGCCCCGAGAGGAAACAAGATGCCATACTTCGAGCATGACGGCGCGCGCGTCTACTACGATCTACGCGGCGAAGGCGACCCCATACTGGCCCTGCCCGGCTTCACCGAGGACGCAGGCGACCTTGAGGAGCTAATCCGACGGTTGGAGCCTGGCTACCGGGTGATCGCCGCCGACCTGCCCGGCTCCGGCCGCTCAGGGCCAATACCCCGCCAGTACGCGCCCGACTTCTACCGGGAAGACGCGCACACCATGTCGGCCCTGCTGCGCCACCTGGGCGTAGAGCGGGCGCACGTGGCAGGGTTCAGCGACGGCGGCGAAGTGGCCCTGCTCATGGCGGTGCACTACCCCGATATGGTGCGCTCGCTCGTTGTGTGGGGCGCGGCAGGCACGCTGGGCGAGGGTGATATAGAGCCCATGCTAGATGCCATATACAACATGTTTGACGACCCTGTTGAAGACCTCGAAGGTTGGCGCGACTACATCAAGGAGCAGTACGGCGAGGAAGCGGGCCGCGCCACCCTCCAGAGTTGGGCCACCGCCTCGAAAGCCATCCTGGCGAGGGGCGGCGACATCAGCCTCTCGCGCGCCCACGAGATCCGCTGCCCCACCCTGCTCATCAGTGGCGAATACGACCCGTTCGTCACCCCCGGCATGACCCGCGACCTGGCCTCTCGCATCCCCAACTCCGAGGACGAGGTCTTTCCCGGCATGGGCCACAGCGTGCATCACGAACACCCTGACGCCTTCATGGAAGCTGTGCTGCGATGGCTCGAACTTGTGAAATGGCAAGAGGAACAGGAGCGCGATGCTAAAAGGTGAGGCGTTATGGGGCCGTTCAAGTAACACTGCCGCTAGTTACGCCGTTCTATACCAGTAGAAGCCATCTAGAAAACTCAACAGCCGAACATCAGCACCCAAGCCCCTTTTCTGTCATTTCGAGCGTAGCGAGAAATCTCGTCCTCTACCGGGATGTTGCTCTTTTCTTATGAGACTCTATTGCTACAGGAAACGGGTTGTCTGGGTGCTGAAGGACGAGATTTCTCGCTACGCTCGAAATGACATGGGTGGGGCTTGGGTGCCCATTTCCCGCACTTTCATTTCTGCGATAGATTCCAGGTAACATCACCTTTCGCGTTTTGGGGCTATGAGCAAGTCGAAGGAAGGGTCCTGGCAGAAAGAGCTTGTTGACGTCGCCCACGGGATGAGTGGGTCGTTTCTGTTCGGGGTGCCCCTCCTGTTCACGATGGAGATGTGGTGGATCGGCAATTTCACCGAGCCGCTGCGGCTGCTGATTATCGTCGCCCTCGCATTCGGCGCGAACCTGATGCTGGCCTATTTCGCGGGCTTCAAGGAAGAGCGGTCCTTTTTCGCCAACGTGCTACAGGCCGTGGAAGCCCTGGCTATCGGGATTGTAGCCTCCGCCGTGGTGCTGCTGGTGCTGAACCAGATAAATATAGGCGACTCGCCGCACCACATGCTGGGCACCATCGCCGTGCAGGTGCTGCCTATGAGCATCGGGGCTTCGGCGGCCAACGTGCTGCTCTCCAGGGGTGGGGACAACCTGGACGAGGACGGCAACTCCTCTAATCCCAGCCAGTGGAAGGCCGCGCTGCTGGACCTCGCCAGGACGATAGGCGGCGGCATGTTCATCGGCTTCAGCATCGCGCCCACCGAGGAGGTGCCGATGCTGGCGGGGCAGCTTAGCCCCGGCCAGGAGCTTGCCCTCGTCGCCCTCACCCTGGCGGTTACCTACATCATCGTGTTCGTGAGCGGCTTCAGCCCTCGCCAGCAGCAGGACCAGAACCAAGGCCCCTTCCAGGGCCCCATCAGCGAAACGGCCTCCTCTTACATAGTCGCGCTACTGGTGGCCCTGGGTTCGCTGCTCATCTTCAGCCAGATAGACTTGACCGAGCCTGTTAGCAGCATCGTCGCCAAGACGCTGGTGCTGGGACTGCCCACCGCGATAGGCGGGGCAGCCGCGAGGGTCCTGATATGAGCAACGACCGCGACAGCGACAAGAAACCGGCCGGAGACGGCGGGGGCGGGCAGCAGTCCGGCGGGCAAGGGCGCGACGAGGAGAAAGGCGCACCGGGCCGCGAGGAGAAGAAAGAGCGCACCACCGCCGAGTGGGTGAGCCTGTTCATCAGCATGGCTATCGTACTAACGCTGGTGGGCGGGCTTATCTACCAGATATTCGCAGGCGGGCACAGGCCGCCTGCTATCGAGGTGACGCCGCTAATGGAGGAGATCAGGCAGGAGGGCGACAGCTACTATCTCTCCCTGGACATCACCAACAACGGCGACAGGACCGCCGAGAACGTGGAGGTGATGCTCACCCTCGACACGGGCGAGGGCGACCCCGAAACGATGCAGTTCCAGGTGCAGTTCCTAGACGGCGGCGAGACCGAGAACCAGACGGTCATCTTCAAGAACAACCCCGCGCAAGGCGAACTCACCCACACCGCCAGCTTCCACGTGCCATAATCAATTACGAATTACGCCTGTTTGTTCCTAAAAAGAAAAATCCTGCTTAAGGATATACCCGCAGGATTTTTCTTTTTCATGCAGGAGCACCTTTGCACGTGCTGCCACTATGCCATGCCACTTGTAATGCATAATACGCAAAGAGCTGCCTGCCAACTGTGGGGGCAGGCGAACGAGGGTGGCCCCTGTCATTCTGAGCGTAGCGAAGAATCTAATATGCTACTTCTGCCGCTACGTTGAACGCCAGCACCATTGTGCGTATAGTTCAACAGTCTCCCTATACCAGCTTCTTTAGATTCTTCGCTGCGCTCAGAATGACAGGGGCCTCCCTTGGTCCCCTCATGCGGCACTTTGCGGATAGGTCCTAATCGCTGATCTTGATCCAGCGGGCGCAGAGGATTGAGTAGATGCCAAAGGCAACGAGGCCGAGGGCGACGGCGCCCAGGAGGACGGGGCCGTAGGGCTGTTGAGCCAGCGTCTGTAGCGTGCCGTCGAGGCCCTTCGCCTGGCCGGGGTCGGCGTCCCAGGCGGCCTTGGCGATGAAGAAACCTATCATGGAGAACACTACGCCCCTCGCCGCGTGCCCGGCGCGCCCCATCCGCCTCGCCAGCGCCCTGGAGTCCTCGCTCATCTCGCGGAACTTGAGGTCCTTCTGGAAATCGCCGGAGAAGGCCAGCCATGCCTGCCCCAGGCCCCCGATGAAGGCCACCACACCTATGACGATTAGCAGCCACTGTCCCAGGGGCTGGTGCGACATCAGCCAGGCCGAAAAGTCGGCGGTGGAGTTGTCGCCAGGGGCTTGCTCGTCCCCCGCGTGTAGCAAGAACCTCACGGCGGGGAAAATCAGGCCGCCATACACCACCGCGCTGACGATATAGCCCGCTCTCTGTAGAAGGCCCCTGGGGCCGGCTCCCCGGTTGAAGGGGTCGAGGATGGCGCGAACGAAGCCCCACAACGAGTAGCCCGCCAGCCCGATAATGACCAGCACCAGCAGCAGCTCGCCGAACGTCTGGTTGCCTATCGCGGCGATGGCCCCATCCTTGCCCGCCGTGTTGCCGCCCTGGCCGAGTGCCACCTGCACCGCCAGGACGCCTATCACCACGTACAACACCCCGCGCACGGCGTACCCGAACCGCGTCAGCCATTCGACCCACCCGCCCCGGGAGGAGTCTTCTGCCTTCTGTTTGGCGTCGCGGGCCGCACCCTTTATGCTCGATGTTGTATCCGCCACGATCTGCTACCTGCTTTCATGCCCGAGTCTGCTCCCTCGCCCCTGGTACAGCAAACCATGTAGAGGGCACGTTTCATGCCAGCGGCAGTAACGCCGGCGTGCGCGCCAGACCGGCGAGATGGCATAGAAGATGTAGCGATGGTCCAGTTTAAAAGCCCAGGAGGTGTGTAGATGGGCGATAAGAATAAGAGCAAGCTCAGCGTGGCGCTACCCGTCTCGATAACGTTCGCTGGGGGCGTCACGGCTACGGTAGTGGGGGTGTCGGTGCTCGGCAAGCTGGTGGAAGCCGCGTTGCAGCCCGCAGCCGAGGCTTTTGACAACACCATCATCGAGAAGACCCTTGAAGCCCAGAAGGGCCGGGTACAGGTGGGGATGAAGCTGGCGAGCGCGATGGGCGAGCCGTGGGTGCTGTGGCCTGCCAGCATAGTGGTGGCGGGCCGTTGGCTGGCGCAGGACCGGCGCGGCGATGCCTCCGCGCTGGGGGCCGCCCTAATAGGCAGCGGCGTCATGAACAACCTGCTCAAGAAGATCGTGCAGCGGCCCCGCCCCTTCTTCATGGTGCCCAAGCTCGAATCGTCCGGCAGCAGCTTCCCCAGCAACCACGTAACGATGAGCGTAGCCACCTACGGCACCATGTCGGTGCTCGTGCTGCACGCGCGCAAGGATAAAGGCAAGCGCCGCGCCGCCCTGCGCCTAATGGCCCTCAGCATGACGTTGTGCGGCCTCATCGGCTGGAGCCGCATCTACCTCGGCGTGCACCACCCCTCGGACGTGCTGGCAGGCTGGATAGCAGGCACCACCTGGCTGCTTACCTGCGGGGTGGCCTCCAAGTACATGTCTGAAACCTAATGGCGCTTGCGGCCGTTCGGTCCGTGAATGCTACCTGCTTTGCATAGCAGGACCAGGGTGGCCCCTGTCATTCTGAGCGCAGCGAAGAATCTAAGATGCCGGCATGGCCACTACGTCGAACGTCAGCACTGTAGGATGTGTTGTTCAATAACGTCCCTTTACCACCTTCTTTAGATTCTTCGCTACGCTCAGAATGACAAGGGCTACTTTGGTCCAGTCGCACGAACTGTGGCACATTCACGCACCACTGAACACGGGCCCGACGTTTCACAAGCCGCCAAGCCGCCGGAGGGGCACCACAACCGTCTTGCCCGCGTTGCGGTCGAGGTCTTCGCCGTGCACGTAGGCCAGGGTACCGCAACCGTCCAGCAGGTAGTCGGCCCCGCGCATGAGGAGCTGGGCGTCAAAGCCGGAGATGCGCTTGCCCCGGCTCTTGAGGTAGCCCCTTAGCTCGGCCCGTATCGCGCTACCCTCGTCTATCGTGCCTTTGCCGTGGACCACTTCCAGCGCATGGCCGGCCCCGCTCTCGGCCAGCCTGTTGTAAGCCCGTCGGAACGCCTGCATCGCGTTTGCCACCGTATAGCCGTGTAGGTCCAGCTTGTGTATTTGCAAGGTCCACTCTCCCCGCGCCTGAGGCCCCGTTCGTCTACGTCTATTATACGACTCAGGATGCTACCTGGGCCGCTTCCACGAACGCCGAAATCCTGCTATTCTGATATATACTCTGAACTTTGGAGAGCAAGAATCTGATAGCTCCAACCGCCCCTATGCACTATGATAAGTGCATAGGAGGAAACAACAATGAGCGTGGCAATGACTGAGTTGGACGAGGAAAAATCGCTGTTGAGCGACGATAGCTGCTGGGAGGCGGTATTGCGCAGAGATTCCGGGCTGGACGGGGCGTTTGTCTACGGCGTGCGCTCCACCGGCGTGTTTTGCAGGCCATCGTGCCCGTCTCGTAAGCCACGGCGCGAGCAGGTGCGCTTCTTCCCCATACCCGAAGCAGCGGAGCAGGCGGGCTTCCGGTCGTGCCTGCGCTGCAAGCCGGTGGACTCGGACGTGCGCGACCCCCACCTCGAACTGGTGCAGCAGGTGTGCCGCCGCATCGAGCGGGAGCCGGAGGACGACACCGCGCCCTCGCTTGCCGAATTGAGCGAGGCGGTGGGCCTCAGCCCGTACCACCTCCAGAGGGTGTTCAAGCGCGTCATGGGCATCAGCCCGCGCCAGTACGCCGAGGCGTCCAGGGTGCGCCGCCTGAAGGAGAGCCTGCGCGGCGGCGAGACGGTCACCAACGCCCTGTACGACTCGGGCTATAACTCCAGCAGCGTGCTGTACGGCAAGGCGGGCGACCAGCTTGGCATGACCCCCGCCACGTATCGCAAGGGCGGCACGAGCACCCGGATTAGCTACACCATCGCCCAATCTCCCCTCGGACGTCTCCTTGTGGCGGCCACTGAGCGGGGCGTGTGCGCGGTCCGCATGGGCGACGACGATGCCAGGCTTGAGGCCACCCTGCGCGATGAGTACCACGCCGCCGATTTGCAGCGCGACGATACGGTGCTGGGCGAGTGGGTGGAGGCGATACTGGCCCACCTATCGGGCAGGCAGCCCCACCTCGACTTGCCCATCGACGTGCGGGCCACGGCGTTCCAGTGGCGCGTGTGGGAGGCGTTACAGGCCATACCTTACGGCAGCACCCGCTCCTACCTCCAGGTAGCCACCGCCATAGGCCAGCCCAGCGCGGTGCGTGCGGTGGCAAGGGCCTGCGCCACCAACCCGGTGGCCCTGGTCGTACCCTGCCACCGGGTGATAAAGGAAGACGGCAGCCTGGGAGGCTACCGCTGGGGCATGGAGCGCAAACAGACCCTGCTGGACGGCGAGCGCGAGGCAGCGGGACTCTCCGGCTCGGAGGACTACGTGGAGGCCGCGGGATAATGAAGGTCGGCCTGGTGGAAGTGCCCTACTACTTCGGGCGGGAAAGCGTCTCCATGGGTGCCGGTCCCGCCCGCTACCTCGAAGCAGGCGCGGCGGACGAGCTACGCCGGGCCGGGTTCGAGGTACGGGTGGAGCGGGTGCGCCTCGACAGCCCGATGGAGGACGACCCCAGCGCCATAGTGGCGGTCAACAGCCGGGTGGCCTCGGTGGTGCGCGATCTCGCGGGCGAGGGATATTTCCCCCTGGTGCTGGCGGGGCTGTGCAACACGTCCATAGGCGTGCTGGGCGGGGCCCGGGCCGAAGGCACGGGCGTCATCTGGTTCGACGCGCACGGCGACTTCAACACGCCTCGCACCTCCACCAGCGGCTTCCTCGACGGCATGGCCCTCTCGATTGTCACAGGTGGGTGCCACACGGACCTGCGCGAGCGGGCGGGGCTGGCCGGGCCTGTAGCGGAGTCGCGGGTGCTCCTGGTGGCCCCACGCGACCTCGACCCCGGCGAGCGCGACAACCTGGATAGCTCCCAGGTCACGGTGCTGGAATACCAGGAGGTGCATGAGGGGGGCCTGGCCCCGAAGTTGCAACCCGCTCTGGAGGAGCTGAGGGCGCGCACCCGCGAAATCTACCTGCACCTGGATATGGACGTGCTGGACCACGACGAGGCACCGGCCAACGGCTACAGCACCCCAGGAGGTCTGCCACTGGCCCAGCTCGAAGCAGGCATACGCGAAATCGCCCGGCGCTTCACCATCAAGGCCGCCACCCTGAGCGCCTACGACCCGGCATACGACCGGGATGGTAGGACGCTCAAAGCGGGGCTGCGGCTCATGCGCCTTGTAGCAGGGGAGGTATCAGCGGCAACATCTAGTAATGAGACATAAAGAGCGATCAACAACTTAGCAATTAACACTGAACATCTCAAAGCAGGAAATGGAAACCTAATCATGGCAGCGACGAATCAGGCAATAGACAAGACGATGCCGGCCCCCCGCGAGGCGTCGGAAGGCAAAAGCAACCGGCTTACGATTGGACTGGCGCTCGTAGCCCTTTACCTCATCTGGGGCTCCACGTACCTGGGCATACGCATAGCGATAGAGACATTCCCGCCGTTCATGATGGGGGCCATACGCTTCCTTATCGCGGGCGCGGCGCTTTACGTCTTCCTGCGGCTGCGGGGGCACGCCAACCCCAGCGGGGCGCAGTGGCGGGGGGCGGCGATAGTGGGCGCGCTCTTGCTGGTCGGGGGCAACGGCTCGGTGATCTTCGCGGAGCAGCAGATTTCCTCCGGGCTGGCGGCGCTGATGATAGCCACCACGCCCCTTTTTACTGCACTGTTCAGCGGCCTGTGGGGTAACTGGCCCAGGCGGCTGGAATGGGGCGGTATCGCGCTTGGCCTGGTGGGCGTGGCGCTGCTCACATTGGAGAGCGACCTTCAAGCCAACCCCATCGGCACGCTGGCCCTCATCGTGGCTACTATCTCCTGGTCGTTCGGCTCGATCTGGAGCAAGCGCCTGTCGCTGCCCACCGGCCTCATGGCGAGCGCCGCCGAGATGCTGGCGGGCGGGGCGCTCTTTATGCTGGTAAGCCTGGCCCTGGGCGAGCGCTTCAAGAGCGCGCCGTCCGTGGCCTCCACGAGCGCGCTGGTCTACCTCATCATCTTCGGCTCGCTGGTGGCCTTCAGCGCCTACCTCTACCTGCTGAAGAACGTGCGCCCCGCCCTCGCCACGAGCTACGCCTACGTCAACCCGGTAGTGGCAGTGGTGCTGGGGGTGGGCTTCTACCAGGAGGAGATCACCTGGTTCGGCGTGGTGGGTATGCTGGTGATTCTGACGGGCGTGGCCTCGATGTCGCTGGTGCGCGAGCGTGGACCTAAAGACGAGAAAGCGGTAAAATCCTCCACGTAGACCAACTTCAACGCGAGCGGGAGGGAGACGTGCAGAGCGAACCAATCACAGTGCTACGCCGGTCCTGGTGCGAGGACAGCCAGGCGGCGGTGGAGTACTTCCAGCAAGTTGGCATAGAGTACACTGAAGTGGACATCGAGGAAGACGAGCAGGCGGGCGAGTGGGTGAAGTACCTTACGGGAGGGCACCACATCACTCCCGCGCTGGTGTACCGCATGCAGGCGGCCGTGTTAGAGCCGTGGGAAGATGCACGATTTGAGAGATGGTGGCAGTTCGTCAACCCGCAATCTGGATAGAACCCACTAAAAGAAACAGAACTATCGAACATCAGCACCCAGGCCCCGGCCCTGTCATTCTTCGCTGCGGTCAGAATGACAGGGCCGGGGCCTGGGTGCTGATGTTCGATAGTTCTGTCTTTCGAGCTAGCTTCCTGTGAAAAGCCCTGGTGGCCTGGAACTTGTTATCGATAGTAGGGGAGAACGAAGCTCTCACCTATTTTGGATGCCCGGCTCGGGCTGGCGCATACCCCTGCTGTAAGGTGTATAATAGTCCCTGAATAGGCTATTTTTGATGGTTTTCATTGGACGAGCACGCGCCTCACAAAGGAGTGATACACATGGTCGATACCGTTTCGAGGCCCACCGGCAAGTCGTCAAACAGTGGCAACGGCAGCGGCAAAGGCAAGAGCAACCGGCGGGCGCGCTACCGCAACGGCGCGGGACGCAGGACGCAGACGCCCAACCTCTCCGCGGAGCAGCAGCGCATCGCCCAGGAGCGGCAGCGTTGGGAG
>DASVQO010000057.1:0-18097 GCA_036389075.1 Chloroflexia bacterium | reverse complement strand
GGAGAGTGTAGAAGCAAGGTTAGAAGCGAAACGGTTTCCGGTAGTAAGGACCCAGTTGGTGAAAGGTTTCGCCCTTTTCCGGATAAAGCGATCACTTTGGAACTTACTATTGCAGTTTATTGAGCAATCTGAGATGGTGGGCGGGATTGGTGGATACATAGTCAGGAGAGATATGCCCGGTACAAGACTCATTGTGGAAGGGAAAGCGAACTTTCGGATAAGACAGATGAAGCTACCTCTGGGACTGGAGGCAGACATAGACGACCTGCAACTGATATACGAGGTCCCAGACAGGCACTTGTTGCCTCCGTTTACCAGCCCCGATGACGAAATGGAATGGTACGAGGCAGTGAAGAAGGCGGGCTTGTTGACTGCTATGGAGGCTGAGAAATGGCTACGCGAGGAGCTGATTCCCATGACTGTCGAGTGGGGTAAGGCCTCAGAGTTCAGTCATAGTGTGGATATTGAAGCCGATTGCTCACGACTGGCAGATGTGCGCCCTGCACCCTCCCAAATCCAGGACCCTCGTGATCTTCGCACGTACGTACGTGATATACAGGAATGGTTGGGCACGCTGGGTCCCCGACCTATTGAGGCGTCCCGATTGAGGGCCTATTATTCCAGCATATTAGCACTTGCGACATGTGCGCATCCCCCCTCATCCCAGATGGGCTACTTGTGGAGCAACTTGTTTGATCCAAACAATGATAATAGACATGCCTACGATAAAGCTACCAAGGAGGGGGATGATTCGAGCCGTTATTCCATAGTACTGGCGGAACTTAGATCGCACGTCAATCGTATAGCTCAAGTGCCGTACGAATCTTCCGGCACAGCGGAATTGTTATCCCGTTTCTTCTATGCACTTGTAGAGCACAGTAATTTTGACCGTTGTCCACTAGAACTCCAGCAAGTCAGAGATGCGCTCGATGTTCTATGGGATAGCAGCCAGTTCGATATGCGTTACGTCCTACCTGCACAGGGGGTAGGCGGCTAATTGCCTCCTACAGTGGCGTGGCTCCTTTAGAGTAGTAGGAGCCGGTACTAATTGATAGCTTTCCTTGCGCTGGTTCTTCCGGAGATTGGACCACGTAGTTTCAATACAAGTAAGACCGGTTGCACGCCAGTAAGGTTAAGGATCATGCGTCCACGTCTTCTCAGTGAGATGGTGCACTGTATCTCTTGTCTTGCTAGGACTTATAGGCTTCATCTGTTTGCAGTACTTGGGCTACTAAAGTCCCGGGCGGTCTGCAACCTGTATAGACGTACCATTCGCCACTCTTGAACAAGTAGGCAAATAAGGCATAGGAAGCCTCTCCCGCCTCCAGAAATTCTTCGACACTAGAGAATAACTCTGCATCGTGAGGCTCATCATCAGGATCTTCTTGCCAAGCATACTTATCCCGTAGCATGAACCTGCACCAGTCAGGGTATTGGTCTAGGACGGCAGGATCATTACTATTGTGGGCAGCACCGATCTCCTTGCCTATGACCCGTAGGTCTCCCAGTTTGAACAGCTCTCGAATCTTGGAAAATCGGCTCCAGTACTCTACCAACCTCTTTCCAGCCCACTCAGGGTAGCCGTCCCAGTACAGGTATATCGCCTCAACCGAGTTGTCCTCATTTAGTACCCCTATAGTTGCCCTGGTGCCCATCTTTGTCCCCTCCTCTTTAATTTGACTCGGACTGGCAATTCCCAAGGAAGACCCACAAGCGGCAGTACCGTACTTTCCCCGCTTTCGATAAGGAAAAGTTCTGGACTCACCCTTTTACAGGATAAGTTCCGGATTCTGTCCGAATCTTCTCTGGAAGTTGCACGAAGGGTTTGACTACGCGAGCTACCTGGCGCGGCAGGGCGTATACTCCTACATGCTTTACCCCGGCGTGCTCGACCGCAAGGCCGGTGCGGAAGGCGGCCCGTTGCAGCTAGTTTCGGGCGTGCGCGGGGCAGTGCGGCAGGCGTTACGTGAGAGCCTCCCCGAACCCCAGGCAGCCCTCGTCGTCGGCATAGTGACGGGAGACCGCACCAGCCTCCCCGACGATTTGCAGGAGGCGTTCAGCATCAGCGGCACGAGCCACATCCTGGCAATCTCCGGGCAAAACATCTCCCTGCTGGTCGGCTTTGTCTTTCTGGTCTACGCGGGCGGCAAGGAGCGGCGCAAGATGCCCCCCTGGTTGCTCGCTACAATCCTCCTGCTGCTGGCCGCCTATACGCTCTTCACCGGCGCTACCCCCGCAGTGGTGAGGGCCGCCCTCATGAGCGGCGTGCTGCTGGCGTCACAGGGCGTGGGGCGGCGCTTCGACCCGATCTCGGCCCTCGCAGTATCGGCGGCCCTGATGTCGCTGGTAGACCCGGACTTGCTGCTGGACGTAGGTTTCCTGCTGAGTTTCGCCGCCATGCTGGGGTTGGTGCAGGTCTCCCCCCGGGTGTTGCAGGGGCTAAGCAAGGCGCGCCTGCCCGAAGTGCTGGGTGTGCCTCTTTCCGCCAGCAGCGGCGCGCAACTGACCACCGCGCCACTGATCCTGCTGTTCACGGGCCGCTTCTCCACGGTGTCGCCATTCGCCACCCTCACGACCGAATTCGTGCTCCTGCCTCTCATGATCGCGGGAATCGCAGGCGGCTTCCTGGGCGCGGTGTTCGGCGAGGCAGGCTCCCTCATCTCGCTCCTCGCCTGGCCGCCCGCCACCTGGATGATCGAGTCGGTCCGCTGGTGGGCGAGCCTGCCCGCCGCCTCGCTGGAACTCGGCCAGGTGGGGCCGGGCTGGATCGTAGGGTACTACGTGCTTGCCGCGCTCCTTGTCTGGTGGGCGCGCGAAGGCAGCACCCGCTTCAAGCTGCAACCCCGAGAGCTGGCGCTGGCAGCCTGCGCCGCCGCAGCCTGGACGGTCTTGCTAGGTCTGCTTGTGGGCGGCTAGCAAGCACGGTGAAGCAGGCCGCTTGTCTCGCCGGGTATTCCTAACACCAACTTCCACCGCCGCACAGGACTAAAGGGGCCGCCACTATAACCCGCTTGTCCCTTCCGGCGGCTTGCGGCATCATGTATAATCCTCACCATAACTCTCTTTGCCGGCTCGTCTCGCACCATTGATGAAGGACCATCATTGATGTCGCGCCTTACACGAGCATTCACGGTCTCAGCCCTCGTCTTGCTGGTGGCCGCGTCTGTGTTTTCGACAACCCGCTACACGTCGGGTGCCCGTCTCTCCCAGGCGCAGGCAGCACCTGCGTACGCCCCCGACCCCGCTTCCCCCTTCGGCATCGCCGGTGTCATGCGCTGGCCCGACTGGGGGTCCTTCAGCCAACCCGTGGACGCGTTCGCCCAGACCGGCGCGGCCTGGGTGCGCGAAGACTTCGCCTGGGGCCTCATCCAGCCCACCGAGCAGCGATACGAGTGGACCGCCACCGACCGCATAGTAGGCGGCCTCGCTGAGCGCAAGGTGAACGTGCTCGGCATCATCTCCTACTCGGCCAACTGGGCCACACCCTCCAGTGAGGACGACAAGCAGCCCTCCGCTATTTCGTTCTACCCTCCCGACCCCGACAAGTACGCCAACTTCGTGCGCACCCTAGTCTCCCGGTACAAGGGCACGGTGAAGCACTGGGAGGTCTGGAACGAGCCCGACAACTCCCTATTCTGGAAGCCCAAACCGAACGGCCGCGAGTACGCCGAGTTGCTGAAGGTCGCCTACAAGGCCATCAAGCAGGCCGACCCCGGCGCGAAGGTGCTCTCCGGCGGCGTTTCGGGCAACGCCATCCCGTTCCTCGAAGATATGGTGGCGGCGGGCGCGGGTAGCAGCTTCGACATCCTCGCCCTCCACCCGTACGCCGTGCCCTTGAACGCGGCACAGGCCCGCGTCGAGAGCCGCCCCGAAGTCCACAAGATGGTGGACGTGGAATTGACCAAATACCGCGCCTTCCTGGAGAGACACGGCCCCGTCCGGCCCATCTGGGTGACTGAATTGGGCTGGCCCGCCCGCGACTGGGGCCTCGACGAGGGCGCGCAGGCCGACTACATGGCGCAAGCCTACGCGCAGATGCTTGCCAGCGGCCTGGCCGAGCGTATCTTCTGGTACAGCTTCAAGGACGAATCCGACCGCCCCACAGAAAGCTGGGGGATGCTGGGTTGGGGCAAGGGCAAGACCGATCTCTCCGCCCGGCGGCCTTCCTTCTCAGCTTATGCCACCCTCACCCGCATGCTGGCGGGCGCGAAGCCCGAGGGCAGGGTGCAACTGTCACAGTTCAGCATACTGGAGGACTTCGAGAAGCCTTCCACCTGGGCGCGCTCGTTCCACACGGAAGGCAGCATGCTGGCCGCCACCGGCCAAGCGTGGGCAGGCGCGGGCGCGGGCAAGCTCGAATACAACTTCAACGCCCCCAACCAGGCCGTCGATTTCGCCCCCGAGGCTCCTCGCCCCCTGCCGGGCGCTCCCACCCGCCTGGGACTGTGGGTGAAAGGCGACAGTTCGGGCAACTATCTCTCCGCCTGGCTCAAGGACCGCGATGGGGAGCTTTTCAAGGTCCGCCTGGGCGCCGTCTCAGGTGCCAACGACGGCTGGCGCTACTACGAGTCGCGCACCAACAACTACTACTTCGACTGGGAGCGCGCGGGCGGCAACCCCTCCAACGGCAGGCCCGACTACCCGGCGCAGTTCGTGGGTTTCCGCCTCGAAAATACCCCCGATGAGCCACCCGGCAAAGGCACCGTGCTGGTAGACGACCTGCAATCATACGACGGCCCCGACGTTAGCGCGGTCCGCTTCACAAGGCCGGATGGGCAGGTGGTGGACGTGCTCTGGTCGGTGGACCCCGCCAACGTGCGGCTTGCCACAGCCTCGCAAAAAGCTACCACCGTGGACCGCGACGGCAAGGAAAGCCAGTTAGCGGCCAAAGATGGCACGCTGGCGCTGAAGGTGTCGAGCAGCCCCATCTACGTGGTGCACCAGCCCCGCGACGGTACCGGCGCGCCTGCCGGTCCGGCACCAGGGGCTACGGGCGCGACGCAACAGCCCCCCAAGCTGGAGCGTCTGCCCGCGTGCGCGGCGACGGACGGCGTCGGAGCCAATCAGGAGCCTGACAACCGCTACTTCCCTGAAACCAAACACAACCTGGGCGGCGCGTTCAGGCAGTACTGGGAGGCTCACGGCGGGGTTGAAGTCCTCGGCTACCCTCTCACGGAGGTCTTTACCGCGCCCTCGTCGGACGGTAAGTCGTACCGGCAGCAGTACTTCCAACGGGCGCGGCTGGAACACCACCCCGACAACGCGCCCCCTAACGACGTGCAGGTGGGGCTGCTGGGCGTATGGCTGACGGCGGGTCGCACCTTCCCCGCCTCACCCTCCGCCAAAACCGGCGGTGAGTTCTTCCCGCAGACCGGGCACGGCCTCGGCCTGTTCAACGACTGGTGGAAGGCCCGCGGCGGGCTGGGGGTGTTCGGCTACCCGATCTCAGGAGAGCTACAGGAGCGCAACGCCGCCGACGGCAAGACCTACACCGTGCAGTATTTCGAGCGCAACCGCCTCGAATACCACCCCGAGAACGCGGGCACCAACGCCGAGGTCCTGCTGGGCCTGCTAGGGGCGGAATATCTCAAGACGCAAGGCTGCCAGTAGCGCGGACCAGCGGCCCCGCACCACCTACTCTTGTGGGTAGCCGTGTCACCGTCGCCCTGTGGCTAATGAACATTAACTGGTTAATGAGGTAATCGTCAGGCATGAAAGACGACCCCGTAGGGGCAGGCCCCCGTGCCTGCCCCTACAGCCTATTACCTTATCAAGTTGTTAAAATAAGCCACGGGCTGGCAAGGGGCAAAGTCCCCTGCGGGGACTAAGGAAGGTGAAGGTAGTCTCCGAAGGAGACTTCGCCAATTCGCAGCCCGTGGCTTCAGCCACAGGGCGTCATGCTTGGCAACATGCCCCGGAATGTAGCAGGACAGGATACATGGCAACCCAGCATCGCCCTTGCCAGGGCGCCCGCGCCTTAGCCCCCACCCCTCACCTGACCAGCTGCCTCTGCAAAGAGCGCAAGGCGACACTCCCCATGCAAGGCCGCTTCTCCGTCCTTCGCAGCGGCCAGATGTGAGCCTCCATGTAGCGGGAGTAATGCAGCAGTGCTTCCGCCCCGTCGAGCTGGATACCGTAGGGGAGCGCGATGCTGTTCTCCCGGAATCCGGCCCTAGCGCTTTGCAGGCTCCATGGCCGGTGCTCGATATCGCAACGCTCTACCCGCCCGCCCCTTGCCACGTAGTAGCAGTAGCGTTCGGTTAGCCATTCCTGTAGCCGCTCGTCGCAGGGTGCGGCTGTCGCGTTATCTGCCGGGGCGTACGTCACGTCGAGCCGTGCCTCCGGCAGCCTGCGCTGGATGCGGCGGCTCTTGAAGTGAAAACCCGCTGCGTCCCTGGTGTACCGGATCTCAGCATCGTAGTAGTTGAGCTTGAACCAGCGACTTGCGATGGCTACCGCGAGGGGATTGTCCGCATCGAGGCTGATGAAGTAGACCCCCGGCTGCCCCTGGTAGCTAACGTAGGTGCGCAGGTTCACCTCCGGAAAGGAGGCCAGCGGCTTCACTTCCGGCAAACCCCGCAGCTTGATGCCGCTCAGCCCGAACACCACCAGCCCCAGCCACGCCTCGCCGCCGAAAGTGTCGATTTGCAGCTCACGAGGCACGGCCGCACGCAGGGCGAGGGGGTCGAGGGGCCAGTGCGCGAACAGGAGGTTGTGCCACCGCTGGCGCATGATCCAGGGGCCTCGGCGCAGCGGGCTTGCTGTGACTTCAGGACGCAGGTTACCAGCCATTGGTGCCCTCCCTTCGGACGAGGACGGTGCCATAGCCGCCGCCCAGGCTTCGACGTAACCCATCGCAGTAGTTTGTGATGTCCTGCACAATTGATTGTGATTTATTCTACAATTAATCTTCCGTTAATGCAAGCCCCTTTGCGGTTGAATGTCCGCGCGGGGTGTGGTACCATACAACGCACCTACCACCCCACCAGCCCACCAGCCCACAGCCGCAGCTAACGGCACTAATTGTGTTGTAAGGACAGGGGTTGCACATGCACTCACCCGGCCCCTCCAGGCCACCTCTTGTTGACAGCCACGCGCACCTCGATTCGCCCGACTTTGCCGAAGACACGGACGACATAGTAGCGCGCGCTCGTGACATGGGCCTCGTGAGCGTGGTCTCGGTTGGCTTCGAACCAGCGGGCTGGGCGACCACCCTCCAGCTCTCGCACCGCTACGACCTCGTCTTCCCCGCCCTCGGCATCCACCCTAACAACGCTGACCAGACCTCCGAGGCCACCCTCTCCGACCTGGCGGCCTTGTGCGTCCGGGAGAAGGTAGTGGGCCTGGGCGAGACCGGCCTGGACTACTACCGTGAGTACGTGTCGCACGAACAACAAAGGGCGTCATTCCGGGCGCATCTCGACCTCGCACGGCAGCTTGACCTCCCCGTCATCGTCCACAACCGCGACGCCCACGCCGACGTGCTTGACATCCTGAAGCGCGACGGGCGCGGCACGCGCGGCGTCATGCACTCCTTTTCGGGCGACCTTGCGTACGCGCGGGAGTGCCTGGCCCTCGGCTACATGGTCTCTCTTGCGGGGCCGGTGACGTTCAAGAAGGCCCTCGACAAGCACGAAATCGCGGCAATGGTGCCGCTCGACATGCTCCTGGTGGAGACGGACTGCCCCTATCTCACTCCCGAGCCGTACCGGGGCAGGCGCAACGAACCCTCCTACGTCTCACACACGGCGGAGGCTATAGCGCGCATCCGTGGGGTACCTTATGGGGCGGTAGCGGAGGCCACAACGGCGAACGCCATAGGGTTGTTCGGGCTTCCGGTTCGGATCGAGCCGTCTGCGACGTGGCAGGCAGAACAGACAGCTATTGAGGCGCAACCATGATCAACCTTTGGCAGGTACAGGTCTTCCTGGTAGTGGCCGAGACGGGCAGCTTCTCGGCGGCGGCCGTCCGGCTGCACCTTACGCAGCCCGGTGTGAGCCAGCAGATCCGCTCGCTTGAGACGCACCTCGGCACCAAGCTCTTCATCCGCCGGGGTCACGGGGTCGAGCTTACCGCCGCCGGGTACGACCTCCTCGACCCGGCGCGCCGCCTTATCCACCTATCCGAAGCCACCGAGCGCACCGTCATGTCGCGCCGCAGCGAGGTCAGCGGGCGCATCCGCCTGGGCTGTTGCGTCTCGTCCGCGCCCTACACGATGGGAAGCTGGCTCTACGAGTTCCGCAGCAAGTTCCCCGAGGTATCCGTGCAGCTCGAACATACCGAACCGGGACCTATGATCGGGGCGCTACGGGCGCAAGAGCTTGACGGCGGCTTCGTGCTCGGGCGCATGCGCGGGCGGGGCCTCGTCCACCACAAGATCATCGAAGACCCCATTACCCTCATCGTGCCCCTGAACCACGCCTGGACCTCGCCCGCCGAGATAGGCCGCGCCGAGATGGAACTGCAAGCCCTGGGCCGCGAGGAGCGCCACGGCACGACAGCCGCGACCCATACCGCCCCCACGACAAGCTCCGGCGGGCGCACGCCCCGCTACGGTGAGGACGGCTGGGTGCCCGCCATCAAGCCCGCCCTCCTCAAGACACAGCACCTCATCGTGGAGCACGGCAACGGCGAGAGCCACAGCGACGCCCGTCGCGCCCTCAACGACGCCCTGGAGGAAAGGGGCCTCACCATCCGCGACATGCACGTGGTGCTGGAGCTACCCGACCCTACCGCCGTGGCCTGCGCGGTAGCCGAGGGCCTGGGCGTGGGCCTCGTGCCCCTCTCCATCGCGCGCCGCTTTGTGGGCCAGGTCTTCCCCCTACGCATTGAGGGCTTTTCCCTCGCCCAGCACGTCTACCTCATCCACGACCGCAAAGCCCTGCACAGCCCGGCGGTCAGCGCCTGGTGGAAGTTTGTGGACGGCAAGGTCGCCAAGCTGGGCCACGCCGACCTCAAAGCCGATGCCAACGAGCGCGAAGAGATAGTCACACCTGTGGAGATGGCCGCCAGCCTCGTCTAGCGCGCCCTACCCCATCGATATGCCTTCGCCACTTCCCTCCACATCCGCCGGGTGGCCTCAGCACGTCCTTCTTCCAATCGCGGCGGCCCAAGCCCCACCCTGTCATCCTGAGCGCAGCGAAGGATCAGCTACCCGCTCTTGACTCTCCCTTATGGAGCCCCTATGTTCCACTAACCATCTGCATCCTGCACATCGCGGCCTCTCACGTACTCACCTGATCCTTCGCCACGCACAGTACCGTATCAACGAAGGAAGGGCAGATAATGAAGTCACACAAGGTGCCCGGGGGACGCCAGGGTGGTGCGGTAAACCAACACAAGGTGCCATCCGACGCCCCGCGATTGAAATCGGGGGCTATACATTACCAAGTCCCACGAGGGGACTACCCAAAGCCTCTATTCTCCTGGCAGAGGCCCTCAGCACACAGCCAGTCCCGCAGGGACTTTGCAATACGTAGCCCCCGATTTCAATCGCGGGGCATCGGCTGGCACCTTGTGTGACTTCATACATGTGAGCCTTCGTGTGACTTCATACATGTCTGGCTGCGTTTCGTGACCTTCCTTCGTTTGCGCGGTACTCAGGACGACAGGGCCGCTCTTATCCAACCAGCCTGCATCGGTGCGCGGCCATCTCTCGCAAACCTTCCCCCCTCCTTGACGCTCACAGCGTCCCTCCTGTACTATGATGGGACCGCATTTTTTCTCCGAGGAGGTAGCCTTGAGCGACGTTCGCCCCGCGTCTGACCCGGCGGGTAACTCTATCCCATCGGGCATAGTCAGTCCGAGAGCACGGGATATCGCCTGGCGGCCCAGCCCCGTCTACCTGCAACGCTCGCGGCTGCGCGCCTTCATGCAGCGTCAGGGCGTCCCCTCCTTCGAGCGGTTACTTCAACAGGCAGCCGCCGATCCCACATGGTTCTGGCAAGCGGCGGTCGAAGACCTCGGCATCGAGTTCTACACCCCCTACGCGCAGGTCATGGACACCAGCCGGGGCTGGGAGTGGGCCACCTGGTTCACAGGCGCGCAGTACAACTACGTGCACGACGCCCTCGACAAGCACGCCGCCGGGCCTGACGCCGAAAGGCCCGCCATCATCTTCGAAGGCGAAGAGGGCGTCATCCGCACCCTCACCTACGCTCAGCTACACGCCGAGGTCTGCCGCTTCGCCAACGGCCTCCGCTCGCTCGGCGTGGTCAAGGGCGACCGCGTGGGCCTGTTCATGCCCTTCATCCCCGAAGTGGCAATCGCCATGCTCGCCTGCGGCAAGCTGGGGGCCATCTTTATCCCCGTCTTCTCCGGCTACGCGGCACCCTCGGTGGCCTCCCGCCTCAACGACTGCGGAGCCAAAGTGCTGGTCACATCAGACGGCTTCACCCGGCGCGGCAAACCCGTCGCGATGAAAGAGGTGGCCGACGAAGCAGCCGCCGCCTCGCCCTCCGTCGAGAAGGTGGTGGTGCACAGGAGGTTGGGCCGGAAAGTACCCTGGCACCCCGGGCGCGACGTCTGGTGGGACGACCTCGTGGAGGGGCAGGACAGCAGCTTCGAGACCGAGCGCACCGGCGCCGAAGACCTCTACATGATCATTTACACCTCGGGCACCACCGGCAAGCCCAAAGGTGCCCAGCACGTCCACTGCGGCTTCCCCATCAAGGGCGCGCAGGACATGGCCCACTGCTTCGACCTCCAGCCCGGCGACGTCCTCTTCTGGTTCACCGACATCGGCTGGATGATGGGGCCGTGGGCGATAAGCGGCGCGCTCATGCTAGGCGCGACCCTGTTCATGTACGACGGCACCCCAGACCACCCCGGCCCCGACCGCGTTTGGGCAATGGTCGAGCGGCACCGCATCACCCACCTCGGCATCTCCCCCACCGCCATACGCTCGCTCATGTCGCAGGGCGATGAGTGGGTGGACAAGCACGACCTTTCATCGCTGATGTTCCTGGGGTCTACGGGCGAGCCGTGGAACCCCGACCCCTGGTGGTGGTACTTCCGCAAGGTCGGGGGGAGCCGCTGCCCCATCATAAACTACTCGGGCGGCACCGAGATTTCCGGCGGCATCCTCTGCTGCATCCCCCTCCTGCCCATCAAGCCCGCCTCCTTCAACGCCCCCGTGCCCGGCATGGCCGCCGACGTGGTGAGCGACACCGGCGAATCCGTGCGGGGCGCGGTGGGCGAGCTGGCCCTGCGCGGCCCCTGGCCCGGCATGACGCGCGGCTTCTGGGGCGACCCCGACCGTTACATCGACACATACTTCTCGCGCATACCGGGCCTGTGGGTGCACGGCGACTGGGCGCAGATCGACGAGCACGGCTACTGGTACATCCTGGGCCGCTCCGACGACACGCTCAAGGTCGCGGGCAAGCGCCTTGGTCCCGCCGAGGTGGAGTCTGCCGCCGTGAGCCACCCCCACGTGCGCGAGGCCGCCGCCATTGGCGTCCCCGACGAGTTGAAGGGCGAGGCCGTAGTGGTGTTCGTTATCTTGAGGCCGAATGTCGAAGCTACCGACGAGTTGCGGGGGGAGATAGCCGCCGCCATAGTTGGGCAGCTTGGCAAGAGCCTGGCACCCAAGCGCATCCTGTTCGTGAGCGACCTGCCAAAGACGCGCAACGCCAAGATCATGCGCCGCGTCATTCGCGCCCGCTACCTGGATGAACCCCTGGGCGACGTCTCCTCGCTGGAGAACCCCGCCGCCGTAGAGGAGATTGGCAACGCCCGCTGAGCCACGTACGAGTACGAGCCGTCGCGGGCACACGACTACATTGCTGGAGCTTTGCACTACACTATGAGACTAATTTCATTCAAAGCGGCTGAAGACCAGCCGCACGTGGGGGTTTTGATAGGGGAGCAGGTGCTGGACCTCACCGTATGGCTCGGCACCAAGCAGGCGCTCCCGGCGTTCGACATGCTGGACCTGATAGAGATGGGCGAGGCGGGCCTGCGACTCGTCCGCCACGTTGTGGAGTCCGCGTCCGAGGACGTAGACATCTCGGAGGCCCTGCTGCCTTTCGACGAGGCCACGCTGCTCGCGCCCATCCCTCGCCCGCGCAAGAACGTCTTCTGCCTCGGGCGCAACTACGCCGAGCACGCCGCCGAGTCCACCCGCGCCTGGGGTGAGGACGCGCCCCCTCCCCCTCCCCAGTACCCCGCTATCTTCACCAAGGCCCCCACCTCGGTGATAGGCCCCTACGACGACATCCCATACGACCCCAACGTGACCACCGAGCTTGACTGGGAGGTCGAATTGGCGGTGGTGGTCGGCAAGCAGGGCAAGAATATCACGCGCGACGAGGCGTTCGACCACATATTCGGCTACATGGTGCTCAACGACGTATCCGCCCGCGAAGTACAGAAACGGCACGGCGGGCAGTTCTTCAAAGGCAAAAGCCTCGACGGCACCTGCCCCATCGGCCCCTGGATCGTCACCGCCGACGAACTGGGCGACCCAGGAGACCTCCAACTCTGGACCCGCGTGAACGGCGAGGTGAAGCAGCACGACACCACCCGCTCGATGCTCCTCGACGTACCAGGCACGATTGAAAGCCTGTCCCTCGGCATGACGCTCGAACCGGGCGACATCATCGCCACCGGCACGCCCGCCGGTGTAGGCTTCGCTCGCACCCCGCCGGAGTTCCTCCACCCCGGCGACGTAGTGGAGTGCGAAGTGGAGCGCATTGGCGTAATCAGAAACAGGGTGGCCGGCGCGAGCTAGCCCTGGTACCAACAGGCAGGAGAAATAGAAGTTGCTTACGCAAGAGGAAGTGCGCCACGTCGCGATGCTGGCGCGGCTGGGCCTGTCCGACGAGGAAGTGGAGACGCTGCGCAGTCAGCTTGGGCAGGTGCTCGAATATATAGACATCCTCCAGGCCGTCGATACTTCGGCGGTCGATCCCACGGCGCAAGTGCTGTCCAGCCGTAACGTGTCGCGTCCCGATGCCGCGAGGCCGTCCCTCCCGCCCGACCAGGCGCTTGCCAACGCCCCCGGCCGTGAGGGCGAGTTCTTCCGCGTGCCCGCCGTGATGGAGGAGACCGGCGAGGCGGGAAGCAGCGGCGCGGCGACGGAGGGCGGCGATGAGTGACGTACCACGCGCCGGCTCGCTCGCATTCCTCACCATCCACGAAGCCCGCGAAATGCTCGACAACGGGCAGGTCTCTTCAGAGGAGCTTACGAAGGCCGCCCTGGCGCAAATCGACCGCCACGAAGGCGAGGTGCATGCGTTCGTAAGCATCACCCCCGAGCGCGCGCTGGAATCGGCCCGCGACTTCGACCGGCGCAGGGCCGGTGGCGAAGGGCCGCGCTCTCCCCTCGATGGCATCCCGATGAGCCTCAAGGATGTGCTGATTACGCGGGGCGTGACCACGACGTGCGGCTCGCGCCACCTTGAGAACTTCGTCCCGCCCTTCGACGGCACGGTACCCGCCAGGCTCATGGAGGCGGGGGCGGTGCTGCTCGGCAAGAACAACTGCGACGAGTTCGCGATGGGTTCCTCCACCGAGAACTCGGCCTGGGGCGTGAGCCGCAACCCCTGGGACACCGCGCGGGTGCCCGGCGGCTCCAGTGGCGGGTCGGCGGCGGCAGTCGCGGCGGGCATGGGCCTCTACTCCCTCGGCACCGACACAGGCGGTAGCGTACGCCAACCCGCCTCCCTCTGCGGCCTGGTTGGCCTCAAGCCCACGTATGGCCGCGTGTCCCGCTACGGCCTCGTGGCCTTCGCCTCCTCCCTCGACCAGATAGGCCCCTTCACCCGCGACGCCCTGGACGCCGCCCTCGTGCTGGAAGCCATCGCCGGCCAGGACCCCTACGACTCGACCTCGCAGCCCGTGGGAGTGCCGAACTACAGCGCCATCCTTCGCGAAAGCGGCCGGTCCCTCCAGGGTATACGAGTGGGCGTGCGGCGCGGGGCGTTCGATGGCGCGGGCGGCACCGAAGGCGGGCTGAACGCCGAAGTCGCTGCTGCGGTGCAGGAGGCGGTGCGACAGCTGGCCGAGTTAGGGGCCGAGGTGCGCGAGATCGACCTGCCCAGCCTCGACTACGCGCTGGCCGCCTACTACATCATCGCGCCCGCCGAAGCAAGCTCCAACCTGGCCCGCTACGACGGCATGAAGTACGGCTACCGCGACCCCGACGCCCGCAATTCGGTCAACTCCATGCTCGCCACCCGCGAACATGGCTTCGGCCCTGAAGTGAAGCGGCGCATCATGCTTGGCACCTACGCCCTGAGCGCGGGCTACTACGAGGCGTTCTACAAGAAGGCCCAGCAGGTCCGCACGCTCGTCGCCCAGGACTTCAAGCGCGCCTTCGAGGAAGTAGACGCCATCATCGACCCCACGTCGCCCACGGTCGCCTTCAGAATCGGTGAAAAGCTGGACGACCCGCTGGCGATGTACCTGACCGACATCTACACCGTACCCGCCAATCTCGCGGGCGTGCCCGGCGTCTCGGTCCCCTGCGGCTTCTCCGATGGGCTGCCCATCGGCATGCAAGTCCTCGGCAGGCACTTCGACGAGGCAACCATCCTGCGGGTGGCCCACGCCTACCAGCAAGTCACCGATTGGCACAGACAGACGCCCAGCCTGGCGTGACGGGTGATAAGTGCCGTGGCGTGACCGACTTAGGTTGGTCCGTGACCGAGTCCAAGTTGCTGATACAGGACCAACTCCCGCCCTTGTCATTCTGAGCGTAGCGAAGAATCTCGTCCAATACCCCTATGTGGCTCTTTTCTTATGCGACTCTATGCTGTAGGAAAGGGGCTATTTGGGTGCTGTAGGACGAGATTCTTCGCTGCGCTCAGAATGACAAAGACCGCCAGCGTCCCAACATCGGCGCTGAGTAAGACTCAGGCACTAACCAGGGTAGGCCGCATGGCTTGTCTAGGGTGGAAAACCGGTGAACGTGGGCCAGCATACGCTATACTCTCCCTTACGCCGGAGTCGAGGGAGATATGAGCGTCGTATTTAAGTTGCCCACAGGAAAAAACAGGTCGTTGTCCACCACCGCCATCTCGGTAGTGCTCGGGCTGTTCGCCGTGCTCTTCCTGGTGCGCTACGGGCAGGAGTTGCTGCTGGAGCACGAGCTAAACGCCAGGTCCGCCGAGCAGCGCCGCACCAACCTCGCCCTGCGCGACGCCAACACCCGCCTGCGGGCCAGCCTCCAGTACTACCAATCGACCAAGTACATCGAGCAGCGCGCCCGCGAAGACCTCAACCTGCGCCGCGCTGACGAGGAAGTGCTCATCCCGGTTGGCCTGGACGCCACCCTCGGCAGCGGGCTTCAGGGCGGCGGGGCGCAAGGCGAGCAGGAGGCTCCAGCCGCGCAAGAGCCGCAAAACTGGGAGAAATGGCTCGGCCTTTTCGCCCCCGCAAAGGCGGCTGATACCTTTCCTTGACATTTGTGGACACGCCATGTATAATAACCATGTTGACGCGGGGTGGAGCAGTGGAAGCTCGTTGGGCTCAATCCGCAGAATTGACTAAAACCGTCGATGTTAATTCTGCAATGGGCTGCACGTGAGGAAACTTGCGTGCGATCACCTGTCAAATTCGGGGAAGCCGCTTACGGGGTAATCCCGAGCCAAGCTCCAGACGACTAAGAATCGTCGGAGAAGGTGTAGAGACTTAATGGCAGGCACCCTAACGGTGGGAAACCATGTCGAGGGTGAAGAGAAAGTCCAGACCACAAACTGGTATCACCAGGCAGCGAAAGCTGTAGTGGCAAGCATAACCCAAAGGTCGTAGGTTCGAATCCTACCCCCGCTACCATGAAGAGGCCGAAAGGCCTCTTTTTTGTTGCCTTCTTTTCGGTGTGATAAAATGGGAATAATTGCCGGAGTATGGCTGTCGCTACGCCGGGCGGTACTGAGTGGCAGCGACGTTACGTTCGGGCTTTCCAAGTAATGCAACATACAGGAGATGACTAATGGTCACAAAGGCAGTGCCAACACGCTCCGAAATCTCTGAGGAGCACAAGTGGGACCTTGAAGCGATTTACAGCCAGGAGGAAACCTGGGAGGAGGACTTCAACTCCCTCATGCCCCTGGTCGAGCGACTTACAAGCTACCGGGGCAGGCTTGGCGAAAGCCCCCAGACCCTGCTGGAAGCGTTGCGGCTGCGCGACGACGTTAGCCTGGTGCTCGAACGCGTCTTCGTGTACGCCAAGATGCGCCGCGACGAAGACAACTCCAACGCACTCTACCAGGCCCTCTCGGACCGCGCCTTCGCCTTGATTTCTCGCGTGCAGGAAGCCCTCGCCTTCATCAGCCCCGAGCTACTCGGCGTCGGGCAGGAGAAGATAAACGCCTTCATGCAGGAGCTTGAGCCCCTGAAGCTGCACGAGCACGAGATGGACGACCTCTTCCGCGAGAAGGAGCACATGCTCAGCGAGCGCGAGGAGGCCCTCCTGGCGGCGGCGGGCGAGATCGCCAACGGCCCCGAAACGATCTTCGACATGCTCACCACCACCGACATGACGTACGGCAGCATCAAGGACGAAGAAGGCTCGGACGTGGAGCTTAGCCACGGCCGCTACATCCGCTACATCATGTCCTCCGACCGCCGGGTGCGCCGCGATGCCTTCATGACCTACCACGAGGCCTACGCCCGCAACCGCAACACCATCGCCAGCACCTACGCCACCCAGGTGAAAGCCGACATCTTCTTCTCCAGGGCCCGTAAGTACGGCTCCTCGCTCGAAATGGCCCTCTCCAGGGACAATATCCCCCTCACCGTCTACACCGGCCTCATCGACGCCGTGCACGAGAACTTACCCCTCATCGAGCGCTACCTGGAACTGCGCAAACGCGTGCTGCAACTGGACGACCTCCACATGTGGGACTTGCACGTGCCGATGTTGCCGGAGAGCAACGAAGAGGTGCCCTACGACCGCGCCACCCAAATGGTAATGGACTCGCTCGCACCCCTGGGCGAAGAATACAACGCCGCCGTGAGGGAGGGCTTCACCAAGCGCTGGTCCGATGTATTCGAGTCGGTCAACAAGACCTCCGGCGCGTATAGCTGGGGCACGTACGGCGTTCACCCCTTCATCCTGCTCAACTACCAGGACACACTACGAGACGTGTTCACTGTGGCCCACGAGATGGGACACGCCATCCACTCCCACTTCTCGAACAAAAACCAGCCCTACCTCTACGCGGGCTATACTCTCTTCGTGGCCGAAGTGGCTTCCACCCTCAACGAAGAACTGCTCATACACCACCTGCTCGAAAACTCCGACGACCGCAACGTGAAGCTGGCCGTCGTCAACTACAGCCTCGAACAGTTCAGGACCACCCTCTACCGCCAGACGATGTTCGCCGAGTTCGAGAAGATCGTCCACGAGCGGGCCGAGGCGGGCGAGGCGCTCACCGGCGACATGCTGTCCGAGGTGCACTACGACCTCAACAAGCAGTACTATCCGGGCGTGTCAGTGGACCCCGAGATCGCGATTGAGTGGGCGCGCATCCCCCACTTCTACCGCAGCTTCTACGTCTACAAGTACTCCACCGGCATGTCGGCGGCGGTGGCCCTCTCGCAGCAGATCATCAACGAAGGCCAACCCGCCGTTGACCGCTACCTGCGCTTCCTCAGCAGCGGCGGCAGCGACTACTCGATCAACCTGCTACGCACCGCCGGGGTGGACATGGCCTCCCCCGACCCCGTACGCCAGGCCCTCCAGATGTTCGGCAAGCGCCTCGACCAGATGGAGGCCCTGCTGGGCGTGGGCGAGCCAGTAGCGTAGGGCACGTTTCAGACGCTAAAAGACAGGGCCGGAGTAGCGTCCGCGCCCTGTCTCTTTCGCCCAGTAAGTCGTCAAGGTAGGAGAGCAGCACTCTGTTGGACCTTGTCATTCTGAGCGCAGCGAAGAATCTCAAGAAGGTGGTACAGGGAGGCTGTTGAACGATAAGTACTATGGTGCTGAGGTGCTGAGGTTCAACGTAGAGGCTATGCCGGCATCTAAGAGCCTGTCTGAAAAGTCATTGGAGGTCCACAGAGGAAAGGCATTGAGGCATTTGCATGCCTCTCATAGATCGTCATTTGAACACGGCACATCCCTTGAAGGCTCTGTTTGCGGGTCACAGTA
>DASVQO010000056.1:0-21204 GCA_036389075.1 Chloroflexia bacterium | reverse complement strand
ACGTCCTGCGAGCACTTGGTGATGCCGGCAATCATAGCGAGGGCGTCTTGCGGCTCGACCTGGTTCAGTTGCACGTAGTCGATCACAAGGCGGATGCCGAACGTCACGTAGGGGTCGTTGTCCGCGAGCCGGCGGGCGGCTTCCACGTTGTTGGCGCGCGAGTGGCTTAGCTCGGGGCCGGAGAGCCGCAGCCTGGTCAGCCTGCGCTCTATCACCTGGTCGTCAAAAGGCATCGGTCCGTCCTCCCCCTGCGTGGGGTGTGGGACCTCCGGGCCGGCGTCTATCGCGTCGAGGGGTGCGGTGTCTAACATGGCGCGATTCTAGACAAAGGTGCCGCCGCGGAGGTGGTTATACACATTCACGTGCTTCTATTCTGCATATACTCTACTGCAAGATTCCGGCCAGAACGTTTGCTAATGAAGCTAAAATCTGATACGATAGTACTATCGAACAGCGTTACACTCGACGCTGCCGCACGCCCGGTACGCTCCAGCCAGGAGCTATACACGGGGCGGCTATTATGTTGTGGCGCTGTCCGGCATTAGCCCCGGTTGTTATCTATGAGGCGCCGCTTTTGCAGCGCCCAAGGGGGCCTTTGTCATTCTGAGCCCTTCGTTGCGCTCAGGGTAAACTCCGCGAAGAATCTAAAGAAGATAGTAGAGGTAGGCTGCTGAACATTACGCACTATGGCGCTGGCGTTCGATGCAGGGGCCATGCCGGCATCTTAGATTCTTCGCTACGCTCAGAATGACGGGGGCCACCCCTGGTCGCTCCCGTTCAACAGAGGTTGCAAGTACATTTTGGTTAGGACCGTATAGGGACTCGCAGCTCGCTCCTTTGAGATAGTCCTAAGCGGCTAGATGATGCAGTAGATGAAAGTTATCCCTACAACCGGCCCCGGCGTGGAATTGCACCCCGCCCGCACGCCCTCCCCCCAGACTGTAAACGTGCTGCTGGTGGAGGCCGACCTTGTCCATGCCCGTACCGTGCTGGGGCACCTGGCCTCTACCCGGCGCGTGCGGCCCGAGGTTACTCACGCGGCGTGCCTGGCTGATGCGCTCGTATACCTGCGCGGCGAGCAGTTCCATACAATCCTTCTGGACCTGGACCTGCCCGATGGCTCCCCGGACGAAATCTGCGAGGCGGTGCGGGAGAATTGCGGCGCGGCGGTTATCATCGTGCTGGCCGCCAGCGATGACGACCTCACCTCCGTGGAGGCGCTTCGGAGGGGCGCGGACGATTACCTCGTGAAGTCGCGCATCAACGCGGACCTGCTGGACAGGACGATAGGCTACACATTGCAGCGCAGGCGCGACATCGAGGAGCAGGTGGTCGCCTACCAGATGCTCGAACAGCGCGTGGAGGACCGCACCCGCGAGCTATCCACCCTGCTTGAGGTGTCGCAGTGCGTGCTCTCCACCCTGCAACTCAAGCCCCTCATCAGCCTCATCCTGGACCAGCTAAAGACGCTGGTGGACTACACGAGCGCCACCTTCTTCACGTTCGACGGCGAGCAGTTCGAGGGCATCGACTACCGGGGCCCCATTCCCGTCGAGGTGGTCAGGCAGATCCCTAGCCCGCTCAAGGCAGCGGGGCACTACATGGAAGTCATCCGGCGCGGAGAGCCTATCATCGTGGGCGACCTCACGGGCGACCACCCCCTTGCAATCGCCTTCAAAGAGGCCGCCGGGGAGCTTGCCCATACCTACTACAGCTACATCCGCTCCTGGATGGGCGTGCCCCTCATGGTCAAGGACCGGGCCATTGGCGTGCTGAGCATGGCCTACGACGTGCCGGACCGCTATACCGAGCACGATGCCCGCATGGCTATGGCGATGTCCAACCAGGCCGCCATTGCGATTGAGAACGCCAAGCTGTACGAGGAGGCCCAGGAGGCGGTCCGCCGCACTACGGCCCTGGCGCAGGTGGCCTCGAGCCTGGCCTTCGAAGGCTCCCTCGAGACGATCCTGGACGACCTGGCGTGCAACGTGGTGCAGGCCACCGGGGCCGAGGCATGCGCGGTGCTGCTGCTAGACGAAAAGACGGGTGATACCGTGTACGCCGGTGCCTACGGCCTGCCCGAAGGCTACGCCGCCGCCAACCAGGCCGCCCGCCAGTCCCTGCCCGACATAGAGCCTATTTCCCACAAGGTGCTGCGCCTGCAAGAGCCTTTCGTGCGGCGCAACGTCCGCCAGTGGGTGCTCGGCACCCCTGAGATGGAGCCGCTCCACGTATTCATGCGCGACATCCAGTGGGACACCATTATCGGGGTGCCTCTCAACTACCGGGGCAAGCCACTGGGCGCGCTGTGCAGCTTCTGCCGCGAGGACTCCGCGTCCGTGGAAGAAGAGATAGCCTTCCTGTCGGCAATCGCGGACCAGGCGTCGGTGGCCGTGGAGAACGCCCGGCTCTTTTCCGAGGTGCAGGGCAAAGCGGCGCTGGAGGAGCGGCAGCGGCTGGCTCGGGAGCTACACGACTCGGTGTCGCAGGCCATATTCAGCATCTCCCTCCACGCCCGCACCGCCGAGGCCCTGCTGGACCGGGGCGACTCCGCGCGCATAGGGGAAACGGTAGGGCACATATCGTCGCTGGCGCAGGCCGCGATGGCCGAGATGCGCGCCCTCATCTTCGAGCTACGACCCGAATCGCTGGCCGCCGAGGGGCTGGTGGCCGCCCTCAGTAAGCAGGCCGCCGCCCTCCGCGCCCGCCACGGGATACAGGTGCGTACCGAGATGTGCCGAGAGCCCGATCTTCCGATTGAGACCAAGGAAGTGGTGTACAGGGTGGCGCAGGAGGCCTCGCACAACACGATCAAGCACGCCCGCGCGGACACTCTTAGCTTGCGGTTGGACTGCGACGACGCCAATATCACCCTGGTGGTCGAGGACGACGGGCAGGGCTTCGACCCCGGCATGCAGTTCCCGGGCCACCTGGGACTGCAATCGATGCGCGAGCGGGCGCAACGGCTAGGCGGCAGCCTCACCATCGCCAGCGCCCGCGGCAGCGGCACCGCCGTGCGCCTGCGCCTGCCCACCCGCTAGCATGGAGTCCGGCCCCCGGTTCGTGCCCGGCGTCTCTCCCCCTGAAGAGAGCGCGCAACCATCCTGGTGGTTCGCTTTTTCCGGCCCTCGCTTGCTGGTGAGGGGGGAGGGCGGCACAACCCCGGTGCCCTCCGCTGTGGACCTCGCGGACCTCGGGTTGGAGGTGGTGCGGAGGCAGTACCTCGGCAGCATCGACGGGCAGGGCTGCTATGCCGCCGAGCTTGCGCCTGGTATCACCCCGCCGGAGGGCATGTCATTACAGGGCCTGCGGGGGCTGTTTGGCCGCCTCGATGAGGTGAGTTACGCCGTCGCGGGGCGGGCCTTCCAGATCGTGGAGTGGGACCGCACCCACCTCTACTGCGGTCACTGCGCCACCCCGACCGAGCAGGTGGCGGGCGAGCGGGCCAAACGCTGTCCCGCCTGCGGCCTCACGAGCTACCCACGCGTGACCCCCGCCATTATCGTGCTCATCACGCGGGGCGACGAGGTGCTGCTGGCCCGCGCCCACAACTTCCCTTCCGCCTTCTACAGCACCATCGCGGGCTTTGTGGAGCCTGGGGAGTCGCTTGAGGAAGCGGTGGCGCGGGAGGTGGGCGAGGAAGTGGGCGTGGCCGTGAAGGACATACGCTACTTCGGCAGCCAGCCCTGGCCTTTCCCCCACTCCATCATGATAGGCTTTACCTGCGAGTACGCGGGCGGCGAGATCAGCCTGGAGGAGCGCGAGATAGCCGATGCTGCCTGGTTCACCCGCGACAACATGCCCCACATACCCCCGAAGCTGAGCATCGCCCGTAAACTCATAGACTCGTTCCTCACGGGCTAGTGCGTGGCCCCCTGTAAGGTATCGGGCTTTGTTCCTTAACCACCCAGCCGTTTCTGTCAGTGCCTGGCGGGAAGACCTCGAACTTGAAGACCCACGGCCCCTCTATTGTCTCCTGGGTCTGGTGGTTCACAAGCTTGCGTACCGTGAAGGTCCACTCCCCTAGCTGCTCGTAAAGGTTGTCATAGATCGTGTGCGCCCCCGTGTAACGTGTGAGCATCCGGCCGTATGGCGGCTTGCCCGTCCTGAACAGGAGAGCATCCCAATCGCTGACTTGAGCGCCTGCGCTTATCTCCCAATCGTCGGGGTTCAGGACCTTGTCCCCCGTGTTGAGCCGGACATAGCTTCTTATCTGCGAGGGGCTTATCCTGAATTGCTCCAACTCTATGGCCACGCTATTTGAGCTGGCAGTCTGGACCAGCCTGGAAATACGTGCGGGGATAAATGGCACTCGCAATTGGAAACGGAAAGGCCCGGCAATATCGCTTTCTCGGATTCGCTCCACGTTCTGGCTGTCCGTAACCCACGTGGCGGTCGCGTCCGGTGGAGCGGTATCCGCTAGCGGCGTCGTGTGCAGGGCATCGAGCGTGATAGTAAGATCAAACTCCAACTCCTCATCGCCATATTCGTCCAGTAGCTTGGCTACGTCCCGTTCCATCAGGTAATTGACTCTATTTCCTTCCCCCCTGGTGGAGAACTGGGACTTTGGAGATGAAAGGACGGGGCCGTCTTTTACAGCGAGCGCGGCGATATATGGCATGATGCGCGTGTCGGAGTCTGGCGCGGGCTGCGGTCCCAGCAGGTCGAAGTCAATCAGCATGAGGTTGCCGTCCACGTACATCCAATTCACGGTGATAGTGTAGTCTCCGCTGGCCTGGCTAATCCCCAGGTGCTTACCGTATTTGCTCCTGTCCAGGTAAGCATAAGGTGCTCTGGAGGCGTTGTAGTCCGCCGTGTACTGAGTAGCGGTGGCATCGGGCGTTATTGTGGGTAGCGGAGTGGACTGCTCACCCGCCTCCTGAGAAGCGGCTACCGCCATGTCGGAGGGTTGTTGCTGTTCGCCACCGGAGGACGCCGCTGAGCTTTCGTCGCTTTTCAGGCTAGGAGCGAGGCTGAAAGTGACCGCCACCGCGACCACCAGCACCGCCAGGTAAGCAGCCACGACCAGGTTTGGCCTGCCGAACGGCAGCCGCGACATGCCCCGGTACGTATGCCGCTGCTTCTTTGCCCTTGTGCTAATCTGGGGCCAGAGGTTCAGGTTGTAAGGTACGTCCCTCGTGGCTCGCTCGTGCAGCGTATCGGCCACGCGTTCTTCAATGCTACGTTCGCTCATCTCATTACTCACTTTCCCGCCTCCCGTGCCGGGCGTGTGCCGGTGTCACAGGTAGCTTGCATGCTTGTTGTCGTTTTCGTCTCCCGCGGAGGGAGGGGTAAGCCACGAAGGCAGCAGCTCGCGCAGGTGCTTGCGGGCCGCGTGCAGGCGCGACTTTACCGTGCCCGCCGGTACGTCCAGCCGCGCGGACATCTCGGCTTCACCCAGGTCGAGGTAATAGCGCAACACCAGCACCGCCCGCTGCTGGGGAGGCAGCTTGCCCAACGCCTCCCAGATAGCGTCGTTGGTCTCGGCCTCCACGACCAGGCTGCCGAGGTCTAGCCCCTCCGAGTAGCTCCTGAGCAGGGTGCCCTCCAGGGGCATGAGCGCGTCAAGAGAGACATGGCGGCCCCTGGTGCTCACCTTGATGGCGTCGTTGATAACGCTCCGCAGGAACCAGGGCGCGAAGGGGCGGGCGGTGTCGTACTGGCCTATGCGCTCGTACGCACGCAGGAAGGCCGACTGCACCACGTCTTCAGCGAGGCCGAGGTCGCGGGTGACCAGGTAGGCCGCGCGCACCGCCTGCACCTGGTAGACCGCTACGAGGCCCTCTAACCCGCTTATGTCGCCGCGCTTCAATCGCGCAATGGCTTCTGCTTCTCTCATACGAGCGTCCTTAGGTCCGGGGTGTGTGGCTGTGTTTGGACCTTCACAGCTACTATCCACCGACGATGCAAAAGGTTCAGCCCCTCCCAACCCCTGATGTGCAACTAGAAGCTATCCCCCAAAAATGTGCATGTGCAAAATCAGCACAAAGCCCCTCCCTTGTCATTTCGAGCGTAGCGAGAAATCTCGTCCTCTACCGGGATGTTCCCCTTTTCTCATGGGACGCTGTGCTGTAAGAAAGGTGCAGCTTGGGTGCTGAAGGACGAGATTTCTCGCTACGCTCGAAATGACAAGGGAGGGGCTTTGGTGCTCAGGTTTCGCGGTCTCGTTTTTGAAATGACCCCTGGTAGCTCGTAATTGGTAATTCGTAATTCGTAATTACTCCAAACGGCCCAACCATCCCGCGCCGCGAGTCGTTATAATTTATGTAATCGGTCCTCTGTACCCTCCCGTCATCCAGCGCAGGACGCGGGCAGCATCGCTGCAAGGGGCGTGGTCGCCCATACGTTGCACCGTTTTCTACATTATCACTCTTATTATCTTATTTGGAACCGGCACTTATTTCGCGCTGGATTTCTGGAGCGGCAAATCATGTTTTCGTTGAAGCGGGCCCCCACGGCTCGCGGCACACGGGTTGGCCCTGACACGGCCATCAAAATAGCCGAGCAAGGCAGGTACAACTTCAAGATTGGCGTCGCCAACGGCGTGCTCGCGGGCCTGCTCGACCCTCTCTCCGGCATCTTCGTACTCACCCTCTTCCTGGCCCGCCTCGACGCGCCCGCGTTCCTGGTCGGCCTGCTGCCCACGATTGCGAGCGCAGGCGGCCTGCTGCCCCAGTTGATCGTGGCTGGCAAGCTGCGCGGCAAGAAGCGCGTCATGCCCTGGTACAAGTGGGCCTCGGTCGTGCGGGTAGCGGGGCTTGGGGGCATGGCGGTATCGGCCTGGCTCATACCGTTGGACCGCGACCTGGCCTTGCTCTCCTTGTTCGCCAGCTACCTGGTGTACATGCTCAGCTCGGGCGTGTCGGGCCTGCCGTTCATGGAAGTCATGGGCAAGATAATACCGCCGCACAAGAAGGGCACCTTCGTCGGCCTGCGCCAGTTCGGGGCCGCCCTGCTCGGTATCATCACTTCAGCTATCGCGGGCGCGGTCATGTCGGAGCAACTGGGGCTGACGTTCCCCTACAATTTCGCGGCGATGTTCACGGTGGCCACGATAGCGGGCGCGGTGGTGTTCGGGCTGTGGACGCTGGTGCGCGAGCCTGAGCTGGACGTGGCGCAGGCACCCAGACCTGAGACGGGGTCCATCTTCCGGCACGGTGCGACGGCCTTGCAGACCAACCGGGACTACCGTCTGCTGACGGTGGTGCGCCTCCTCGCTACCTTCTCGGGCATCGCAGGCCCGTTCTACCTGGTGTTTGCCTCTAAAGCCCTGCAAGTGCCCGTGGGCGTGCTGGCGCTCTACATGACCGTGCAGACGGCCATACCCCTGGCGTCGGGCGTGCTCTGGATGCCCCTGGCGAACAAGGCACCCCGGCGCACGCTCGTGCTGATAACGGCCAGCCTGCAACTGGCGGTGCCCGCGACCGCGCTAATCGTGGGGGGCATAGCGGGTTCGGGCCTGCTGCCGGTGGGCTGGAACGCCTGGCTAGCGGCGTCCATTTTCATAGTGGGCAGCCTGGCAGGCTCGTCAGCCGTGATGTTCAACGACCTGGTGCTGCTGTCCATCGCGCCTCCGGGCGAGCGTCCGGTGTACTTCGGCTTCCTCAACACGCTGGCGGGGGTCGCCAGCCTCACTCTGCCGCTGGGTGGGTTGCTGCTCGAATACGTGGGCTACACGCCCCTGTTCGCGCTTTCCGGCCTCCTGGCGCTCCTCTCGCTGCTGGCCGGGCTAGGGATAGAGAGGCCGGCGGGGGCAAGACGGGACGCGGCTCGCCGTGCGATAAGCAAGGTCCGGGCACAGGGCCGCCTGATGCTGGCCGTCCAGGTGCAATCGGTGCAACACTGGTTCCAGCGAGAGCAGCAGCGGTAGCGCCCGGCAGCCGAAACCCCAAATAACTTATACATAGTCCGCACGGTGGACTCCCCAGCAGAAGCTACCTCAAAAACGACGGTGTGGAACATGAGCACCCACAGCCCCGCCCTTGTCATTCTGAGCACAAGACCAACAAAGTTAGTTCTAGAAAGGTGTAGTGCCCGTAGGGGCACTTTGTAGGGCTAGCTCGCGGTTTCAACCGCCTGGCTATATGCCGCAAACTTTGTTGGTACAGTACTGAGCGTAGCGAAGAATCTCGTCCCTCAGCACCCAGGTATCACCTTTCCTGGGGCACAGAGTCTTGTGAGAAAAGGGGCACATCCCGGTGGAGGACGAGCTTTCTCACTACGTTCGAAATGACAGGGCTCGGGCTTTGGCTGCTGATGTTCGGCCTCTCTTTTTCAGCAAGCTTCTAGTGGCAGTATCTCTTCATAAGAGGACCACGGAGAGCGCGAAAAGCGGCGAACTTGGGGCACACCGCACAGCCCCTGTAAGGGGAGTACATCGCCCTCCCTTTATGCACCTCGTTCAAGCCGGGTTTTGTAAGCATTCTTCGGGGTTCCAACCCTTAAGCTTGTGCCCTCTGCAACACCTCAAGGGCTTTCTTGCCCGCCACTCCCCTGTGGCTGATCTCGTTCTTCTCGTCGGGGGTGAGTTCGGCCATGCGCCTGCCGTTGGGTAGCTCGAATATCGGGTCGTAGCCGAAGCCGCCGGAGCCTCTTGGCTCGCGTGCGATGCGCCCTTTCACGGCACCCTCGACCAGTTGCTCCCTGCCGGTGGGGTCGATGAGGGCGATTACGCAGCGGAAGCGGGCGGTGCGGGCTTCGTCGGGCACATTGGCAAGGCGTTCGAGCAGCAGGCGATTGCGGTCGGCGGCGTTGGTGTTTGGCCCGGCCCAGCGGTTGCTATGCACGCCCGGCGCGCCGCCCAGGGCATCTACTTCCAGGCCGCTGTCGTCGCCCAGCACCCACCAGCCCTCGGCGTGTGCCTCCTGCGGCAAAGCCTCGTACAGAGCGCGCGCTTTGAGCAGGGCGTTCCCGTCGAGGGTCGGCTCGGTCTCGGCCACTTCGACCCAGACCTCCGCGTCGTTGGGGGAGACTACCTGCGTGCCGGGTAGGTCGCTCAAGAGGTGGCGGTACTCATCCAGCTTGCCGGGGTTGGTGGTAGCGACCAGGATGATGGGCATGTTGTGCTCCTGTGTAAGTTTGTGAATGGCCTCCCACGTTGGCCCCGTGGGGGCGTCCCCACGGGACAACCCCGCAGGGCCAATGTAGGCCATGTTACGCCTGCGGCTCCGGTAGCACCGGCTGCTCTCTGTCGGTGAGGTTGACCACCTGGGCATGGCTGACTTGCACCAGCAACTCGGGCGTGATGATGATCTCCTCGCCCCACCGGCCCGCGCCTACCCCAAGCACCGGCTCCTGCATGAGAGCCGCATCGATGAAGGACCGGAAGCCCTCGGGCTGCCAGTGGAAGGGCGGAATCGAGCCGATCACGTAGCCGGTGGTGTCCAGCACGACCTCCGGGCTTGCCAGGCGGATGTTTCGCGAACCCAGCGCCTTCTTCAGGTGCCCCGATATGGCGTTCTGGTCGCCTCCCAACATTATAAGCACCCTCTCGCCGGTGTCTATCTCGAAGATGAGGGTCTTGACCATCTGGCGCTCCCGGTAGCCGAGGGCTCGGGCGACATTGGCGGCGCCCTTCTCGGTGGTGTCCGGGAAGGTGAGTCGCTCGTAGGGGACGCCACGTTCGTCCAGGTAGGTATGGGTGGGTAGGGTCACTTTGTGCTCCATGTGTCCTCGATGAGCGCCTCGGCTCTGATAGGCTTTAAGCAGCCATCAAGCCACCGTGTTCCATTTGCAGTACCAGGCCTCCCTCTGTCATTCTGAACGTAGTTAAGAATCTGAGATGCTGCCTATACCGTTATATCGAACCTCGGCACCATAGTACGCAACGTTCAACAGCATCCATGTACCGGCTTCTTTAGATTCTTCACTACGTTCAGAATGACAGAGGGGAGCCTGTTCCCGCCCGGCGTGGCTCTTGTTCCCGCCCAAATAAGCACCGCCGGTGATGTGGGCACCACCGGCGGTTGAGACTTGGCTGCTATGGAAGGCTTGCGCGGGCCTGTGGCTAGGAGGAGAGGCCGTATTCCTTCAGCTTCTCGTAGAAGGTGGGGCGTTCCAGGCCGAGCAGGCGGGCGGCCTCGCTGCGGTCGCCCTTGGCTTGCTGCATGGCTTCCGTGAGGGCCATCTTCTCTATCTGGCCCAGTATTTCGTGCAGCGGAGTGGCTTCCTTCACCATGCGCCCGATCTCCACTATCTGCCTGTCGCCGAGGTTCGAGAGCAGGATGTGGTGGCTGGTTATCACGCCGCCCTGCGACATGACCACCGCGCGCTGCACTGTGTTCTCAAGCTCGCGCACGTTGCCGGGCCAGTCGTGGTCCACCAGCACCTGCATGGCCTCTTCCGAGATGCGGGCGGGGGGTGAGGTCTGGCTGTAGCGGTGCTTGTCGAGGAAGTGCTCCACCAGCAGGGGGATGTCCTCCTTGCGCTCGCGTAGGGGGGGCATGCTGATGCGCACCACGTCCAGACGGTAGTAAAGGTCCTCGCGGAAGCGGCCCGAGTCCACCTCGGCGCGGAGATTGCGGTTCGTGGCGGCTATCACGCGCACGTCCACCTTGATGGGGATGGAGCCGCCCACCCGCTCGAACTCGCGCTCCTGGAGCACGCGCAACAGCTTGCGCTGGGTGCTTAGCGTCATCTCGCCTATCTCGTCCAGGAAGATGGAGCCTTTATGGGCCATCTCGAAGCGGCCTTTGCGCTGGGTGATAGCGTTGGTGAAGGCCCCCTTTTCGTGACCGAAAAGCTCGCTCTCCAGCAGCGTTTCAGGGAGGGCGGCGCAGTTCACCTTGACAAGCGGGCCGTGCCTGTAGCTGGAGTAGGTGTGGATTACGTTCGCCACAAGCTCTTTGCCCGTGCCCGTCTCGCCGCTAATCAGCACGGTGGCCTCGGTGGGGGCGGCGCGGCCTATCACCTGGTAGATGTCGTGCATGGCGGTGGACGAGCCGATGATGCGCTCAGAGGGGTCGCGCGGCTCAATCTGGGAGCGGAGGCTGCGGACTTCTTCCTTGAGCTGGCGTCGCTCGAAGTAGAGGTTTATCGTGTGCAGCACGTCGTCAAGCTCGAACGGCTTGGTGATGTAGCTGTACGCGCCGAGGGATGAGGCCTGGATCGCGATATTGGGCGAGCCGTAGGCGGTAATGAGGATGACGGGCACCTCGCCTGTCTTCTCCCGCAGTTGTTTGAGCACGTCAATGCCGGTCATACCGGGCAGGCGCATGTCGAGAAGCACCAGGTCGTAATTGCCTGATTTGAGACCTTCGAGGGCCTCCTGGCCGGTAGTGGCTTCGGAAATTGTATAGTCGCTGTCTTCGAGGAAAGTCTTGAGTAGCTGCCGTATTGCGTTATCGTCGTCGGCCACCAGGATGCGGCGTCCGGCTACGGCGGTGCCGTCTCTCTCGGCGCTGTTGCTGGGCTGTGTCGTCACAGAGGAATCTACCTCACCATTAGAACCATTCTTCAAGTCTTCAACGTCAAGTACGCTCGTTGTACGAGCCGAAGCACCATTGCCGCTTTTCTTCGTCATCAAGGCTCCCTTTGCTAAAAAGACCGCGTAAGGGGCACCCCCGGAGGCTTAGTCGCCGCCGGACAGACCGAAACACATGCGCGGAATATTAGTGCTACGATTACCTTCTCCATTATAGGGCAGGGTAGAAGGGCCGTCAATTGAATATAGTACAAAAGTGCTATCTATTGACAAACCTTTACTCCCATTTAAGTAACGACTCACTTCACGAAAAGATAGCTCGTAATTTGCTACGCACGCGCGGCCTGGATGGTTCACTCGGTCGCCCATTGTCTCAGGACAAGCTCGGAAGCTGCCTCAGCAGGGCAAGCAGGGCGGCTATAGAATCGCGCAGGAGCGTGGCAACGGCGTTGGCCGCGAGGGGCCGGTCGCCCGCTGCCCCGGTGGCAGGCATGCCGGGGATGCCATCCGGGGGGCTGCCCTCACCCTGGGCACAGGGCATGTAGCGCATAGCCAGGGTGCGCTCCTGGCTGTTGGCGTCGGCGTAGGCCCCTACCGCCCATATCTCGCCGCTGCCGGGCACCGTTGCGATTGACACCAGCTCGGAGAAGCGGGCGTTGACGCGCGGCAGGGAGACGTTGGCCCAGGCAGCGCCATCGAAGTGTAGAAGGAGGGATTGGGCGTCGCCGCCGGTGCCGCTACGGCCCACCGCCCAAACGTCGTCGGGGGCGGTGGCCGTCACGCGGTGCAGGGTATTTTCAGTGTGGGTGGTGTTAGGGCTGGGCACGACGGTCCAGGCGCTGCCGTTCCAGCGCTCCATAAGGGTGAGGGTGCGGCCATTGGCGGTTTGGCTGCCGACGGCCCAGGCATCGGAGGGGGAGAGGGCCGCTATGCCTTGCAAGTTGTATTCGGCGGATGGGAGGTCGGGGGTTGACGCCTGCTGCCAGTCCGCGCCGTTCCAGTGGAGTACGCGGGCGGCCTGGGTGAATTTGTCGGTGGTGTATACGCCCACGGCCCAAACGTCGTTGGGGGAGGTGCCCGCTACGTCGAACAGGTAGCCTCCCTGCGCTGTGCCGGGTACGGGCGCGAAGGCCCATGCTGTGCCGTCCCAGCGGAGCACGACGTCCTCGCCACCCGCGTTGCCGACCGCCCACACGTCGTCGGGGCCGATGGGGGCTATCGAGTTGAGATAGCTCTGGGGCCTGGTGGGGTGGTTGGGGCTGGGGATTAGCTTCCACCTGCCGCCCTGTAGGCGCTGTGTCAGGGTGGAGGTCTCGGCCATGCTGGGGCGGCTGGCTTGCGAGCTTGAGTACGCGCCCACTATCCAGGCGTCTCCGTTGGGGGAGGCGGCTATGCCCTGGAAGTCGTTGAAGTAGGAGCCGGGCTGGGGGTGAGGTTCGAGGTCCCACGTCGCGCCGTCCCAGCGGGCGAGGAGGTCGCTTTCGGTGGCGGTGCTGCCGATGGCCCACACGTTGGAGGGGGAGGTGGCTGCCACGCCCTTGAACCGCCCTGACTCGACGGGTGTCCCCGAAGTGGGCACGATGGCCCACGCTCCGCAGGCGGCCTGGGCGGTGGCGGGTGTGGCTTGCATAGCGAGCAGGCCGAGGGCGACAACGAGCGACAGTCGCTTGTATCTACCGCGACGAGGTGATGCAGGCACTTCGATACCTCAAGTGTGGTATGGGGGTATGACATTGTAGCAAAGGGGTGGAAGTCGTGTCAAAGTGGGGGAAGGAGTATGCAGAGGGAGGTCATGTTGGACCAAGTGGGATGCCCTGTGGCTGAAGCCACGGGCTGACAAGAGGCGAAGTCTCCTGCGGAGACTGCCCTGTAGGAAGAGAGGCCGGTGTGGTGTTCAGGTTGTAGCTAAGTGCCGGTTGATACTTTCTTCTTGCGTGGTGTTGCCGAGGCTTTGTTGAGGTTCTCGCTGACCCGAAATCGCACTATCTTGTCTATCAGGTCCAGCGGCAAGGGCTGGTGGAAGGGGAACTTTATGGTGCCCTTTGCGACCTCGTAGCCCGATAACTCCCCCGCAAATACCTCGGGCACCCGACCTGACGCCGGATAAAACCCGATGTGATTCTTCCAGGCAGCAAAGTAGACTAAAACGCCATTCAGCGCGAACGCGGGCATTTGGTAGCTTATTCGCTCCTCGGCACCGGGCGCGGCGGCCTGGATGGTGGCCCTTACTGCTTCGAGGCGGGCTTGTCTGTCCTGCGGGAAGGTGGCAATGTACTCGTCAATAGAACGGAAGCCGCCTTTGTCCTGTTCCATGGGTGTTCCTTCTGGCTGTTTGTGCTTGAAGAAATGGTCGCGCACGAACGCTGAACGATAGACTGCTTGCCGGTTTTGCAAACCGTTGTCAGCGTTAAGAGAACGTGCCGGGTGCGTTCCTATTGTAATCCCGGCAGCGCGACATGGTCAATTGGTCCTCTGGAGCGCTATCTTCCTTATTTCTGGCCCCGATCTCTGGAAGGGCACTTTCAGCGTAACACCAGACCAATACCTACCAGTGTGACGAACGCGCCCACTACGGAATTGGGGGTGGGGACCTGGCTGAGGAATATCCAGGAGAGGATGATGCCGCCCGTCACTTCCTGCGAGGCGATGATGTTGACATAAGCGGCGTGCGTGCGGCGCAGGGAAGCGTTGTAGAGGGTGTGTCCCAGCGCGCCGGAGAGCAGGCCGACCGCCGCGATGGCCCCTAGCTTGGTCCAGTCCCAGGCTGCGGAGGGCATCCGGGGGATGGTGAGGAGGGCGAAAGGCACGAGCCAGAGGGTGGCGGCCCAGTAGACGCGGGAGGCGTAGACCAACAGCGGGTACCGCTCGCGCTCGTAGCGCCCCGCTACCGAGTAGAGGCCAAACATGACGGCGGAGATAAGCGCCAGGAGGTCGCCAAAGGCCATCTCGAGGTCCATGTGCGGTTCGAGGCCCGCCAGGATTGCCACACCGAGCACGGTTACGCCGATGCCCGCCCACTGCCTTCTGCGAAGTTGCTCTTTAAGGAACAGGGCCGAGAAGAGGGCCACGAAGATGGGGGCTGTGTATATGAGGGATAGGGCGTGGGCGGCGGTGGTGAAGCCGAGCGAGGAGATGTAAAAGAGGAAGTGCAAGGCGGCGACCAGGCCATATGTGAGGAACCTTAGCGTGCTGTTGCCCCGCGACCTGACCGCGACCCCGGCTGCCATGCTCTCGTCGCGCGCCCGGTCGCGAGTGAGCCAGGCGAGGCCGCCCACCGCGAGGGCAGCCACGAGCATGCGGCCCCACGTCTTGATGAAAGGGTCTATGGGGTCGGCCCAGACGATGAACACGGGGCTGGTGGAGAAGAAGAACACCGCCAGCGCGACGTAGAGGAGGCCCTGCCGCTCGTCTCTCCTCACCGGGACGGCTCGCTGGGTGTGGTCTTGCCCCCTGGAGCGCGCAGCTTATCCGCGATTATGCCGGGCATGCTATCGGTCCAGAGCTTGTAATGTACGTTGCGGGCGGTTGGGAAGGAGTCCAGCGCGCGCCGGTACGACCGGGATACCTCGGACAGCCTGCGCGGGGCCTGCCAGCCTTTCTCCAGGATGAGGGGATCGACGTGCCGCTGCTTCATGTGCGTGGAGAAGCGGGGGCCGCCGTCCTCCACCTCGTAAAAGTGGGTGCCGGGCGTTAGCAGCGTGAGGTAAGCCTGCACCTCGGCGTCGTCCAGGCTGCGCAGGCGCGCCAGGGCTTCGGCGTCGGTGGAGAAGAGGTCGTTGTGGGTGAAGCCGCCGGTTTCGTAGCCGCGCCTGATAGCGCCCGCCAATGCCCAGTAAGCGCCCGCCTCCTGGGGGCCGGTCCAGTAGCGGTCGTTGGCCCTGCGGAACAGGCGCGCGAACCACTCGGCGGCACCTGTGTCGTCTACGACGATGCCGGAGGGGGTGGGTAGCAGGTGGGAGAGGAAGTCTGCCGCATGGGTTGCGTCTATCTCGTGGCGGGAGTGCAGGTCGCGCAGGGTGTAGTCAATGCGGTCGGCGCAGAGGCCGGGCAGGGGCGTCTCCAGGAGCGGGTAACGTTCGGGTTCGAGGGCGGCGTGCGGGCTTACGCCGTGGCGGCGCAGGATAGCGGGCACTTCGGAGCGTGTGATTATTTCGTGGTGAAATCGCTCGTGGAAGTTGTGCTCCTCGCTGGGGAACACGATGTCTACGGTGTGGGAGAACGCGGTATGGGGTACGTCGTGAAGCAGCCCGGCCACGCGCTCCTCTAACCCGGCGCCCAGCCGAGAAAGCAGGTGCAATACGCCCAGGCTGTGCTCGTAGCGGGTGGCGTGGCGCACGCCGGGCAGCAGGTAGACGCTCGCGCCCGCCTGGTGTATGCCCTTGATCCGTTGCACCGGGGCGGACTCCACAAGCTCGCGGAGCGCGGGCTCATCTACCGGAATGTCGCCCCACAGGCTGTCCTCGTAGCTGGACATGGGAGCATTATAACGCACGCGGGCGGCGGTAGAGGGCTTTAGAGGAAGCTTGAGGAAGACGGTACGCAGGGGCGGACCGGCTCCGAAGTGGGGATAGGGTCTAGCTGCAACGTGCTGAGTGTGCGGTACCAAGCCCCGCCCTTGTCATTCTGAGCGCAGCGAAGAATCTCGTCCTATAGCACCCAAATGCCAGTTTTCTTTACGCTAGTGGAGTGCCAGATGCTGCCTTGTGCTGAGGAAAACGGGAACACCTGCATGGAGGACGAGATTCTTCGCTGCGCTCAGAATGACAAGGGCCACCTTTGGTCGCTTACTTCCTACAGTTTGGGGATAGGCCCTAGTGTACTGTAGGTCGGTCGCGGGCGAACAGGGGAACGGTCTGGGCAAGGCACGTGCGGGCGAAGTACACCAGCCAGGCGACGATACCGAGCAGCTTGGCCCCGTCTTCGAGGAGGAGGCGTATGGCTGGGACGTTATCGCCGTATGGCCCGTTCAGCTTGTCGAATACCAGCGACATGCCCATGAAGCCACAGGCGAGCAGGAATACCAGGAACTCGGTTGAGGCAATCGTTCGCCAGAAGCGGGCGATGAAGAAGACGAACATGAAGCCGTAGAGGGCGAACACCATTTCCTCGCCGAAGCGCCAGTAGATCTGCGAGGCGTTTTCGTGGAGCATAAAGAAGTCGTCTATCAGCAGCACCGTGGTGATGATGCCCGCCGAAAAGAAGAACGCGGGCCACCGGCCGCTGCTCCCCGACTTCTTGAGCACGGCCCAACTGAAGAGGCAGACGGCGGCGCACGCGCACCAGAGCAGCACTCCAAGGCCGGATACTACTCCTACATAGTTCGGGACGTGTAAGGTGCCCGCCGGGTCGCGCAGGAAGTAGGCCACGGGCACGCTGCTGGTGAGGCTGGCGGCGAACACGGCCCCAAGCACAAGTATGGCGGGAGCGTAGACCAGGAGCAGGGTGGGAAGCAGGGCGCGCACCTGCGCTACGATCTTATTGTAAGGTGTCGTTGCTAAAAGGTGCGGCAACTCTCTGACCGGGTTCATGAGGGCCATCTTCGTTTTCTCTCTCTCACTATGCTGGGGGTGTGCTCGGCAACCGTGTGGGTACAGGGGTCTACCTCAGTTTATGCCCTCGCAAGCCCAGCCGCATCACCCGAATGCGCTAAAGGTGTGATGCGTAAAGTATTAGGAGAGGCTAGTCTTCAGTGTGCCGAGCTTAGGGAACGAATGGTGTTAGTCTAGAGGCAAAATTGAGCAATAGAGAGCTGAACTCTGCTATGTTGCCCAGGCTGCAAGGCGAGCCTGAGGATTCCGGCGCGTATATGGGTAGAGCTGCAAAAAGGTAAATAAAGAGGCGTAAGAGAGCGGATAGAGGGTGCCTGGCTTCCATTCAACTGGAGGTAGCTTGTGGGTCTTGCACGGTGTTGCCGGATATTTAAACGGTTGTCCGCAAAACCTGTACCCCTCACTGCCGTTTAGCGAAAGACACCTGAATGCAGAGCTACATCCAGGGAACTTTGTGAACAGGTTAGGGCTGCGTGGGTTCCCGCACGGGCGCAACCAGACCAAAGCCTGAAGACCGTGGTTGTGTGATTATGGGTAGTTAGAGACAATCCAATAAAGCTAGGACATTGTCTGATTACACCTGGAGCCACATATATCGGGCACACAACAAGCATGTATTGACACTTTGCAACCAATATTTATGGATGGCTGGCCAGAGATGCATTAGAATGCCTCTGCTTCTTTCAAAATCTGGCGGCTCCTTTAGACGCAGGATGTGGCCGTACCTTCAAACCCCTGGTTTACTCCAAATGCCGTTTTGAAACAGACCATTATAGATGAGAATGGCCGCTACTCAGCCTCGAATGGTATTACCGCTTACATACGAACTTCTACGTTGTCCGTCGGACCATTCGCCTTGTTAATCGTTTCTAGCGTAGGAGGAAAGAGCAGTGATGCACGGCCGTAACCCGTCACCTGCGTTCAGTAACGCGGGCCAGCCCCTTCAGTCCTCTGCCGGTCAACCATCTCCGCTAAAGCCTCCAGATCATTCATTACCGGATGAAACTTACACTTTCGATGTGTACTGCGGTATCCCCAGCATAGCGCAAATTTTCTCAAGTTGGCTTAGCGATGAGGGCTCATTTTTCGAGCCCTGCGCATCTATTAAGCTCATTATAGATGTGCCGCATGGCTTTGCCGTTCGAACATTGGCCGCGGCCAAGAGCACAGAGCTTCCAACCCTGAGTGGAGATGATTCACGGCTGGTAATTGTGACGTACAATTCGTGTCCCGAGTATTGGGAAGACCTATGGGATCTTGAACCTGATATCCTTCTGGTCAATCCTGTAGGGAGGCAAGATTTCAAGGAACCCATAGCGCGGGCTGCTTCGGGCCAAAACTACAGGATTACGCCCAGGTATACTACACAGCTCAATCGCACGGAGCGGCGAATGTTACAGCTTGTGGCACAAGGCTGGCATAATAGAGCTATCGCTGACGAACTCTGCGTGCAAGAGAAGACGATAGCTAATGCGCTGACACGTATATTTAACAAGCTCAATGTAAGTAGCCGCATGGAGGCTATACTTTATTATTGGGGGCAACTGCCGCTTTGCAGGACGGCAAGAGTTACGGCTGCTCGTGTAGCGATCAGAAATTCAGTTGAAGATCCGTCATTGCTGGAGGGTGCCATAGCTCCGCCAGTACGGGTTTCAGCCGTACCAGAAAGCTTCCTTGAGGACCCGATAGGGACCAATATCCCCGGGGGACAAGACATTTCTCTCGCACAATAAGGATATTTGTCTATCAGATTGAGGGTAATTCTCTGTAGAAGGGGGCGCATCTCTTCCATTAGAGTTGATGTTGTGAGTAGTAGAGACTCAGGTCTGTACAGGATGCATCAACTTAGCCAAGGAGAGAAACTGTGTCTTCATTGCCCCGCCCTCGTCCGGCCACCAAGCTACTGAAGGTAGTAGCAGCACTCCTGGTCTTCATGTCCGGCAGTTCTGGCTTTTCGGCCAGGCTAGGCTATGCTGACCCCATAGATGAGCCTATAAAGGGCGTAAAGGATGTCTGTGAGTACCATACCGAGTACGACTGTCCTCCCTATGATGACAACTGGAAAGTATGGGACTATCTTCCGGCCGAGGTCAAGAACAACCTAATAATCGGGCGTTACGGGGTCATCCGAATGAACGCTAACGTACCGCCACCTCTAAAGCAGTCACTACTGATTGGTTGGCGCTTCGCGCTTGGATCAGCTTACCTTCAAACGATACCGAATATACATAGCCCGTCAGCCCCTATGTGGGTTGAGCCTGGTACGTACGAAGGCAGCAACTATGACACACAGTCGGTGGGACCGGGGAGTGGTGAGTATACGGAGACAGGTGGTTACTTCCGAGCTATCGTGACAGCGCCGGGTTGTTGTGAATTTCGAATAGATATGGAGGGAGACCAATACACCGCCTGGTATGGAGAGCCAGCCAGCAGGTCCAAATCTATCAAAATCTCGACTACGGTCTCGGTTGACGCGCCTGAGATCACGTGGAGTGCCCCACCCGAGTGGGACCCGGAGTCGAGTAATGACGCCCTGAGCTGGGAAAGCGATACAATTGAGGGCACCTGGATGTTAGAACATCACTATGGCAACGTAGTAGCGCACGTCCGGGCAAATGGTATAACGGGCTTGCATCAGGCAGATAGCGGCTCAGTCTTGATCGACTACGCTTACTATACTACGAACACCAGCGTCGATTTCTACTAGAAGCCTACAGTGCTCCAACTATGGTACCTGTGAAGCGGCCAGGGCGCGCCCTGGCCGCTTCACAGGTAGCTGTGTGCTTCGCCGTAAGGATAATCTGCATAGTACCGAAGCCTGATGATCCGGTAAGGAGATTGAAATGGTACACATTGTCGGGGCGGTAACTATAGGTAAGCGAGCGTACCGCAAGCTGTCTACTCGTTTAGTTTTATCTTTGTTGCTGGTAGCAGCTTTGATGATGGGAATAGGACTAACTCTATCAAAGATGTTAGCGCCAAACTCTGGCTCAGCAGACACCTGGGTGCTCAGACAGCTTGAGCTATCCAAGCCGCCCTCTCCGCTTACGGTCGAAAATACTGCCTGGGCGGCCAAAACGTCGGCCCTGATTGAGAGAACACATAACTGGGATGGCCCTTTCACGGGTAACTTCAGTGAGGCCTCCCGGTTTGATCTCTACACAACTTACTACGCGGTCATGACTTTCCAGGCCCTTAATATGCCGGTGCCAAATAAGGCTCAAACCATTGCCAGGGTCCAGTCTGCACAGGTTCGGGAGGGGACATTCCAGGATGATTTCCATTGCAAGGGTGCGAGCCCTGAAAATGTTCAACAGGGAAATCTGCAAGATAACTTGATCGGCTGTACTTTTTACGCAGTAATGACTCTAGATGCCCTGGGGGCCAAAGTCAACGATGAGGCGGCTGTTATCCGGCTGATTGATGAACTGCAGAGTGACGTCAGCCCGTATGTCTTTAACAATGCCGCATTGGCTCCAGGGGAAGCCAACCTCTCCCCCGGTGAACAGTCCCAACAGACCCAGGCAGCGATACTATATAGTCGCCAGGCCTTATCCATACTGAAGAAGCTAGGCGGGCAACCGCAAAGAGCCGATGAACTACGTAATTGGTTGCTCTCGCAATGGAATGACAATTCTCAGATCACACAAGAACTTAGGAGCATCTCTCGCCTGGCGAATATTGGAGAGGCGCTGGAGCTTCTGGGCGTGAGACTCGCGGACCTCTCTAATGCTCCGGCTCGATTCGCGTGGGCCAGAAGCTTTGTTAGCATATCAGACTTAAGCTCCGGCAATAAGCAAGTCAATCTCTTTGCTATTTCTGACTGGCTGAGTCTTACCAGTCGCTTGAGTGGGACGCAAGGCAGTTCAGACCTCCTGGGTGACAACTTCTTCCAGGGCCTCTCCGAGTTGCAGCAGGCGAGCGGTAGCTTCAACGCCGTGCTCGCGAATGAACCCGATCTACAAGGGACCTACCTGGCAGCCGGACTCTTTCGCGCAGCCGGCCGGCCCATACCGGGTGCCGAGCATATAGGTGAGCTGCTCCGATGGCAGACTCTACCGGAGGGTGGCTTCAGACCAGTTTACAAGACCGGATACAGTCACCCGGCATTCACAGTCTTCAGCATCGATACCCTCGCAATGCTCGGTGCTGATGAGGGCGATCTGAGCAATACTCTAACGGCCAAATTCGCACAGGACAATATTTCAATGGTTCTCACTGACTCAGATGAGA
>DASVQO010000055.1:0-2331 GCA_036389075.1 Chloroflexia bacterium | reverse complement strand
AAGGCCGGTTATGTGATCGACCTGGGCTGCGTCAACCAAGGACAGCAGGACCAACTCCCCCTTTGTCATTCTGAGCCCTTCGGCTACGCTCAGGGTAAACTCCGCGAAGATGCTCGTCCTACAGCACCCAAATACCACCTTTCCTACCGTACCGAGTCCCATGAGAAAAGAGCAACGTCGGGGTGGAGGACGAGATTCTTCGCGGAGTTTACCCTGAGCGTAGCCGAAGGGCTCAGAATGACAAAGGCGGGGCTTGGGTGCTGTGAACTGGCAATTATGTCGTTGAAACCGCCTTTTGTAACGTCACACCCTGATACACGCCGCCCAATGCCCCGGCGACTTCTCCTGCAACGGCGGGTCTATCTCCTTGCAGGCGGCGATAGCGAGTGGGCAGCGGGTGTGGAAGTGGCAGCCCCTCGGCGGGTTGATGGGCGAAGGCACGTCCCCGGTGAGGATGATGCGCTGGCGCTTCATCTCCGCCATCGGGTCGGGGATGGGCACCGCCGAAAGCAGCGCCTCGGTGTAGGGGTGCATCGGGTTGGCGTAAAGCTCGTTGCGGTCGGCAAGCTCTACTATCTTGCCCAGGTACATCACCGCCACCCGGTCGGAGATGTGGCGCACCACGCTCAGGTCGTGCGCGATGAACAGGTACGTCAGGCCGAACTCCGACTGCAAGTCTTCCATCAGGTTGATAATCTGGGCGCGGATGGACACGTCCAACGCCGAAATAGGCTCGTCGGCCACGATGAACTCGGGCTGCACCGCGAGGGCGCGGGCGATGCCGATACGCTGCCGCTGGCCGCCTGAGAACTCGTGCGGGTAGCGGTTGGCGTGATAGGGGTTGAGGCCCACGCGCCGCAGCAAATCGAGCACGCGCTCCTGGCGGGCCTTACCCTCGGCCAGCCCGTGCACCTTCAGCGGCTCGCCGATGATGTCGGCCACCGTCTGCCGGGGGTTGAGAGAGGCGTAAGGGTCCTGAAAGATCATCTGCATCTGCCGGCGCAGGTGGCGCATCTGTTCGCCCGGCAGGCCCACGATGTTCTCACCCTTGAAGACCACCTTGCCGGCGGTCGGCTTGTAAAGCTGCAATATGGCGCGCCCCGCCGTGCTCTTGCCGCAGCCCGACTCGCCCACCAGGCCGAGCGTCTCGCCCTTCTTTACAAAGAAGTCCAGCCCATCGACGGCCCGCACCGCCCCGACCTGTCGCTGGAACAGCACCCCCCGCATGATGGGGAAGTGCATCCGCAGGCCCGCCACGCGCAGCAGCGCGTCCTCCGGCGACTGCATGCCGACCTCCTCCAACGTCGCGACCCGCAGCCGCGCCCCCGAAGCATCGGCCTGCGAATCGACCCCTATGTTAGTCTTGTCCGTAGTTGCCATATCGACCCTTTAGCTAGCTGAATGCCAAGAACCGCCAGTATACAAATTCGAGCATTTTTATTCACCGCAGAGACGCAGAGGACGCAGAGGTTACGCCGAGATTATTGTTGTTCACAAGAGGTAAGAGCAACAGCGTGCAGTACAATGCTGCCCCCGCAAGGACACCCTCAATTCTTCTCTGCGTACCTCAGCGTCCTCTGCGTCTCTGCGGTGAATAAATCAAGTTACTCCTGTCGAGATGCTGGTCCCCTGTCAAGACCCGGCTTTGACGGCTGTTTCGTCTTCTATGTCGTGCGCTTGGGTGGTACGAGTGTCTACCCAGCAGGCTACGTGATGCCCCTCGTCTACCGCGCGGAGGGGCGGGCGCTCTAGCTCGTTGCGAGGCTCGCGGTAGGTGCAGCGGGCGTAGAAGGGGCAGCCTGGGGCCATGCGGATCAGGTCGGGGGGCAGGCCAGGTATGGGTTCCAGCCGCTCCTTGCGCTCCTCGTCTAGGCGGGGCACCGACTTCAACAGGCCCAGCGTGTAGGGGTGGCGCGGGTCCTTGAACATCTGCATGGTCGTGCCCTGTTCCATCACCTGGCCGCCGTACATCACTATCACCCGGTCGCACAGGCCCGCCACCACGCCCAGGTCGTGCGTGATGAAGATGACCGCCGTGTTGAACTCGCTCTTGAGCCGCCGTATCAGGTCGAGTATCTGCGCCTGGATGGTCACGTCGAGCGCGGTGGTAGGCTCGTCAGCAATCAACAGCTTGGGGTTGCAGGAGAGGGCCATAGCAATCATCACGCGCTGCCGCATGCCGCCCGAGAACTGGTGAGGGTAGCTGTCCACGCGGTCGGCGGCGGAGGGGATGCCCACCAGCTTGAGCAACTCGACCGTGCGTGCTCGCGCCTGTGCCTGCGTCATGCCCATGTGAAGCTGCAACGACTCCCCTATCTGCGTGCTCACCTT
>DASVQO010000054.1:0-8003 GCA_036389075.1 Chloroflexia bacterium | reverse complement strand
ACCTCGAACTGCACCTGGCCCCACAGATAGGCAGGGAGCGGGTGTTGGAAGGCGCGCTGGCGGAAGTTTCTCGGCGCTACGACTACGTCCTGCTCGACTGCCCCCCCTCGCTGGGTCTGATTACGGTGAACGCGCTGGTGGCCGCCGACTGGGTGCTGATACCCGTGCAGGCCGAGCCGCGCAGCATCCGCGCCACCAAGAGGATGCTGGCCGCTGTGGGCCTGGTGCAGCGCAAGCTCAAGCGACCGGACCTGCGGGTGCTCGGCTTCGTGCTCACCATGACCGGCACCAACAACATAACCAGGGAGGCCGAGGAGCTATTGCGGGCGACATACGGCGACCGCGTGCTCAACGCCACCATACGCCGCCGGGTGCGCGTGACCGAGGACACGTTGTACCGCGCCCCCGTGCTCGCCTTCGCCCCCAGGAGCCAGTCCGCCGACGATTTCCGCGCCCTCGCAGATGAGGTGCTCGCCAGGACCGCCGCGATGAGAGACAAGGAGATAGCCCATGCCAGCTAACAAGAAAAGACCTACCATGTCCGAGGTGCTGGGCACCGACACCAAAGGCGGGCTGCTCTCCTTCTTCGAGCGCGCGGCCCTAGACGCGGGCACCGGGCCCGATACCTCCCTCGACGTGAAAGAGCTACCCCTGGACGAGATAGACCGCAACCCTCACCAGGCGCGACAGGCTTTCAACATGGAGACGCTGGAGGAGCTTGCCGACAGCATCCGCGAGCACGGGGTCATCGAGCCCATCGTGGTGCGGCCCTCCGGGGGCGTCACGGGCAGCCGCTACGAGATCGTGGCGGGGGAGCGCAGGCACCGCGCGGCAGGCATGGCGGGCCTCGCCACCATCCCCGCCAGGATCATGCACCTCGACACCGAGCAGGCCGCCATCATCACGGCCCTGGAGAACCTGCAACGCGAGGACCTCGATATAGAGGACGAGGCCAGGCAGTTCGCCTACCTGCTGGAGATAACGGGCCTCTCGCAACGCAAGCTGGCCGACAAGCTGGGCATCAACTACAACTACCTTTCGCGTAGGGTGCGCCTCCTCAAGCGGCCTGACTTGCTGGAAGAGTACAGGTCGGGCAGGAGCAAGCTGCACGAAGTGCTCTCGATGCTCGACCAACCGGCGAATGGAGAAAACGGGCAGGGTAGCGAGCCCGAACTGATAGAGCGCGAGGATATGCCGGGCTACATCGTGGTGCGGGTGGACAGCGTTCACGAGGTAGGCAACGGCTATGACGACGGCAAAGCGGCCATGTTCCGCTGGCGGCCCGCGATGCAGTTCCGCAACTGGCTCAACCGCACCAGCATAGCCGCCATACCCCCCGACGAGCGAGCCAGCTTCAAGGCGCAAATCGCTGAAATCAAGGCCAAACTGGACGAATGGGAAAAGGCGCTTGAGGCCCAGGTGCACCAGGAAGATGCGAGCACGGGCGGGCAGGAAAGCGCAGGTCAAGAAAGTACCTCTGCCGGTCCCGGCGAGCAAGCGGTAACAACGCAGGACTAACCAGCAAGAAAAGCAACAACGAGCGCACCCCAAAGGGTGCGCTCGTTGCTATATGTCAGTAGCCTCGCCGCACGAGTATAAAAAACATGAGCAGCAAACACGTGGCAGTAGTCAAGAAGGCGAATATAACTACCAGAATGCCCAACGCAATCCCTTTGTGCTTGCGCCACATGACTGCCGCTACCAGGACCGCCACCAGTTGCTGAACGGGAAAGAGGTCCGAGTAAAAGGCCCACGTTACAGCCCCTGGTACATCAAAACCGGCGAACCGCGAGTAGTATTCACTGAAAAGACCTGACTGGTTCTGCTCGACGAACGTTCTGAACAACGGCGAGAATATGAAAAGGTGCTCGACTATGGTAAACAATACATAGCCCGCTGCCGTGACCCAGACCGCGGGGCGCCGCATCTCAACGAACAGTGCATATGGTTGATCTTGTGCGGGCTGCATGCGGAACTACTCTGCCACCAGGTCGCGCAGCACGGTGAAGAAGTAGGCGATTTTGTTCTGCATACCCTTAGCGCCTTGCTTGCCCTGGTACAGACGGGTTCGTCGCTTGGCCTCATACAGCATCTCTACGAAGTCCGCCTCTCCCAGACCTGATTGCGCCCACAGGCGCAGGGCCTGAGTCACGTTGGCTACGCTGTGGCTGGAGTCGCCAAGCTCGTCTGAAAAGTCAGTGAGCACCGCTGCTATGTAGGGCGAGTAGGCCGTGGCTGTCTCTCCCGTATTCTCCAAAACATTTTTCTTTTGATGTGGCCGATTCGAATCGTCTCGCTCTTGTATTTCTGTTTCTTGGATGGATGGATGTTGTGTGTCGCGTTGGCGGACAGGGGCGTGTTTCACCCTGTCACCCGCCCCTGTTCCGTTGCGAGACCCGGCCTGTTTCGCGCTGAAACCCCGCCCTGTTTCATCGTGAGACCCCCCCTGTTCTACGGTAGAACCCCCCCGTGTTTCACGACGATACAGGGGGTGTTTGGCCTCATTTAACGCGCTCGTAGGCGCGGTTCCGTGGCCGTAGGGAGGGTCGTCGGGGTCGCGCATGCGGAGGGCGAAAGTGGTCACGTCGCTGCCGCCGTCCTCGCGGAAGTTGTGCCGGGAGATGATGACGCCTTTCTCCACCAGCCCCCTGATGGCTCGCACCGCGCTCGACTTCGCCACGCCCGCGCCCCAGTCCAGGCGCACGCCGTCGCGCTTGACGATGCCGCCGGTTATCTGGGAAAGGCTGATGTTATCGAGTTCCTTCTTCCACCCGAAGGTGCGGCGCACGATGTAGAGCAGCACCCGCAGCTCCGCCTCGGTGAGCAGGCCGGGGGCCAGCAGCTCATCGAAGATCTGGTCGGGAGTGGGGGTGTACCTGGGGGAATCGAAACCGGCGAAGACGAAACCGTCCGGCACTTTCGACATAAAGAAATGCTCCTTACCTCTTGACAAGGCAGGAGCACAGTGATATATTAGGTTTATCCAGAACCTAATACACATGCTCGTGGCCCTTGCCAGAGGTCCACTTGAGGCGAAAGAAGCGGAACCCACTATGCCAGTAGTAGGGTTCTTTTCTTTTCGCCCGGTCTGTTCAGTTGAGCGGGCTGGGCAACGCTGCCCCACTACCTCCGCCCGGTGTAATTCGCTCGTTTACCTCATCTACCTCTCACTTGCTAAGTGTGCCTGGGTTCCGCTTGGGGCAGTGCCCCCGGCTTGCGCTGCTTCTCCGCCCCGGCTGCCAGGCCTCGGCGTATGATGCTTGCTTACAGGTTGCTGCCCGTTCCGCGACCGCTTTGCCGCTCCAATCGCGCTGCCATGCACGGTAGAGCGCCTCACGATTGCTCAAGTCCAGAGTAGAAAACTACTCCACAATACGCTGTTAATACAGGCGGCGGAGGAGGCTAGCCGTTGGTGCCGGTGCGCTTTTCCTCGACCTCGAGGTTGTCGGCAGCGCGTTGCACTAAAAGCTCGTACTCGGCCGCATCGAGCATAACCACCTTTTTGCGGCCCTTGATGACGAGCATCGGCCTACCTTCGCTGGCGCGCATAATAACGGGACCGGGGTTGCGTCTGAAGCTCTGGTACTCAACTATATCGCTCAAGGCTATATTTACCTTATTCATCGCGCCTACGCCTCCATTCTGTTGCCTGTGCTGCCAGTTTGAAGCAATAGCCAACCGGCGGCAGTGCCGGCACTTGTATCATATAGCCTTACCCCTCCAGGGATGCAAGTGGGTTATGCACATCCTTGCTCAAAATCTACGCCAAATATGGCGGCAAAAGAGGTACCGTTTCAGGATGAGAATTCTTCGTACCAAACCGCGCCACGCGTCGCCCTCATGACGTTACTAAGGTACGAGCGGGTGAAATAGAAGCACCCAAGCTACCTTCTCGTCATTTCGAATGTAGTGAGAAATCTCGTCCCTCAGCACCCGAACTATCTTGCTGCCTACAAGCCCACTCCTACAGACCTCAAGAGTGTGCCCTACGAAAGGGTTACATCCACGCTGGAGGACGACATTTGTCACTACGTTCGAAATGACAAGAAGGCTTGGCTCCTGGTGCTCATGTCCCACTTTAACGGGCGACTCCTTGCGACATGCAACTGAACAATAGTAGATATAAGATTCACTTATATCTACTTGTACGCTGAGTCGCTAACCTGCCCGCTTGCTCGGCGTTATACAGGTACCAACTGCCGCTTCAAGGCTGAAGCGCCACCGGCGGCACCTCGAAAGACGCGGCACAAGGCCCTAGCAATCTTACTTTTCAGCAATTGCATTGCAAATAGAACAGGAGGTTACCATGCCGGACGTCGTACACAGCGAACAAGAAGGCGAGTGGCTGGGCCACGTTTGGCGTCGCAAGGAGACGCCCGACCAGATCACTCAGTACTACTGGTCCCTCTCATTCACCGGCGACATGAGGGAGATGCACCAGCAACACGCAGCGCAAGACGGCAGCGCGTGCCCAGCTGCGTTCGTGCCCGATAGCTGCTACTACCCCTCCGAGCACCAGGCTAAACAGGACCTACAGGAGGAGCTGAAACGCCACGGCAGCGGGGGACGAATCTAACCGCCGGGACGCTAGGACTAAGAAAAGCGAGTAAAGTAAAGAGGACCAATGTACGTTACGTCGTACGCTGGTCCTCTTTATATCCCTTTTCGGTGCTTCCCTGATTCTCCGGTTTACCTGCCCCTGGCACCCTGGAAGAAGGCACCCGCGCCGGTCCTTAGCAGACCCCATACCGAGGCCAGGATGATGGTAGCGCCCCGCTCCACCAGCGACCGCGCGTCCTCGCCCGTGGCGGCTGTGGTGCCCACGACCAGCCCGGAGGCCCGTACCGCACCGAACAGGCTGTCAACCATCTGGCGCACCTCCGGGTGGGCTGGGCCATCCTGGAAGCCCATCGACAGGGAAAGGTCGCGCGGGCCTACGATGAATCCGTCGACCCCCTCCACCCGCACCAGGCTGTCCAGGTTCCTGACCGCCTCCATAGTCTCGATCTGGGGCAGCACGAGGGTCTGCTCGTTGGCGAAGCGCAGGTACTCCTCCTGGGGCATCGACCCCAGCAGGTAATCGTTGGCGCGCACCGGCGCTATGCCCCGCCTGCCGAGCGGTGGGTACTTGACCGCCTCGACCAGCCTCTTTACGTCGTCGGCATCGGTCACGCTGGGCATCATCACACCCATGAGGCCGAGGTCCAGGAACTGAAGCACCAGCTTGGGGTCGGCGCTCCGTATGCGGGCCAGGGGCGTGATGCCCACCGTCTCGCAGGCGCGTATGACCTGCTCCGCTTGCTGCGGCCCACCCGGCCCGTGCTCGCAGTCGAGCATGTAGAAGTCAAAGCCCAGGTGCCCCAGCATTTCTACAACGAAGGTATCGTAGTTGGGCGATAACAGGCCGTAAACAGGCTCGCCGTTTCTCAGCCTCTGCTTGAGAGTGTTCTCCCTCATGAAATCTCCTCCCGGCATGTGATTGGTACTCGCGCCGACGCTCGGCACGACAGGAAGATAGCATAACTGCTTTATGAGATTCCGGCCAACAGCCGGTTCCCCGCGCTCCTCCCCTCTTGTGTCCCCGGGACACAGCCTCGCAGAGCTAACGCGTCCGTCCCCAGCACAAAGCAACCCGACCTCATCTGAGGGGTCGGGTTGCTTGCTTGTACCTCGCGTCGGACCGGGTGGTCCTTAGAGGGTTATTTGAAGTACCACTGTTGCAGGTTCCACCACTGCGAGGCGCTGCTGTTGGTGACCTTGCGGTTCTGCAACGTGTTCCGGTAGATCTCGATATTAGCGCGCTGCACCAACGGGATGACGGCGATGTCGTTCATCATCTCGACCTGGATGCCCGCGGCGGCTTCCGCAAACTTCTTGCGGTCGATCTCGCCGTTCATAGCGCGGTTGAGCTCGGTTACCTTCTGGTTCTTGTACTGCTGGCGGTTCTGCTTGCCAATGTCCTCGGGCGTCCACAGCTCGTCCATGGAGTAAGCGTCGAACGTGCTGTAGTTGCTCTGGGAGTAGGCGAACTGGGCCAGCCGGCTCTTACCGGTCGAGATGGGACCGTCGGGAGCGAAGAAGCCCTGAGGATAGTTGACAGTGATCGCGTCTATGCCCACGGCCTTGAGGTCGGCCTGTACGAGAGCCTGGATGGCCTGGCGGGTCGGGTTGCGGGTGGTGCCGTACTCGAACGACAGCTTCTCGCCGCCCTTGGCACGGATATTATCAGCGCCGCGTACCCAGCCTGCCTTGTCGAGCAGAGCGTTGGCCGCCGCCTGGTCGAAGGTATAGATGGGCAGCTTGTACTTGCCGGCCAGGTCCGGGAACTCCTTGGCGAAGTCCGGGTTGTCCAGCGAGTAATAGACTGTACCGGGGACGGGGCTGTTCATGACCTTCGCGCCGCCCTTGAACACTACGTCCACGATCTGCTGGCGGTTGATGGCCTGCATCATCGCCTGGCGTACATTCTTGTCAGCGAAAGGCGCATAGCCGAAGTACGGCTCAAGGTGCTCCCAGGTAGCCGCCGGGATTGCCGCGCAGGTGCCGTTGGCTGCCACAATTTGCGGGCACTGCTCGGGAGGCACTACAAAGGCTTCGCCGGCGAGCGCGTCGAGATTGTTGGTCAAGAACTGAGAAACGTTCTGGTTGACGTCGGTCTGGAAGCGGCTGATTACGCGCTTGATGAGAGGCTTGGCGGTGAGGTTATAGTTGGGGTTCTCCACCAGCACCATCTCTTCGCCTTGCTTCCACGACTGTACCATATAAGGACCAAAGCCCATCGGGTTACGAGCGTAGTCAGACTCTTGCAGCTTGTCCACGGGCAGCTTGCTCAGCGTCTGCTCGGGAAGGACGGCCCCGATAAAGATATAGCTGGGGTCCACGACGGGCTGCTTGGTGTTGACGAAAAGCTGGAGGAAGGCATAGTCAACCTTGTCGGTCTTGGGGTCGTTCCACTTGGCGGTAGCCTCGTTGAGCGACATCCAGTTGTAGATAACCGTGTACTTGTCAGGGTTGTCTACGTTCGACAGCTTCTTCCACAGCTGGTTAGTAACGACGTTCGGATCGGCCAGGATGAACTTGTAGCCAAAGACCGCGTCGTTAGAGGTGACTTCCTTGCCATCGGCCCACTTGATGCCGCGGCGAAGCTTGAACTTCGTTACGAGGTGGCGGTCCGCTCCGGTACCCACATAGTAGGTGCCGCCGTTCTCCAGCGTGGGCACGTACCAGGCAACCGTTGGGACAGGGTTCTGCTTGTCATCCAGGATCACCAAAGCATCACCGAAGGTGATCGCGCTGGTGAACCTGGCCGCTACTACAGTGCTCTCCTCAAGGCCCACGAGAGTGGTCGGCTCCTGCAAGCTGCCCTGGACGAGGGTGTCCTTGGTGGAGGTGACATTCGGGGGAGGAGCAAAGGGGAGCTGGTCGGCAGGAATGGGGGTGAGCTTGTACTGCTGCACGCCCAACAGGCCGAGTTCTACTTCGTACGGTGCTGCCTTCTCAGGGTGTAGCTCGAAGCGGTTGCGCTCGAAGTACTGCACCGTGTAGGTCTTCCCGTCTGTGGCAGACACTTCCGGGAACGGCTCAGTCAGGGGGAAGCCGAACTGCTGAAGGCCACCGTACTTGTTCCAGTACTCCAGGATCTTGCCTGATACCGAGTGGCGGGTCTCCTGGAACCACACCTTGGTGGCGCTCGTGTCAGCAGGCTTGTCTATCCCGACGAAAGCCTGGTCGGCAGCCTGGCGGACCTTCTTGGTGCCAGGGTCTACGGTGCCACGACCTTCAGCCAGGCGAACGCCGAGCAAGCCGAGGAGCACATCGTATGGTGCCTTGTTCTCAGGGTGAGCCTCGTAGCGAGCACGCTCGAACCACTGAGTGTCGTACACCTTACCGTCATCTACTGAGATCTCAGCACGGCGAGGTGTGATGGGGTAGCCGTTTACATAGACGGAGTTCTGCTCGGAACCGGCGGCGCTCCAAACTTCAAGGAAGCGACCTGCCACCGG
>DASVQO010000053.1:0-19862 GCA_036389075.1 Chloroflexia bacterium | reverse complement strand
GGGAGCGATCCCCGGAGCAGGCACGCTCGGCCCTCCTCCGCCACGACGAGCTAATAGAAGCCCTCGTTAGCCGGCATAGTGGGAGTGTGGTGCGCCCTCGCGGTGAAGGGGACAGCCGTTTTGCGGTCTTCTCTCGCGCTTCCGATGCGGTGGCGTCTGTGGCCGCGATCCAGCAGGCATTCCTTGCCGAGCCCTGGCCCACCCCCACTCCTCTACAGGTACGTGTAGCCTTGCACACAGGCGAAGCAGACCTGAGAGAAGGTGACTACTATGGCAGCGCCGTGAACCGGTGTGCCCGCCTGCGCTCCGTGGCTCACGGCGGGCAGACCCTTCTCTCGCGGACCACCCGCGATCTTGTACGAGATGCCTTGCCTGACAAGGTTGAGATGCGAGACCTGGGCGAACATCAGCTCAGAGACCTTCAAGAGCCGGAACACGTCTACCAGCTAGTCCTCCCAGGCTTGCCCGCCGACTTTCCACCGCTCAAGACCCTCGATGCGCGCCCCAACAACCTGCCGTCCCAGCGCAGCCCTCTGGTTGGGCGTGGGGCCGTCCTCGCGGCTGTGCAGCGTCTGTTGCTGCATAGTGAGGCGGGTTTGTTGACCCTGACCGGGCCGGGGGGCATCGGAAAGAGCCGCCTCGCCGTGCAGGCAGCCGCCGAGATGATAGACGAGTTCCGCGACGGTGTCTTTTTCGTTTCGCTCGCGCACGTCACCGACCCGGCTTTGGTGAGTCCCGCCATCGCGCAAGCCCTCGGCATGAAGCAGGTAGCCAGCCGGGAGATGGTTGATACGCTCGCAGACTACCTCAGCGACAAGCAGTTGCTGCTACTGCTCGATAACTTCGAGCAGGTGGTTGCGGCGGCGCCGGTTGTGGTCAGGCTATTGAGAGCGGCCCCCCGGCTGAAAGTGCTGGTTACCAGCCGCCAGGCTCTGCACGTACGCGACGAGCAGGAATTTCCGGTACCGGCCCTGGACGTACCGGACCCGAGGCACTTGCCGCTCGCCCAGGCACTATCCCAGTACGAAGCAGTCGCGCTGTTCATCCAGCGCGCGCGGCTCGTCACGCGAGAATTTGAGGTCACGAGCGAGAATGCCCCGGCTGTTGCCGAGATATGCTATCGCCTCGACGGGCTTCCCCTGGCTATTGAGTTGGCTGCCGCGCGCACCCGGCTCCTCCCTCCGCAGGCCTTGCTGTCACGCCTGGGGAGCAGGTTGCGGCTGCTGACCGGCGGAGCGCAGGACCTTCCCGAGAGGCATCAGACGCTCAGGAGCACAATACAGTGGAGCTACGACCTGCTGCAAGATAGCGAGCAGCGGCTGTTTCGATACATGTCGGTGTTCGTGGGAGGAAGCACTCTAGAAGCGATAGACGCCGTTTGCAACGCCGGTGGAGCATTGGAGCGCCTGGGGATAGATGTGCTTGACGGAGTAACCTCGTTGGTCGACAAGAGCCTGGTGAGGCAGGAGACAGGAACTACCACAACGGGCACGGACACAGCCGGCAGGGTGGAAACGGAGAGCGAGCCGCAGTTTGGCATGCTGAAGACGATCAGAGAATATGCGCTGGAACTCCTCCAGAACACCGACCCCGAGGAAGAGACGCAACTATTTCAGCAGCACACGAGCTACTACCTGGCACTCGCGGAGCGGGGCCGAGCGGGGATTGAAGGGCAACAGCAGGAACTGTGGCTTGAACGTCTCGATCAGGAGCACGACAACATCCAGGCAGCATTGCAGCGGGCTGTAGAGCAGGACAACGCCGAAGTAGCGCTTCGCTTCTGCGGTGCCCTGTGGATATTCTGGCAAATGCGAGGCTATTACAATGAAGGTTATAAGTGGCTGACCGAGGCACTGGACCTTCCAGGAGCCGAGGAGCGCAGCCTGGCCCGCGCCCGGGCGCTAATTGGCGGAATAGTCATGAGCCGCTTCCAACAAGACTGGGCGGCGGTCCGCGCTTACAGGGAAGAGTGTGTATCCATCTTCCGGGAGTTGGCTCCCCACGAGCAGCGGGAGCGGGGCCTTGCCCTGGCGGTATACGGGGTGACGCGCGCGTTCCTGGGCGAGCATGAGGCCGCACGAGAAGCGGTAGAAGAGGGCATTTCGCTGCTTCGCCAGGCACAGTACAGGTGGGGTCTCTCCCATGCGCTTCTTATCAGAGGCATTGTTGCAAACGCCGCGGGCGACTACTCGACCGCACAGGCAGCATTGGAGGAAAACGCCGTGCTTGCGCGGGCAGTCGGAAATAAATGGGGCCTGTCGCAGGTATTTAACAGCCTGGGAGATATATCTCGTATCAGGGGAGACTATACGCGAGCCAGGGAGTTGTACGAAGAGAGCCTGAGCTTGTACCGGCGTCTGAACATCAGGAGTGATATTCCTGCTTCGCTGCACAACCTGGGCCACGTAGCCCTGGCGCAAGGCGAAGTTGGCCGTGCCAGGGGTCTCTTCATGGAGGCCCTGGACCTCCAGATCACTCAGAGGAACAGAGTTGGTATTGCGGAATGCGTGGCTGCCATGGCCGGGATAGCGGGAGCAGAGGCGCAGCCGGAGCGCGCCGCCAGGCTATTTGGAGTGGCGGAGGCTCTTCGCGAGGCGCTCAATGCCCGTGTATGGCCGGCGGAGCGGGCGGACTACGAACGCAATCTCGCCGTCGCGCGAGCGCAGTTGGGACCTGGACAGGAAGCCGCGTGGGAGAAGGCGTGGCAAGAAGGGCGAGCGATGAGCTTTGAGGAGGCCCTGTCATGCGCCCTGAATCCCGCCCCCGCAGAATAGGTGGACTTCGCCAATAGGCACACCGTCCCACAAATCTCCCGTCCTGCGACCGATTGACATGGGAGAGGAGCGTCCGTTATAATTACGTGGTGCCTTGATCGGAGGACTTAGCGAGAAAGACCGCCGAACCACAGGCCACCAAAACGGAGAGGCAAAGTCCTGTTTCTCTCGGAAACAAACCCTGGCGCATTCGTCTAGAGGCCTAGGACATCTCCCTTTCAAGGAGAAGATCAGGGGTTCGAATCCCCTATGCGCTACTCCTATTGAGTCTCACTCGTGGCTAGCCAACCGTCCCCAACAGACTAAGCAAAGAATAGAAGGCACAGGCTAATAACAGCTTGTGCCTTCTATTCTTTGCTTGCTTACCTGGTGTCGGCCTAAGGCTGAGGCCAACATAGTTCTAGCTGTGGCCTCAATCCTCCCCAGGCCCACATGGATCGTCTAGAAAGCGACAATTAAACTTGCTTGAAAAGGAAGAAAATGAACGACTCTAAAACGCAAATCCCAGAATCGCACAAGGACCTATTGTCAGCTCCAGTAGCAGTGCTGGCGACTTCTGGAGCCGACGGATTCCCTCAGGTGTCCGCCCTGTGGTTCTTGTATGATGACAATGGTAGCGACAGTGGAGATGGTGCTTTGCGACTTTCGCTCAACTCTACCCGCCAGAAGGTCAAGAATATGCAGGAAACACCTCAAGTCACGCTCTTCATACTCGACCCTGCCAATCCTTACCGCACACTTGAAATAAGGGCGCGTGCCGAACTCAGCCCGGACACGGGTGGTGAATTCGCAATGAGGCTCGGCCACAAGTACGGGGGTGTTGATGTGCGCAGCAATGACCGGCCCGGTGAGACGCGCCTGGTTGTTACGCTCCGCCCTGTTAAGGTAAATACCTGGGGTTGATGCGAGATGCTGGTGCAGTTGAAGCAGCCTTGGTCCTTTTGACCTAAAGTCGGCTGCCCCAGTCTGCCCGGCGCGTTTCAACTCACTGAGTGGATGGTCGCCCCTCAGCGCGGTCGGATCTCGAAATTGCCCCTCGTAACCTGTTGACTCCGATTGTAGAAGCAAGTTTACTATGCCTACTTCGAGGTTGCAGGTTCGCTTGTAATAACTGAGCAACAATAACCCGGACGGTCCTCACGGATCATCTGGGTTTTCTGTTTAACTCGCGTGTTATTCATGCGGCGGCCAGCCATCCCGGGCAGCCACGAAAAGACAAGGACGTTAGGATCACGGCTTCAGAGGATAGAAAGAGGACCAGGGTCCAGCGGCAAGTACCGTGGTCCTCTTGAGGGGTTTGGAATTACCCGTGGCTCTTGGGGCTTCGTCAGAAGGTTTCGCTGTAGCCCTGTAGCGGGTGCTGGTTTGAGAAATGGTCCACCGTCCAGATGACGTCCTGGTCATCGAGGGGGGCGTAGTATTTATAGTAGCTGGAAACCGCGAAAGGGTCTTCGTGGCTGATTCTAACGGCGTGCAGTTCCTCTACATAGCTGCCCAGCCTCTCGATAGCCTCGATGGAGGCAACAGGCACGGCCACCACAATGCGTTGAGGCTCCAGTTTGCGCGTAGAAATGACGGCTGCCATCATCGTATAGCCGGTGGTCAGGCCATCGTCTATGATGACCACCGTCTTGCCCCGCAGGTCAGGGTATGGGCGGCCTCGCCTGTAAAGCTGCAACTTGCGCTGTGCGTCGGCCCAGGCCGGAATGGAAAGCTGCTCTACCTGCTCGTCGGTGAAATTGAGCCGCCTGACAAGCTCCGTATTGATGACGAGCGTACGGTCGGGAGTGACGGCACCAACGCTGTCCTCCCCGCTCAGGCCCGACGCCCCAGGTGCCGGTATTCTGCGCGACGCTACGAGGTCGAGGGGCAGGTTAAGCTCGCTGGCGACAGTCGCCGCGACAGGCACGCCACCCATCGGGAGGGCCAGGACAATCGTGTCTTGCCCTTGCAAAAACCGGGGCAAGTCTAGAGCTAACTGCCGTCCTGCGTCGGTACGGTCGTTGAAGGGGGCTTGTATCGCGGGCTGGTTCATGAGTCTCGAACGCTCATCGTTGAGCCTGAGAGTATTGTGCCATGACGACATTATACATCAGTCGCGGGCCGAGTATTGAGAGGCGCGCTAGCACTGTGGATGACGAAGGCAAAGCAAGTAATCAGCACAAGTGACGCCCGTATACTAATGAAGATTAACAAGCGAACGAGGTAATCAGCAGGGGCAAGAAGCATCTGTAGGGGCAGGCCCCCGTGCCTGCCCTGGATGGCAGGCGTACACAGGCGCTAAGTGCTAATCTCCACCAGGGCAGGCACGGGGGCCTGCCCCTACAGTCCTTTACCTGATCCAGTTGGTAATCTTCATAAGTCAAGGGCTACACATTGGAAAGTCCCCTTCGGGGACTCCTCAAGCCCCATATTCGCCTGAAAGAGACACTAGCGCACGCAGCCAGTCTGCCACAGGCAGACTTCGCAATGTGTAGCCCTCGACTTTAGTCGACGGGCGTCACCTGGCACCCTCTATTGCCTTACACACATGAAGCCTAATTCCTTGATCTTCATCAGCCAAGGGCTGGGAAGTGGCAAAGTCCCCATAGGTGACTCCCGCGAATGTACCAGTCTCCTTCGGAGACTTCGCTACTTCCCAGCCCTTGGCTTTAGCCACAGGGCGTCATGCGGGGCACCCCAACAGGACTATCCCGCACCCCCAGGCTCGCTCCACTAGCTGAACACCTTTGGCAACCTGCGCATCCAGGTGGCGGGGATGATCGACTCGATAGCGTCGTCCACGGTAACTATACCTACTATGTGCCCGCCGGGGTCGACCACAGGCACGGCGAGCAGGTTGTACTTGGCGAGCGTGGCTGCCACGTCCTCCTTGGAGTCGGTAGCAGCCACGCTTATAACAGGGGCTACCATGAACTCAGAGACGGGCGTTTCCGGCTTCGCCAGTATGAGCCGCCAGAGCGAGATGACGCCAAGCAGTCGCTCCTCCGAGTCGGTGATGTATAGATAATGGATGCCTTCGGACTCCGGGTCGATCTTCCTGAGGTGCTCCAGGGTGCCTGCGGCTGTGAGATCGACGGGGATGGTAATGAACTCGTTGGTCATTATGCCGCCCGCCGTGTCCTCCTGGTAGGCAAGCAACTCGCGCACGTCCTCCGCCTCCTCTGCCTCCATCCGGTTAAGCAGGTCGGCCGCGCGGGCGGGTGATATGTCGCCCAGGATGTCGGCGGCTTCGTCGGGGGGCATGGCTTCCAGGATGTCGGCCGCGCGCTCCGGCTCGATGCTCTCAATCGCCGCTGCCTGCCGCTCGGGGTCCATCTCGCCCAGCGTCTCCGCCGCCACGTCCGTATCGAGGGTGGACAGCACGTAGTCCTGCGCCTCCACATCGAGGGCTTCGAGGATGTCGGCCAGGTCGGCTTCGTGCAGTTTTGCCAGGTCGTTGCGGGCGACCTTGAGGGGGATACCGGCGGGGCCGATGGCGGTGGGGTCCACCTGGTCCCACGGGATGGTGCCCGAGGTGTCGCGCAGGCCGAGGGTCTTCAGCACCCTGCCGATGGGCCGCTCCAGCCCGATGCGGCGGGCGAGGCCCTCGGGCGTGGCATCCACCCCCACGAGCCGGAACTTGCCGGCCGTCCGCGCGAACTGCAAATCGTTCACCCGCACGACCCGCCTGCCGTTGATGTCGATAATCTGCCGGTCGAGCACCTTACGCGCCAGGCCGATCTCGTCCCCGTTCGGCTCGTATACGGTGAGGTCGCGCAGCTTCCCGCTCAGCACGAGCCCCTTGCGGTCCATCCTTACAAGGTCGAGAGCCGAGATGAGGAACTCCTGGTTGTTGCGCAACAGGCCCAGGGCGACCACTTCAGGGAACCCCTGCGCTACGTTGACGTATACGTCAACGCACTTGCCGAGCGGGTCCCCACGGCTATCGAATACGGTCTTGTTGATGAACTCACTCAGAAACGGCATCGCGGCTGCTCGCTGGGGGTGTGTTAGTGTTCGCGCCCCCTCGTGGGACGCCCGCGCTACCCGCGCTACCAGCACCGCTACCGGCTGACTCGTCGAGGGCCCCCAGCGAACCCATGGCCGCCCACAACAACTCGTCCACGTTCATATTGCCGCTCTGCATCAGTTGGGCCAGCAGGCGGGGTACAAGCTCGCGCACGGTAGCCTGGCGCTCCTCCGGCGACAGGCCATCGAGGAAGTGGTCAACCACGTGCTCCATCAGCCCCAACCTCTCGGTGGAGGGCATGCCGGACACCATGTGTTGCACCACAGTGAGTATCAAACTATGACGTTCGGTGGGGTCCATCCTATCTAATGTCTTTATTACGGCGTCTTCTATAAAGCTCAAAGGGCACCTCCTGGGCTGAACATGGGATTATAACACGCATTGAAAGTAGTAGGGAATTAGGACGTATGGGGCGATTTTGGGGCCTTTGAGCGTGGAGGGGGCATAGGCCGTCCTAATCATTTTGGAGTATCTTTGCAGCCGTACTTCCAGGCTAGCACAAGCAGGCCATTAACAATAGGACAATAACCTTATTCCCGCCCTGCTTGACGGCCCTTACAATGCAGATGGCGCTACAAAACAGCACTTATCCGGTTTCTCTTTTTTCAACCGAATCATCAAGGAAAAAGGCAAACCCGTCGAAAGGCGGGGACGCAAAGCCATTGGATCTAAAGCTCGCGAGAGCTACGACAGCCAGGTTGCCCGGGATAGCTCCAACTTCGTATACCGCACGCTCTGTGGTTAGCGCCCCTAGAGCGGTCGGAAATGGAAGTACGTCTCGGACCTGCCTGTCCCAACTAATGTGAGGGACACAATGCAGGCAACAATCCACAACAACCCAAGCAGCGTAAAAGTTAACATGTTTCGCACCCACCTGTTGCAAACGGCAGGCGCGGTCCTACTGGCCGGAGCCATGTTGCTCCAGCCGCTGGCCTCGGTGGCCGCAGCCACCTCAGGCGCCAGGTACACCTCGGACGTGCTCCCAGCCACGGGCGCACCGGCAGCCAGCCAGTACTTCAGCCCCACGGGCAAGTCCGTGCAAGGCACTTTCCTCAGCACGTTCAACCGCTACGGACTCGAACGAATCGGCTACCCTCTGAGCGACGAGCGCATGGAGAACGGCCAGGTTGTGCAGTACTTCGAGCGCGTGCGCATGGAGTCGCACCCCGAATCGCCCTCGACCCCAGTGCTCTTTACCCGCCTGGGCGCTGAGATGACCCAGGGAGTGGAGTTCGGTAAGGTAGCCCCGTTCAAGTCGACCAAGACCCGAGCCTACTTCGCGGCCACCGGGCACGCGCTGGGCGGCGGCTTCTATACGTACTGGCAGAAGAACGGCGGTCTTCCGCTATTCGGCTTGCCCCTATCCGAAGAGTTCAACGAGAACGGCCTCACCGTGCAGTGGTTCGAGCGTGCACGCTTCGAGTACCACCCCGAGCTAGCAGGCACAGGCAAGGCGATACAGCTGACCCACCTCGGCAGCATGGCGTATGGCTCCCAGTCCAACCGCACCGCACCCTCGGCACCCGTGGCCTCTCCCGCCAGCTACCAGGCGGCACCCTCGGTCAACCTCAACAGCGACGAGAGTTACTTGCTACAGGCCATCAATGAGCAGCGCGCAGCGGCCGGTGTGGGCCCCGTACGCCTCGACCCGACTCTCACTGAGGTGTCGCGCTCTCGCAGCAACGACATGGCGGCTCGCAACTACTTCAGCCACACCACACCGGAAGGCAAGCAGTTCATAGGTATGCTCGGCGACCACAGGATCGACTACAGGTTCGCGGGCGAAATCCTGGCCCGCAACAACTACCCCGACAGCGAGGCCAGCCACGTGGCTATCGAGAGCTACCTGAACAGCTCGGCTCACAAGGCCATCATGTTGGACGGCCGCTTCACCTCGGTCGGCGTGGGCCAGGCAGTCGCCTCGAACGGCATGCACTACTACACGGTGATCTTCATCCAGCAGTAACTCTGAACGTCAGGTCGATAGAAAGATAAGGAGGGGCGGCACCTGGAGTGCTACCCCTCCTTCTCACTTGCCCGGCGACGACAGGCCACTTATATCATCACCAGTGCTAGCTAACTTGACCTGCCCAGCACCTGTACCTCCATAGGCAGCAGGTCGTACGGAACCGCCCGTGCGGGGCCTGTGGTTACTGAGCCGTCTACTTCGTGTATGACCACACTTCCCGCAGGCTTATCGAGTACCCGCTCGTCCTGTAGTAGGCGGCGGGTGAGTGGTCTATTGGTATATAGGACTCGGAACTGCGCGCCGCCCGGGTTGAGCGCGGCATCGACAAGGACCTCCCCGCTGTTCCCTTGCTGAGCGCTGGTGTTAGCTATAACCACCACTTCCGTATCGTTCAAGATGCGGGAGAAGGCCAACACGCCACCTGAGAAGGTCGAGATGCCGAAATCTCGTCCGTTGCCCGACACGGGCCGGAAGTACTGGCGTCCGTAGCGGAGCGCGGGCTGGTTGTCCCTTAGCGTGATTAGCTCCCTGATCGCCTGGTAGAAGGGGTGGTTGCGGTCGAACGCCCCAGGTTTGCCCCAGAGCGCCTCGCGCACCGCTTCAACCCGGTCTCCACTGCCCGCCAGCCCTTGCTCGGTGCCGTAATAGAGACAGGGTATGCCTTGCAAGGTGAGCAGGCACGCCAGGCCCAGCGTCGCCTGATCGTCGTAGCGTCCTGGGTCTTCTGCCTCAGAATGGTAAAAGCGTTCGCTCTGGTCGTGATTGTCCAGGAAGGTCACGAAGTACCTGCTGGCCTCGCCGTGCGAGCTAATGATGTCGCGTTGTACCTGCTTGCGATGCTCGAACATTTCAACCAGGGTGGAGGGAGGCAACAGGCCCTTAGCCACCTGGGGCAGCTTGTAGAAGAGCGGGAAGTCGAGGGCCGCGTCCACGCCGGTGGTGTCGCTCCGGTCGGCGGTATTGCGGCCAATAAAGCGGGCAATCTTGTCCTCGCCGTCGTAGACCTCGCCAAAGGTGAAGAAGTTCTTCTTACCAATGCTCAGGGCGTACTCGCGGATGCCGTTGCCGAAGTCGTGGGCGAAGTCAGGCTCAACGAACTTCAGCGTATCGATACGATAGCCGTCGAGGTCGTACTTAGCGATGAGGTACTGGTAGGCCCTTATGAGGGCATCGCGCACGGGGAAGCGACCATCGACCCGCCTCCCGCTGTCAAGCTCCTTTAGCGAAAAGAAGTCACCCGCTTCTTCCTGTAGTTCTCCCGAGCGCGAAAAGGCGTTGCCCTTCCTGCGGAACAGGTCGTTACTGCGTAGCTCGGTGGGCCACACGGCGGCGTCTGTAGGGGGATCAGGCGGGGCTTCGGCCCAATCGTCGCGCGGGTTGCCATCCGCGTCGCGCCACTTGATACCGTACTGCCCTGCGTCTCGCCAGGGGGCCATGCTCCCGAACTGGTCGTAGGCGAATACGTCCCCGGTGTGGTTGAGCACGATGTCGAAGATCACGTACATCCCACGAGCATGGGCATCGTCTATAAGCTGCCGCAGTTCGGCCTCCACGAGCGTGGGGTCGAGCCGTGCGGCTTCGGGGTCCGAGGCGAGGCGGGGGTCTATGGCCGCGAAATGCTGGATGCCGTAACCGTGGTAGCTATGTGCGTCGAACTGGCAGTTCTTGAGGACCGGGGAAAGCCACAGCGCCTTTACCCCCAACTCTTGCAGGTAGTCTAGCTGGGCGCGCACCCCGTTGAGCGTGCCACCCTGGAAGGTATCGGTGGGCCTGTTCCACGGCTGCACGCTCGGCGGGGCCTCGGGGTTGTTGAAGCGGTCCAACAGCAGGAAGTACATCGGCACGTCTCGCCAATCCGCCGGAGACTCGTGAGGCGCGGGGGTGGCCGCCTCTGACGCGAGCCCTCGTTCCGCCCTCAGACCAAAGGCCGCATCAGCCTCGTCGGCGCTCGAGGCCGGCGGTCCCTGCCTGGGCACCCGGTCGAACGCGGACTGTATGCCGGGCTCCCAGATTGATTTTGCCAGTTCTGCCATGATTGGACCTCCTCTGGTGGTACTCTTCCTGTACCCCACAAACCGAGAGGCGTGGCTGCGCTAGCGCAAACCACGTCTCCGGCCTTGTTGGGTTAGATGTCATGTTGGGGATGTTACACGTACGTCGGTACAATAGCAATATACTCGCTATCATGGAGCATTGGCCGTCACAAAAAGTGTCACAGAACTGCGAAGCAGCGAGAAACGCAGGTGGCCCTCCCCCCTACCTGTGATGCCGCCTGGAATACCAAGAGACGTGGCTTGCACTGGCAAACCACGTCTCCGGCCTTGTTGGGTTGGATGTCACCTGTTTGGTTACATATACCGGCGGGTGACTTGCCTGAGTATATGCTCTTCCAGCAGTTGCCGCGTCTCAAGCGGCCTTTGTTGCAGGCCCGCTATCTTCAGGTTGGCCTCTGTGGAAGCCTCCGCTCTATTCTTGTCCGCGACTATCCTAACAAGCTCTACCGATAGCCATCGTCTCGGGCGAAATGGGTTCAGTGGTATGGCGACGTGGAAGGAGCGAGAACGCCAGGTGCCGGTGTGCCGTCCGTATGCAAACATTATCTCCTCCGATCTCTATATGCTCGTGCTGCTATCTACTCTCGTTGCTCATCATCCTCTCAACTCTCCAAGCGTGGCATTTCATCGGTGCGCCGCACCACCGACGTGCGCTGTGCTTGCTTTGTCGATCGGAGGCTTATTCAGGTGGCGGGGGTGTCCCCGGCCGTCGCTCAGGGCTGCTCGATAAAGCGCCTCAGCCCCTGTATCGTATCTTCAAACTGGTCCAGGTTCAGCCTGTAGAGCTTGGATGCGCCCTCGTATCGCCGCTCCGTCACGTAGCCCGTGGCGCTCAGCTGCCGCAGGTGCCGCGAGGCTTTGGGCTGGCTCAGCCCGAGCATCTTGATGATCTCCTGGGCACCGAGCTCTCCATGACGCTTGAGCAGTTCCAGGACTTGCAGGCTCGTATCGTCCGAGAGCGGCGCGAGCCTCATCGTCAGCTCGGAGCGCGTCGGCACCATAGTGCCGGGTGCCGTGTCCTGGGGCGGCCTTGCCCCGAAGATGATCCAGTTTGTGCGCCCGTCGGGGCTGTCGTAGCGGCTCAGGTACGGTCCCTGGTGGGCGGAGGGTATGAAGACGAGGGTTGCGCCCCACTCCGTCCAGCCCGCGCCACTCATATCGCGCCCGGTGATCTTGCGTACCACCTCCAGCGGGGTAAGCCCCTGGTAGTCCCGCTCGGCGTGGGCGGCCACGGTCTGGCTGAGTTCCGGCAGCACCCTGCGCCATTCCGGCTCCAGCACCGTCTCCCACATCAGCCTCATGTGTTCCACGATGAGCCGCTGCATGCCCGGAGGGTCGTTGAGCAGGGCGTGGACCTCCCGGTAGAGGTCGGAGTCGAGCACGTGCTCATCGTACCCTTTGGCCGCAAAGTACCCGCTCAGGTAGTCTAGAAAGGCCTCAACGTCATCGAGCAGCTCCAGCCTCTCGGCGGGCACCTGCTCCGCATCAGACTCCGGCATGCCCCAGGACAATGTCCTGTCGCGCAGCACCAGGGGGTCTTCCGCTGCCAGCGCGTCGATGTAGTCGGGGAACGTAGGCCAGCCACGGCGCGGCCAGATGCCCCTCCACAGCCCCTCGAACAGGATGTCGTTGACCTGGCGCGTGTGGTTCGGCAAGGAGGCCGCCGTCTCCATCACCCACGAGGGTAAGCCCGAGAGATGGCGGATACTCGACAGCGTGCTGAGGCTGTTGAAGTTGTTGATCGCAGGCTCAAGGGCCACCTTGACCGAGACCGTTTGTGGGTTGTAGATGACGTTATCGGCGAACATTTTCTCTCAATTATTCGAATTTTTGAATTTGTGATTATATACTAGCACTGAGGACATGTGGAGTCAATACATCTCTGGTATGAGTTCCATAACAGGCCAGTGGGGACGCCCTGTGGCTAAAGCCACGGGCTGGCAAGGGGCAAAGTCTCCTTCGGAGACTACCCTCATGTTCCTTAGTCCCCGTAGGGGACTTTCCCCTTGTCAGCCCGCCACTTCAGTGGCAGGGCGAGGTCGGCAGGGCAGCCCCACTGGCCATCCCCGCGCGCGGCGGCTCGATCCCAGGGATGATTAAGTCCCTCCATACGCAAGCCACAGGCTTGACCTTTAGTCCTCCAGCGGGTATAATACTTATGTCGATAATATACAGGCCAAAAGCATAACGCTTCTGTTTGAGCCCGGTCGTCCGAAGGCTCATTTTTTATGCGGTTGTTCAGACGACCGGCACCGCTTTCTCATAAAGGACTTACAGTGACTTTCAAATCGTTCAATCTCGACCCCCGCATCATGACGGGCGTAAACGCCCTCGGGTACGAGATACCTACCCCCATTCAGGACCAGGCCATACCGCCCGTCATGAAGGGCCGCGACGTTATGGGCCTCGCCCAGACCGGCACCGGCAAGACCGCTGCCTTCGTGCTGCCGATTTTGCAGCGACTTCTCAACGGCCCTCGCGGCCACGTGCGCGCCCTCGTGCTCGCCCCTACCCGCGAGCTTGCCGAGCAAATTGACGAGGCCATCAGAACCCTCGGCCAGCAGACCGGACTCCGCAGCGTGACCCTCTACGGCGGCGTGGGCATCCACCCGCAAATCCAGACGCTTCGCAAGGGCGTCGAAATCGTGGTGGCCTGCCCCGGCCGCTTGCTCGACCATATCTCCCAGCGCACCATCACGCTGGCGAACCTGGAAGTGCTCGTGCTCGACGAGGCCGACCACATGTTCGACATGGGCTTCTTGCCCGACGTGCGCCGCATCTTGAAGCACGTGCCTAGCGTGCGGCAGACCCTGCTCTTCTCGGCCACCATGCCCGACGACATCCGCCACCTGGCGCACGACGTGCTCCGTGACCCGGTGACCGTGCAGGTGGGACCGTCCGCGCCGGTAGCGACCGTTTCACACGCACTGTACCCCGTGCCCGCGCACCTAAAGACGGACCTGCTGATGGAGCTGCTGAAGCATACCGACACCGAGTCGGTGTTGATCTTCACCCGCACCAAGCACCGGGCCAAGCGCCTCGGTGAGAACCTGGAGAAGGCGGGCTACAGCGCCACCTCGCTTCAGGGCAACCTCTCGCAGAACCGCCGCCAGGCCGCGCTGGACGGCTTCCGCGACGGCAAGTACCAGATAATGGTGGCTACCGACATCGCGGCGCGTGGCATCGACGTAACGCGCATCTCGCACGTTATCAACTACGACATACCCGGTACCGCCGACGCCTACACCCACCGCATCGGCCGCACGGGCCGCGCCGCCAAGACGGGCGATGCTTTCACCCTCGTGTCCGAAGAGGACGCGGTGATGGTGCGCACGATCGAGCGGGTGCTGGGCGCCAAGGTGGAGCGACGCACAATCGCGGGCTTCGACTACGGGCAGCACGCCCCGGCACGCAGCAACGAGTTCGCCCGCCCGCCGCGAGAGCCTCAGCGCCGCCGCCAGCAGCCCTCTGCCGAGACGGCAAGGCCGCAGTCTGCTGCGGCCACAAGCCAGCGGTCTAGCGAAGACCGGCGGCCGAACGGCAACCAGTCAGGGCAGCGTTATTCCAACCCCACTCCTGCCGGTTCCAGCTTCAGGGGACGCGACCAGCGCCGTTCTCGCAACACGAGCCGCGCTTCGGCCTGAACATTTCGGAGAGGCTGAAGGGCACCCAGGTTTGCTAAGAAGAAAGAGGAGCGACGTAATCGACACGTCACTCCTCTTTCATTTCGAGTCAAATGGGCACGGGATTTGCAAAACGCGCTTGCGGGGCACCAGAATCGCCACCTGTCATCCTGAACGCAGTGAAGGATCAGTACCGCGTGTTTGACTCTTCCTCGTACTGCACCCTTCCTCCTCTCACCACCCTTACACACGGCGTCGTACCTTCTCGCCCACCCGCCCGACCCTTCGCGGCGCTCAGGATTAGAGAGCGAGCCGCTCGCGTAAGGGGGGCGATTTGGTACAATACAAGGTGGAACACGAACCGTGGAGAAGGAGACGAGCGGTGTTTAACGGGCAGGCACAGGGCAACATATACGATGTCATCGTAGTGGGCGGGGGGCACGCCGGGTGCGAGGCCGCCCTCGCCTCCGCGCGCATGGGGCACCGCACCCTGCTGCTTACGCTCAACCTGGATACAATCGCGCTCATGCCCTGCAATCCCTCCGTCGGGGGCCCGGCCAAGGGGCACGTGGTGCGGGAGATAGACGCGCTCGGCGGCGAGATGGCCCGCAACACGGACCGCAACTCGCTACAGGTGCGCATGCTCAACGTCCGCAAAGGTCCCGCCGTGCAGGTGCCCAGGGCTCAGTGCGACAAGAAGCTGTACGCCCTCTCAATGAAGACGGTGCTTGAGAGCACGTCCAACCTGCACCTCAAGCAGGGCAACGTGACCGGCCTCCTCCTTGAGCCACAAGACCCGCAAGCGACGACTGGCCTGATAGCCACCACGCTGGAGCATTCGCCGGGTGCCGCCGACCGGGCGTTGCAGGCCGGGGGCCGCCTCAAGGTTGTGGGCCTCACCACCGCCACCGGGCGCGAGTACCGGGCGCACGCGGTGGTGCTGACGACCGGCACGTTCTTGCGCGGGCGGATCATATCCGGCGAGTTCAGCACGGCGGCGGGCAGGGCCGGAGAGGCGCCGTCCATGCAGCTATCCGGGGCGCTGGGCGAGTTGCAGTTCCCCCTCATGCGCCTGAAGACCGGCACGCCGCCCCGCATCGACGCCCGCACCATAGACTTCTCCCTCACCGAGTTCCAGCCCGGCAGCGCGGAGCCTATCTACTTCAGCCACGAGCGCCTCGAAGCAGAGACGCTGGAGCCGCTGCCCGTCTATCCACAACCCGACGTGACGTACTGGCGTCCGCAGATGGCTTGCTACCTTGTGCACACGACCCCTGAGACCCACGCTATAATCCGCGAGAACTTGCACCGTTCGCCCATGTTCAACGGCGACATCGAGGGGGTTGGACCGCGCTACTGCCCCTCTATCGAGGACAAGATCAACAGGTTCGCGGACAAGGAGAGCCACCAGCTTTTCCTGGAGCCGGAGGGTTGGCGCACCGCCGAGGTGTACGTGCAGGGGTGCAGCACGTCGCTGCCGGAGGATGTGCAGTGGCGGCTCATTCGCTCCATCCCCGCGCTGCGCGAGGCCGAGCTTACGCGCATAGGCTACGCGGTGGAGTACGATGCCGTGCCCCCGAGCGAGATCACGCCGTGGCTGGAGAGCAAACGCGTGGCGGGGCTGTTCCTGGCCGGGCAGCTCAACGGCACTTCGGGCTACGAGGAGGCGGCAGGGCAGGGCATCATGGCGGGCATCAACGCCGCGCTCTACTGCCGCCGATTGCAAAGCGCTTCGGCCTATCATGTGCCTCATGTGCAAGCGCCGGAGAGCGCGGGCGAACAGCTACGGGCCGCGATAGAGGAAGGGCTGGACGCCGTGCGGACGGCCAGGCCGCTGGTGCTCCCCCGCCACCTGGCCTATATCGGCGTGATGCTGGATGACCTCACCGGCATGGAGCACCGCGAACCTTACCGCCTGATGACCTCCCGCGCCGAGTACCGCCTGCTCCTGCGCTCCGACAACGCCGACCTGCGGCTCTCCGCGATAGGTCGCGCCCTGGGCCTCGTCAGCCAGGACCGCTACGACGACCTGCTGCGCAAGGACGAAATCATTGCGGATACCCTGCGCAGGACGAGCGAGGGCGTTATAACCGCTCCCGTGGCCGCACGCCTCCGTACGCAGGGCCTGGAACCGCCTGAGCAGGGACGCCACACCACCATGCTTGAATACCTGCGCCGCCCCACGACCGAATACAGGGCGTTGGGTGCGCTCCTCCCCGGGCTCGACCTGTCTGACCCGGTCGTGGAAGAAGCAGCGCAACAGGCCGAGATCGCCGCAAAGTACTCAGGTTACGTGGTCAAGCAGGAGTCGGAAGTCGCCCGTACGCGCAAGCTGGAGGGGCGGGCCATTCCCCTCGATTTCCCGTACATGGAGATTGGCGGCCTGAAGAAAGAGGCCCAGGAGAAGCTGGCGCGCCTGCGTCCCGCCACGGTCGGGCAGGCCTCGCGCATAGCGGGCGTCACACCCTCCGACATCCACGTGCTGCTGGTGCACCTGCAAAGGTTGGGCGACAAGGCGACAATCTAACGGCAGGTGGCACACGTACCGCAAGGTGGCAGTTCGTAGAGGCCGGGGTTTACAACCGAGGCTACTCTCCACCCAATCGGAGCCGGTTCTAGCCTGAAGTCGTTGGCCACGCCGGGAGGGACGGACCCCGCGAATTTGCTCACATAGGCAGGCGTGCCCGCCGCCAGGTCGCAGTACACGTCCTTGGGCCAGTCGGCCGGGTCGCCGGAGTGCAGGGCGAGGTCAGGGCGCATGCCATACACGAGGCGGTAGAAGCGGACGGCCGATAGCTCCTCCCAGTCGAGGTACAGGCTAGCGTTGGGTTCGGCGGCCTTCAGCATAGCGAGGGTCTGGTCTCGCACCTCCGTCCGCCTGCTGAGGTCCATGCCTTCAAAGCGCAGAGCCGCCAACAGTGACACCACGCACAGTAGCGCCATCCCCAAAACGGCTGGGACCGCACGCAACACCGTCGCGTTCTGCCATGACCTGCCCCGGAGGAGCAGCGTATGGACCAGCCAGCCCGCGCCGGCCGACATGAACACGCCCCAAATCAGGTAAGTGGGGATGAAGTAGAGATATCCTACCAGCGAGTAGTTCATGGCGAACACGAAGTTGCCGAGGAGCATTAGCGCCAGCAGCCCAGCCTCCGCCCGCCTGAGCCGCCACAACACTACCAGACCTACCAGCCCGAGCACAATACCCACTGCGGTGTACTGGACCGAAAGCTCGCCTATGCCGAAGCCTACGCGGCCGAGCTGCGCCCCCGCATCGGAGCCGAAAGCCATCACCTGGTTGTGGAACGGCCCTCCCGTGATGAGGCTGAAGAAGTCCTCCCAGGTGGTGGGGTTGCCCCAGTAATAGGGAGAGCCAAACACGAAGCGGTACGCCAGGAAGAGCATGGGGCTGAACCCCGCAAGCAGCGCCACAACGCCTAGCCCCCGGCGCAACCAGGGCCGCTTGTCGGCACTGCCCCGGTACCGCTCGACTTCCACCAGCAGCAGGTAAAGGCCGTAGGCAGGCAACAGCAAGTATGTGGTGCCGTGGTGCACCATGCTCAGGCCGGTGAGAGTACAGGAGGCAAAGAACCAGCCCCTTCGCCCCGTGTTGCGCCAGCTAACCAGGCAGTAGACAACGCTCCCCACCAGCAGCGCGTTCAGGGCGTAGCTGCGCGCCACAAGCGACATAGACCACACCGTAGGCGCAACGGCGAACAGCGAACCGCCCACGGCAGCGCACCACCACACACGCGACAAGCCCCCCAACCTGAGCAAGCGCACGGAGATAGCGAACAGCAGCCCGACCGCCCCAGCCATGTAAGCCGCCGAGGAAAAGTTTACCCGGTAGGCCACGTCACCAAAGGGCAGCAGCGTAAAGAGCTTGCCCAGCAGTATGTAGAGGGGGTAGCCGGTGGGGTGGGGCACGCACAGGATGGCAGCGCAGAACTGGAACTCGGCGTAGTCGCCCGGCATGACGGAGGGGGCGAGCGTGCGCGCGTATAGCCAGCCCACGGCCAGCACGAGCAAGCCGCCGAGCACGCGGGGTAGATAGCGCAGGCGCTCTGGCTCGGTAGGCGACGTGTAGTGATCCGGAGGCTCTGATGCGCCCAGGAATGCTGTAGTTGAAGGGGGCAAGCCTTCCGCCTGGTTTTGAAGTGTGACGCGCTTCGGTGGCTGCATGGTATCAGGAGCAATATATCACAGGTAGAAGCGGGTTGTGTCTGCCGTTGCGCCCCCTCAGGAGGCCCTGCATGGATGCCCTGTGGCTGAAGCCACAGGGCATCCATGCAGGGTACCCGCCACCCGCGCAGGCTCAAAGTGCCCCCCTTCCCGCGCTCGGCACCCCGCCCCATTGTCCACAGTCGCTACGTGTGCTATATTGGCAGGAGATACCCCGAAATCCAACCCCTGAAAGAAGGGCGCCTTTCAACTTTGCGCATCGGCATTGTCAGCGACGTACACGGCAACTATGTTGCCCTGAAGGCCGTCATAGAGCACATGGGCAGCGTTGACGCGCTCTGGTGCCTGGGCGACCTCGTGGGCTACGGCCCGCAACCCAACGAGGTGGTGGCCGCCGTGTCGCACTACCCGCACCTCTGCGTGCCCGGCAACCACGACTGGGGCACGCTCGGCCGCCTCGAACCCAGGGCGTTCAACCGCGATGCCCGCGCGCTCCTCGAGTGGACCCGCGAGGCCCTCACCGAGGACCATGTCGCCTACCTGGAAGGCCTGCCCCTCACCATGACCGTGCTCTCGTCCAGCATCACGCTCGTGCACGCCTCCCCTCGCGACCCGATGTGGGAGTACCTGCTCGACCTGTTCGACGCCGCCGAGTGCTTCCCGCTGTTCCAGTCGCGCTACTGCTTCGTGGGGCACACGCACGTGCCGCTCATCTTCCGCGACGTGGCGGGGGTCGTGAAGGGGCTGGTGCCGGAGGCGGGCGAGCCGATGCGGCTGAACGTGCGCCCCTACAGAGCGGGCGAGAACGGCGACCAGCACAACCCTCGCATGATTATCAACCCCGGCAGCGTCGGCCAGCCCCGCGACGGCGATCCCCGGGCCTCCTACATGGTCCTCACCATCCCCGACGAAGACACCATCGATGGTGCCGCCACCCTCGTCCAGTACCGCGTCGAGTACCAGGTACAAGAGACCCAGAGCCTGATGAAAAGCCTCGGCTTCCCCCCGCGCATGATCGCCCGCCTGGAACTGGGGATATAGCCAGTGGCTAGTGGCTAGTGGCTAGTGGTTAGTGGCTAGTGGCTAGTGGTCAGTGGTCAGTGGTTAGTGGTTAGTGGTTAGTGGTTAGTGGTTAATGCCCAGCAATCTTATAGAGAAGTGGGAAGGCGGTAGGAGTCCGGACACCTCCCGCCTTCTGTTTAGTTCCCTGGATCGTTCACTAACCACTAACCACTAACCACTAACCAC
>DASVQO010000052.1:0-13922 GCA_036389075.1 Chloroflexia bacterium | reverse complement strand
TTGTCAGCCAGTTCTGCATCAAGTAGTTGGAGCCGCTTGAGGTACTTATCACATCGAGCATCGTGGACAAGGGTACCCCCGCTTTCACGCCCAGGGTGAGGGCTTCGGCGTTGGCGACCATGATGATCGAGATCATCAGCTGATTTACGAGCTTGACAGCTTGCCCGCTGCCGGGCGGCCCGACGTGAGTAATGTTCTTCCCGAGGACCCGTAGTACCGGCAGCACGCGATCGTATGCGTCGAGGTCAGCGCCCACCATGATCGTCAGCGTACCGTCGCTCGCCCGCGCCGGCCCACCGCTCACCGGCGCGTCCACCGCCGTGACGCCCATCGCCTTCAGTCTCTCGTAGTGTTCGCGGGCGGCTGTGGGCGTGATCGTGCTCATATCGATAAAAAGGAGGTCGTGGTGAGCGTTGCTAGCGAGACCGCCGTCGCCGAAGAGCACCTCCTGTACCTGGGGCACGTCGGGCACCGAGGTAATCACCACCGCGCACTCGCCCGCCAGGTCCGCCGCCCTCTTGAGCATGCGCGCGCCTTGTCCGGCAAGTTCTTCGGCCGGGCCGGCGTTGCGGTGCGGCACGACGGCCAGCTCAAAGCCGTTCTGCAACAAGCGTCTCGCCATGGGCAGGCCCATCGCCCCCAGACCTATGACACCAACCTTCGTGCTCATGTGGCATCCCCTCGCTGGTACTAAATGGTTATCTAAATGGTTATCACACCTTACGGCACCGGCGGGGTGATTAGCTCACCCAGTTGCGTGGGGGTATCCGTTGGCAGCGGGGTAGACTCAGGCGTCGGAGTGTCCACGGGCACCGGGGTTTCGGTGGCCTCGGGTAGCGGTATGATTTCCGGGGTGGGAGTTTCGGTGGGAGGCAGGGCCACGGTAGGTACCAGCGTAGGCGTGGGCACGCTTGTGGCTGTGCCGGTAGGCCGAGGCGTGGGTGAGACAAACGGGCGCGGCGTCACCGTTGGGATGGGCGGCAAAGGCGTAAAAGTGGCGAAAGCCGTGGGCGTGGCGAAGGGCGTCAGAGTACTCGTGGGCGTGCGCGTGGGAGAGGGCGTGCCCGGCGTGTTGGTGACGGTCGGAGTGCTGGTCGGCAGTGGAGTGGGCGTGGAGGTCGGCACAGGGGTCCGCGTGGGCCTCGGGGGCCTGGTGCTAACTACGGTGCCCGGAGCCGCTGTTTCGTTCAACTCGGGTGGCTCATCGTCGATTTGCCCCGGCTCGAGGGTGCCGAGCGGGGTCGGCGTTGGTATGCTGCGGCGTGGCCCGCCCTCGTTGACCGTAAGGTTACAAGCGGCAAGCAGCAGTGTGCAAAGAAGCGCGACGGGCGCGAGCAGGTTTCCGGCAAGAAAGCCTCTACCGGTGGAGCCGCGCGAGCCGCTGGAAGTACGTGACTGCGACATATACAGGACTATAACACATGCACAGGGCGGCTTCAATTTTGCGGCTGGTAGCGCGGGCCGACACGTGGTAACATAGTTGGAGCCACAGAATGACTGGAGACCTTATGCTGGCACGCCTTAGAGACTACCCCAGCCGTAGCCCCAGGCTACTTGCCACCGTTGCCCTGTTCCTCGGCTGGTTGGCCGTGTACCTGTCCACCACTTCGCCCACCGTCAACTTTATTGACAGCGGCGAGCTAATCACGGCCCTGTACGAGCCGGGCGTAGCGCACCCTCCAGGTTATCCGCTTTATGTGCTTTTGGGATATGTAGCATCGCACCTGCTGCCGGGAGAGATCGCCTGGCGTGTCAACGCCTTCTCGGCCTTCTGGGGCGCTATCACAGTGACGGTGCTATTCCTGCTGCTGCTCGAAGTGGCCGCTCTCGTCCGGCGCTCGGCTGCGCCCGCACCGGCGGTGTCCGCCCGGGCAAGTAAGAAGCAGAAGGCCGTGGCTGCCAGATCGGCAGAGACTGGATTGACCCCCGGCGAAGCCAGCGCACCGGCCTGGTCCGAACTGCTCCTCGCTGCCTCAGTCGCCTCATTGTTCGCAGCATCGAGTAGCTTCTGGAGTCGCACGGCGCAAGCCAAGATGTACACGCTCCACTACTTTTTCGTGGTGCTCCTGTTGCTGGCCGCGCTGCGGTACCGCGCCGCATACGAACGCGGTGACGACAGAAGCGCGCGCCGCTGGCTGCTAGTAACGACCCTGGGGGCCGGGCTGTCGCTGACTAACCACATGATGACCATTCTGCTCGCTCCCGGCGTGCTGGTATTGCTCCTCGCGGGTCGAGACTGGCGCACGCGGCTCCAGGCCCTCTTACGACGCTGGTATATCGTGTTGCCGGCGGTGACCGTCCCCTTGCTGCTCTACCTCTACCTCCCATTTCGGTCCTCGCAGTCGCCCGTGATGAACTGGGGCGCGCCATCCACGTGGGACGATTTTTACCGGCACATTACCGGCTGGCAGTACCGCGTATACCTGTTCGATACGGTCGGGGAAAATTTTCGGCGCGTTGTGAACTACCTCACGCGACAGTGGGACATCCTCACGCCGATTGTGCTCCTGGCCGCAGCAGGCGGGGCGTTCCTGCTTGCGCGGGCCGTGCCGGTGGTATTCGGGGCGGTCCTTCTCACAGCCCTGAGCACCTTCCTCTTTGCGCTCGCGTATGGAATCTCGGAGATCGAGCCGTATATGGTGCCGTTCTACATCATGCTGGCAGTGTGGCTTGGGGGCGGTGCGGTGGCGCTGCACGCATGGCGGCGAGCGGGGGAAAGGCCGCAAACGGAGGAGGAACGCGCGCGTCGGAGGCAGTGGTTGCAGGCGGGCGTAGCAGCACTGGCCGCCCTGGCGGTGTTGAGCTTCGTCATACAATACCCGCGCCAGAACCACCGCGACGACAGGCTAGCAGAGCAGTTCGTTGAGAACGTGTTTTCCACGCTGCCTCAGAACAGCATCTTGATTACCGACTACTGGGACTTCTACGCGCCGACCTATTATATGCAACAGGTGCGAGGGCTACGTCCCGACATTGCGATCATTGACAAGTCCCTGCTTCGCTACCCCTGGTACCTCGGGCAGCTTGCCAGGCGTTACCCGTTTCTCGTTGAAAACTCCAGCGACCTGGCGCAACAGTTCCGCGCGGAGCAGCGCAAGTGGGTGAACGGAGAGCCGTTCGACCCGGCGCTGCTCGACCAACTCTACCTGTCACTCCTCACTTCCTTCGTGGAACGTAACACCACTTCGCACTCCGCTTTCCTGCTGATGCTGCCCCCGTGCGACTCTGTGCCCGCCACCGGCGGCTGCGAGAGCAATTCGATAGCCCCAGCCTACCCGCGGCAAGCCTACGGACTGGCTACGCGCCTGTTGCGGCCAGGCGACTCCCCCTCCGACCTTCCAGCCGAGCCGACCTATGCCGTGCGCGGTATAGTGGGCGGTAAGGTGCCGATGGACGAGTTCGCGCATATAAACTCGGAGGCCTACGCTCGGGCCTACCGCCGCCTGGCCCAACTCTACACAGCGGCCAACGACCCGGAACGAGCGAGCCGGATGTTGGAGAGGGCAGAGGAAATCGAGCAGGCGCTGGGCGTAAGGTAACGGAAAAGGGGCCCCCGCCGAGAAGGCCCCTTGTACGACTTGCCCGTTAGCGCGGCTACAGGAGCGCCATTATCTGCCTGTTCTTCAGAAGGACCAGCACCGTTACGAGCAAGCACGTTACCGCACCCACGAACAGCGCCATCGGAGCCCCGAAGTGGTCTGCGATCAGGCCCGCCTGCAGGTTCCCGAACGGGGCCATGCCGATAAACAGGAAAGCGAACACCCCGTTGACTCGCCCGCGCAGCTCGTCCGGTACGTTGGTCTGAACTACAGTATTGATGGTGGCGTTGATCGAGATCATGGTCCACCCGATGCCTATGAGGGTGATGAGCGACAGCAGGTAAGTCGGCGACAGTGAGAATATGGCAAGGCAGATAGGCAGCCCTATAGAGCCAATGAGCACCAGCCTGCCGCGCTTTACGGTCGACCGCCCGCTCTGGAACGCCAGGCCGACAGCTCCAATGAGCGAGCCAACGCCCGAAAAGGCCATCAAGGTCCCATACCCGGTCTGACCGACGTGCAGCACCGTGTCGGCGAATATCGGCAGGAGCACTACGTACGGGAAGGCGAACACGCTCACCACCGACACGATAATCATCAAGGGACCTATTACCTTGTCTCGTGCCACGAAGCGCAGACCTTCCATGATCTGCTTGCCGGACTTCGACTCGGGTTTCTTGTGCTCCTTCACGTCCATACGGAACAGGCCGTAAAGCACCGCGAGATAGCTGAGGCCGTTCAGGAAGAAGGCCATGCCAGGCCCCTGCCAGGCCAGCGCCACCGCCCCGATAGCCGGACCGAGCACGCGCGCCCCGTTGAATATGGCCGAGTTGAGCGCAACCGCGTTCATCAGGTCGTCTTTGCCGTTCACCATTTCGACTGTGAAGGACTGCCGCGTTGGCGCATCAAAGGCGAACACGGTGCCCAGGACAAGCGATATAGCCAGGATATGCCAGACCTGCACCGTTTGCGTCCAGGTAAGCGCGGCCAGCACGAAGGCCATGACCATCGATATGGCCTGGGTCCAGATGACCAGCTTGCGCTTCGACTCGTTGTCCGCGACCGCCCCCGCCCACAGGGAAAGCAGCAGCACCGGCACGGAGTTGGCAAAGCCCACCATGCCCAACCAGAAGGGGGAGTGTGTCAGTTCCAGCACCAGCCAGCCCCGGGCGACCATCTGCATCCACGTACCAACCAGGGACACCAGTTGGCCCGTCCAGAACAGCCTGAAGTTTCGGTGCCGCAGGGCGCGCATACCCATGGGTAAGCGCAGGTTCCAGCCAAACAGCGGCAGCATCGGCTGGGGGCTGATATTTGGCTGCGGACCTTCCGCGGCGATGGGTCCCCCGGTCGTCAAGCTGACGAGGTCGGAGGATTCTTTGTCGTCCAGTAGGACACTCGCTTGCTTGCGCCGGTCGAACGACGCTCTTTCTGAGGCTATTTCCATTGTCATGCTAAGAAGTCACCTGTGTGATAAAGCGTAATGCTGTCATGCGTGCGCCTAGCCAAGGGCCTGCTCTAGCTCCCGGCGTTTCTCAATATAGCGCGCCCGGCGTGCCTTCAATTCCACTTGCAGGTCGCGCATCTGCGAAACCTTGGCCTCAATCAGGTCCAGTTGAGCATCGGTCAATCGCAATGCGTCCTCGAGGAGGGCGAGCCTCTCGGCGGCGTCCTCGGTGGCCCTGTACTGGCTCCGCAGCTGGACCAGGACCTCCTCGCCGTCTACGATCTTCTTGATCTCGGCTAAGGTGAAGCCCAGTAATTGTTTCAGCCTGCTGATCTCGTTGAGCCGCGTGATGTCGCTTTCCGAGAAAAGGCGAAAATCACCCTGGGTGCGCACCGGCGGTGCGAGCAAGCCTAATTCCTCGTAGTAGCGTATCGTGCGCTGGGTGAGGCCCGTGCGCTCGGCGGCCTCGCCTATTCGGAAGAACCGCTCCTGGGCAAGCTCATCGTCGGTTACCTGCTGGGCCTGTTCGCTGTTTCTTGTGAGTGCCATATTAGAATTATATCTAACCCTGACGTTCACGTCAAGTTTTGTGGGCACAGTCAGTTTGTGCGATTTCGCCGTAAGCTTACTGCAGGGCACGGGCCAGACTCCGGCTGGAAGGTAGGTGGAAAACAGCCTTGACAGCCTCAAACGCTTCTGTTAGACTCGCCATGTCGGTGGCAAAACATCGGCCTGTGTTGAACTTTCGGCCAGTCGTGAGTGCGAAGGAGGTTGTTATGACCAGCGTCAAAACTCATGTACTAGATGTTCGATTTCAGGTGGATAGGTGAAGCCTCCAGGAAGGTTTTCGAACCATCTTGGAGGCCAAGCACACCGGACTGAAAAGGCACCTTGCTTAGCAGGGTGCCTTTTTCGCTCTTGATACTGCTAACCGGTACTTAGATGACGAATTCGCGATTTTCGTACAGCACTTCTTCGTCCACTGTGATGCGGCCCCGACGCATATCGGTGACCATGTCCCAATGGATTGCCGACTTGTTCTTCCCCCCGGCGTTTGGGTACGAATTGCCGAGCGCGAAGTGAATAGTACCGGCTATCTTCTCGTCAAACAGCACATTGCGGGTAATGCGCGTCACACCTGGGTTGGTCCCGATGGCGAACTCTCCCAGCCTCGAGGCCCCCTCGTCAACAGCCAGCATAGCCGCCAGGAAGTCCTCTCCTGCCTCGGCGCTATGCTCTACCACGCGGCCCTGCTCGAGGCGGAGCTTGACACCCTGTACGCTACGCCCGCTGTACGAGGCAGGGTAGGTGAAGGCAATGGTGCCCTCTACGCTCTCCTCGACGGGTGACGTAAACACCTCTCCGCTGGGGAAGTTGCGCTTGCCGTCGGAGTTGATGAAGGTGCGCCCCTCGATAGACATCCGCAAGTCGGTGCCGGGTGCCTCAACGTGCACCTGCCTTTTTCCGGCCAGCCAGTCCACAATCCGCTGTTGCTGGCGTGACACCTCCAGCCAGCGTTCCGCCGGGTTTTGGGCACCGTCGAGCAAGCAGGCGTGGAATACGAAGTCCTCGAACTCGCCCAGGCTCATCTCGGCATCCTGGGCGTAGGCGTTAGTCGGAAAAAGCGTCAGACAGCCGGGCCGCCCTTCCATGATGCGCTGCATCCTGATGGCGCCAAGCGCGCCCTGGCCCTTGCTCAATAGACCCTGCCGGGCCGGATCGATGTTGTTAAACTCGCGCGTATTCTCCTCTCCCAGGATCGTCAGCACGGCGTCTGAGCGTTCCAACATCAAGCGCTTGTACGGGTTCTCCTGGAGCAGCTGCTCCTCGGAGCCGTTCAAGAGCAGCGCCGACTTTAGCCCCGGAGCATCCAGCAGCACGTAGGGGTGGCCGCCTGCTCGTAGCACCTCTACATAAACCGCGTGCACCAACGGCAGGGCCGCAGTCGTGGCATCGATGGTGACAAGCCAGCCGGGCCGAACGCCGAGCGAGTATTCGACCAGCACTTTGGCCATGCGCGCGATGCGCGTATCAGTGAGCAAGTTGGGCCTCCTTCTGGCAAGCAATTATACACCAATGTCAGCTACGAGGGAGGTACGGGGCCGGTTGGTCTAGCTTTAGGGGGCTAGAAAGCATCCGGCGGCCGGGCACGAAAAGTCGCTGCCACAAGCTTGCCACAAGCAATTGACAATATGACGTGCTACTGTTATAATGCCAGTAGGACGTAAGACTGGAGGATGCATGACTATTCAGGAACTTGCCGACCGCGCGGGCGTCACAACCCGCACAATCCGCTACTATGTCGAACAGGGCGTGCTGCCACCCCCCGGTCGAGGCCGCCCGTCGGAATACACCGGCGAACACCTCCGCCTCCTCGACGCGATTCGCCGCCTGAAGGAGCAATATCTCCCGCTGGAGGAGATTCGCGACGTACTACAGCGACTTACGCCACAACAGCTTGAGGAGTTTCTGGGTCGCACCGCGTCACCCCCTCCGGCTCAGGAAGGGCCTGACTCGGCCGTGGACTACATCTCACGGGTGCTCAACAGGGGTGCCATGCGCTCACAATTCAAAGAACAAGCCCCGGCACCACCGGGGGCCCCATCTATGCCGCCCGTCGCGCAACCGGCGGCCAACCCGCCTGCACCCACCCCCGCTCCTCCGCTACGACGCGAGTCGGGCACCGTGCCACTGGAAGCGGGAAACTCGCCACTATACGACACAAGGGCGGTCCCAGCGGCGGGCCTGGGGACGGGCACAAAGTCGGAGAGTGCGGGTTATCGGCAGTCGTCACCCGGCGAGGAGCGCACCTGGCAGCGCGTGACCCTCGCACCTGGAGTGGAATTGCATTACGAAGCGGACGTGCCGGGTTCAGCAGGCGACGCGATCCGCAGGATTGTCGAAGCTGCCAGGGCGATTCTGGGTTTTGACCCGGAGAAAGGTACAAAAGGACCGAAATGAAAATGATTGCGAACCTCGACCGGCATCTGGCTCCGACCGGGGCTGCCTCGGAGCGGTACCTGCGCGTGCAGGTCGTCGCACCCGAGCGCCAAGCACAGTCCAGGCTGCCCCTCAACCTGGCCCTGGTGATAGACCGTAGCGGCTCCATGTCGGGCAGCAAGCTCGACAAGGCCAAGGAGGCCGCTATCTTCTGCGTGCGCAACCTTGCGGGTACGGACCGCGTGGCGGTCATTTCCTACGACGACGAGGTGCGGGTGGTCGCCCCCAGCAGCAAGCTGACCCCGGAGGCTAAGTCTAGCCTGGTAAGGCAGATCGAGGCCATTCAGTCCGGCGGCAGCACGAACCTGGCGGGTGGTTGGCTCACGGGCGCCCAGGAGGTCGCCAACCACATGCACGAAGCGGGCTACCTGAACCGCGCGATCCTCCTCAGCGATGGCCTCGCCAACGTCGGCATTGTGGACACGGCGGAACTGGCACACCACGCGTCCGAGCTTCGCGAGCGAGGGGTAAGCACCACCACCATGGGCATAGGGGCGGACTTCAACGAGGAACTGATGGAGCAACTCGCAATCAAGGGTGGAGGCCACTTCTACTTCATCGAGCAGGCCGGGCAAATTCCCGATTTCCTGCACCGCGAGCTTGGCGAAGTGCTCGCAACCGTCGCGCGTGAGGTGAAGTTGGAAGTTCGCCTGCCTTACCCGGTGGAGGCCGCGCTCCTCAACAGCTTTGAGTCTTCGCGCTCGGAGGGCCTCCTGACAGTGCGGCTGGACGACCTGATTTCCGGCGAGACGCGCAGCGTGGTGCTAAAACTGACAGTGCCCACCCAACCTATAGGGAGCGTGCTTGCGTTCGAGGCCACGCTCACCTATAAGGACGTCGCTTCAGGCGCTACGCAGACCTTGCACAGCCGTGAGGCGGCACTTACTTTTGCCCGGGAGGCGGAAGTGTACAACGAGCAACCGAACGCCTCTGTGGTAGAGGACGCGGCGTTGCTCGAAGTGGCCGCCGCGCGTGAAGACGCGCTCAGGATGGACGCAGCTGGTGACTACGCGGGCAGCGCCAGGCGATTGCGCACGGCGGCTTCGTACCTGCAAGGTATAGCGCCCGCTTCTCCCGCCGCGATGGCCGAAGCTCAAGTGTTGGAGCAAGAGAGCAAAGCGGCAGAGGGCGGCTTCACAGCTATCACTCGCAAGGCCGTCCACTACGCCCAGTCAGCCGTTCGGCAGAGCAGGAAGAAATAGACGGACTCGGGAACCCGGAAAGGAGAGGGGCATGAGGACTTGTCGCATTCCACAAGTCCTCATGCCCCTCTCCTTTTCCGTCTACTGGATCACTTCGAGGACGGTTGGTAGAGGTTCCACACGCAGGCTGGCTATCCGGAAAGCGCCACGCACAGACAGAGCAGCCAGGTGCACGGCCTCCTCGGAGGCGGCGTGCACGGTCGCCAGGCTCTCCCCGGTTGTGACTGTGTCGCCAATCTTCTTGTGCAAAACGAAACCGACTGAATGGTCGATGGCCGCGCCCTTTATCGCTCTGCCCGCGCCAATCTCTACGGACGCTCTGCCGATAGTCTCGGCATCTATGGCGGTGACGTAGCCCGTTTGTTCCGAGGCGATTTCGACCTGAAAAGGTGCCTGGGGGAGATGTGAAAAATCGTCTATGAAACGCGCGTCGCCACCCTGCCCTTCGACAAACTCGCGAAACTTTGCCAGGGCCCTTCCGGAGCTGAGGGTTTCACGAAGCTGGGCGGCACCCTCCTCGACCGTGCCGGCGACGCCCGCCATGTTCATCAAGTGCGCGCCGAGCGTGGTTGAGACTTCGAGCAGGTCGGCCGGGCCCTGGCCCCGAAGCGTCTGCACGGCTTCACGGACCTCCAGGGCGTTGCCCACGGCCCATCCCAGCGGTTGGTCCATGCCGGAGATGACCGCCCGTACCTGGAGGCCAACGTTGCGGCCGATATCGCGCATGGTAGTGGCAAGCTCGCGTGTAGCTTCAATCGTCTTCATGAACGCGCCGGCCCCCACCTTTACGTCGAGCACGACCCCGGTCGCCCCTGCCGCTATTTTCTTGGACATAATGCTGCTCGCGATAAGCGGGATGCTCTCAATCGTGGCAGTTACGTCCCGCAACGCGTAGAGCAAGCCATCGGCGGGGGCGAGGTCCGGTGACTGTGCGACGACCACCAGGCGCGTGCGCCGCGCCACCTCGATGAACTCCTCGGCCGTCAATTGAGTGCGGAAGCCGGGGATCGATTCCAGTTTGTCTATCGTCCCGCCCGAGAAGCCAAGCCCCCTGCCAGACATCTTGGCGACGGGTACCCCGGCCGCAGCCACAAGTGGAGCCACCACCAACGTGGTCTTGTCGCCCACCCCGCCTGTCGAGTGCTTGTCCCCGACGAACGCGCCGAGGGACGACAGGTCCAGGTGAGTGCCAGACTCTACCATCGACATCGTCAAGTCGGCCGTCTCACGTGCCGTCATACCGCGAAAGTACACCGCCATGAGCCACGCGCTCATCTGGTAGTCGGGCACATCGCCTTGCTGGTAGGCCCGCAAGAGCCAGGAGATCTCGGCGCGGGTCATCTCACGGCCGTCGCGCTTGGCCGCTATCAGGTCAACCGCTCTCATCTGTCAAGCTCCTTACGCGGTGCGCGCCTGTCGCCGATAGGGCTGCAACCCAGGAGGTTGCACACCTCCACAGGTTCGCCCGAGCGCACGTAAGTGCGAGGCACACGCTCCGACAGCCCGCATAAGACCTCATAAGAAATCGTACCGGCCCAATCCGCCAGGTCGTCCGCCGTCACGATTGCATCACCCTGCGAACCCACCAGCACAACTTCGTCACCCTCCCGTGCCTCGGGGACTGCCGTCAGGTCGAGGCCAATCTGGTCCATGCTGACGCGCCCCACTACCGGCACTCGACGGCCTCCTACGAGCGCCTGGGCACGGTTCGAAAGATCGCGCCGGTAGCCATCCGCATAACCCAGCGGAACCAGGCCAATAAGCGAGGGAGCACCCGCGGTCCAGGTCCGCCCGTAGCCCACCGTGGCACCCCCGGGGGCATCGTACACCCGCGCCAGCCTGGACGTGAGGCGGAGAGCCGGCGCTAGCTCGACCAGCCCGCGCAAGTGGTGCGCCGGCACCTGGCCGCTGAGCAATATACCACAGCGTACCATGTCGAACCGCGCCTCAGGTAGGGACAGAGCGGCAGCGGAGTTAGCAGCGTGCACGATCTCAAATTCTATCCCGTGCTCGGCTGCCTGCGCCCTCACACCGTTGAAGACCGCCAATTGACGCCGGGCAAAGGAGAGGTCGGGGTTATCGGCGTCGGCAAAATGCGTCATCAGGCCCTCCACGCGAACGTGATGCAGCTTGCCAACGGCCCGGGCCAGGGGGACAAGCTCATGCGGCAGGCAGCCATAGCGCCCCAACCCCGTGTCCACCTTGATGTGCACGCCCACTTCACCCGCAGGCAGCCCCAACTGGGACGCCGCCTCCTCCAGGGCCAACGCGGTGCGCTCGCGATGAAGCACAAGGGTGAGCCGGTTGCGAACCGCCGCCTCAGCTTCTTCGGGAGGCACATAGCTCATGACCAGGATGGGGCCGCTGTAGCCCGCCCGGCGCAGTTGCACTCCCTCGTCCACGCAGGCCACCCCCAGCCACGACGCCCCACCTTCCAGCGCGGCCAGCGCAACCCACCGAGCGCCCAGCCCGTACCCATTGGCCTTCACTACCGCCATGACGCGGCACCGAGGCCCCACCACGCCCTTGATAGCGCGCGTGTTGGCGGTGATAGCGGACAGGTCGATTTCGGCGCTCACCGGCCTCCCCGCCCCGGGCAACGCCGCCTCGAGGCTCGAAGTTCCACCCGCAGCCGGTTCCCCGGTGCTAATCATCGCGCCCCTCTCTGAGCGCCTTGTGAGCTTGAGGCATGAGCCTGGCGAGATCGCCTGCAAGGCCGCCGACAGGACCAAACTCGGCAAGCAGTATCTCACCCGCTACGCCGTGCAGGTAGACCCCGGCGCAGGCGGCGTCGAGGGGCGTGAGGCCCTGCGCGAGCAGTCCCACTATGGTGCCGGCGAGCACGTCGCCCGTGCCCGCCGTGGCTAGAACGGGGTTCGAGAAGGGGCTGACGTAGACCTGCCCGCCCGGCTCGGCGATCACCGTGCCCGCGCCTTTCAGCACCACGATCTGCTTCCACTTGGCCGCATTCTCTCGGGCAGCGCCAACTCTGTCCGCCTGCACCTCGTCAACGGTCAGGCCGGTCAGCCGGGCCATCTCGCCGGGGTGTGGAGTAAGGACCGAGCCGGCAGGCACATGCTCGGCCCACTCCGGCCAGTCGGAGAGTAGGTTCAGCGCGTCGCCATCCAGCACCAGGGGCGGCAGCGCGAACTTTTCCGGCTCGCTACTTTTTGGCTCCGCGCGCCGGGCGGCGAAACCAATGGGGCGCATACCTGGGTGCGTGATCTCCTCGGGTCTGGACAACAGGCTTCGCAAGAACGAGGCTGTCTCTTTCTCTTTGCCAAGCCCGCACCCTACAAGCAAGGCGTTGTAGTCTTTGGTGGCGGCGAACAGCTTCTCGGCGGCGGCCTGTGCAATCGCCCCGAGATCGGAAGGCAGGGGCAGGAAGGTGCACTCGGTGAGCTTGACCGCGAGTATGGGCAACAGGTCGCCCGCGCAAGCCAGGGTTACCAACCCCGCGCCGGAGCGCATAGCACCCTCGGTTGCGAGCGCCGCCGCACCGATGTAGTTGACCGAGCCGGAGACCACCATCGCTTTGCCGAACGTGCCTTTATTTGCGTCGGGCGGGCGGTCTTGCAGCATCTTCTTGATGTCGCCGTCTGTAAGTAGAGTTCCGTTTGCCGCCTGGCGGCTTGTTGCCTGACTCACTCCGATTTCTCCTATAGATATTTTTCCCGACATGCTCTTACCCGGCTCCATGACGTGCCCGTATTTGAGCAGACCTGTCGCGACCGTGAACCTTGCCTTGAGAGCGGTGCCAAGCACTCGCCCCGTGTTGCTGTCGATCCCGGTGGGCACGTCAATAGCGACCACCGGGACTCGCGAAGCAGTTACTTCCCTGATTATATCAGCCAGCGGGGCAGCTATGTCGCGCTGCAATCCTGTACCCAACAGGCCGTCTACGACTACTGTGCACCAGGCAAGAGCCTCCCCGAAGCCGGCGTTGGGACCCGCGAGGATCGACTTTACCTCGATGCCACGCGCTTGCAGGGGCGCCAACAGGCGGTCCCCGGCGAGAGTTTTCCTGGACCATGTGAGACAGCGCACCGGCCAGCCGTGGTCGTGCAGGTGCCTGGCCACCACCAGTGCGTCACCACCGTTATTGCCCGGCCCCGCAAGCACAAGCACGCGCTGGGCTGTCTCCGCGCCGAGCCAGTCGATAGCATGGCGAGCCACCGCCTCTCCTGCCCGGTCCATCAGCCCTGCCCAGGTCTGCCCCCGCTCGACCGCGTCCGCCTCGATGTCGCGCATCTGGGCCGCTGTGACCAGCACGGTCACCTCATTCCTCCGAGGGGGCCGCGTAAGCCACAACAAACGCGCAGGCCAAGTTTCGGCTGTGGGTGATGCTCACCGCCCAGGCGTTGAGGCCAAGCTCATCCGCCCTGGCCCGCGCCTGGCCGTGCAGGAAGAGGAGCGGTTTACCCCGCCCGTCGGACAATACCTCTAGCTCGCGCCAGATGATGCCCACGATGCCTGTGCCCAGCGCCTTTGAAGCGGCTTCCTTGGCCGCGAAGCGCGCGGCAAGCTCCCTGTACCTGCCCCGGCAGGCTGCGATCTCGCGCTCGGTCCACACTCTGCGGAGGAAACGCTCGCCCCAGCGGTCCAACGCTAGCTGGATGCGGTCGATCTCGATGAGGTCCACTCCGCACTGCAGCCTGCCATCCAGCGAAGCGGCGACCGACAGGCCCGCTGCAAAAGACGACAGACCCGCGAGTGAACGTGGGCTTACAAACG
>DASVQO010000051.1:0-3370 GCA_036389075.1 Chloroflexia bacterium | reverse complement strand
GACCACTGACCACTGACCACTGACCAGTGACCACTGACCACTGACCACTAACTATGGTACCGCAGCCAAACGTACACCGTGCTAATCGCAAGCGACACCACCGTCACAACCACCCCGTACTTGAGGAACCGCACGAAGCTGATCCTGAACCCCGCTCTGTCGGCCAGGCTGAGCACGATCACGTTGGCCGAGGCCCCCACCGCCGTGGCGTTTCCGCCCAGGCACGCCCCTATCGCCAGGGACCACCAGAGCGGCTCCGGCCTCATCGTGGCGCTCAGCTCCTGCACGATAGGCACCATCGTGGCCGTGTAGGGGATGTTGTCCACGATGCCGGAGGCCACCCCGCTGCCCCAGAGCAGGATCATGGCCGTAACCGCCTCGTTGCCCCCCGTCAGGTCGAGCATGGCCCTGGCCGCCGCCTCTATCCAGCCCACCTCCACCAGCGCCTCCACCACCACGAACAGCCCGATGAAAAACAGCAGCGTCGTCCACTCGAGCTCGCTCAACACCTCGTGCACCTCCAGGTTGGCGAACAGCATCAGTGCTACCGCCCCGGTCAGGGCCACCGTCGCTGCTTCGTAATGCAGGAACCCGTGCAGCAGGAAGCCCAGGATGACCCCCACCAGCACGATCATCGACTGCACGAGCAGCCGCCGGTCGCGTATGACTCCCTCTTCCGGCATGGCTATGGCTTCGGCGCGGTGCCGCAGGCTGGTCTTTAGCTCCTTGCGGAAGAAGAGCACCATCAGCCCGGCAAAGGCCAGGTAAACCACCAGTATGAGCGGCCCCATGTTGAACAGGAACGCCCCGAAGTCGAGGCCGGACGCGCTGCCGATGATGATGTTGGGCGGGTCGCCTATCAGCGTGGCTGCCCCGCCGATGTTGGAGGCCAGGATTTCGGAGATGAGGAACGGCACCGGGCTGATAGCCAGGGCGTTGGCGACGAACAGGGTGAGGGGCACCATGAGCACCACCGTGGTCACGTTGTCGAGGAAGGCCGAGGCGAAGGCGGTGAGGGTGGACAGGAGCAGCAGCACGGCCACAGGCTCGCCCCGCGCTACGTCTATGATCTTCATCGCGGTCCACCGGAAAATGCCGGTGCGGCGCAGGGCGTTGGCGATGATCATCATGGCCGCCAGCAGGAAGATCACGTTCCAGTCCACGCCCTCGAACGCCCGCTCCTGCGAGATCAGCCCCAGCAGCAACATCGCCAGGGCACCCGCCAGGGCCACCAGCGTCTTATGCACCTTTTCAACGATGATCGCCGCGAACGTAATCACGAACACCACGAGCGCCAGCCATTGTTCCATTATTTACCCCTTCTTCCTCACAGTCTCGCCAGGCAAGCATCAACAGCAGCAACTCACCCCCATAACAAGCCAAAACCCTGAGCCGTGGTCCGCACGCTCAGGGTTACACGTGCATCTCCGGTTAGGGTGATGCACATCTGATTGGTCGATTATAAGCGAGAAGGCGGGGCGCGGGCAAGAAGCCGCACCCAGGTGTTGCTTGGAATCGGCCCGCTATCACCGCGGGTCGCATGCAAAGCCTCACAAGCCCGGCCTTCGTCATCCTGAGCGCAGCGAAGGATCAGGTGGGGAGGCGAGAGTCTGCAACATTGGGGATGATGGCGGCTAAAGGAACAGAGGTGCCTCAATTGAAAGGGTCAAGAGCGGGCGGCTGATCCTTCGCTACGCTCAGGATGACAGGGGGACTTTGGGTGCTGATGTCGTGGCTTGTGAGACTTTGCATCTGACCTGGCTAACACTTCACTCATATTGACAGGTCGCCGAGGTAAGTGATAGCATAAGAACTCGTTGGGCCTATTTGCTGTGTGACTCGTGTGTCGCGGGGCCTGTTTTGCCTGTGCCTTGCCACCGGCTGTTTTGCAGCCTGGCCATGCGCATAGCGGCGGCAGGGGGGTTCGCGCGAGATGATTCCCGTGGGGTCGCACGCCCAACGCCGTCCAAAAACACGTTTCAAGGAGAAGTAGATGGTTGTAGATCGTTTCGGCCATACGTTACGGCGGTACGTCTTCTTTGTAATGTTGGCCCTGTTCGTGGCCGTGGGCGCTTTGCTGGTACTGGTCTCCGGCACGGGTACCGCGCGGGCGGCCCTGCCCACCACGAAGTCCGCGTTCGAGAGGCCCGCCGTACCACAGCAGGTGAACGCCACCTTCGTAGTCACCAACACCAGCGACAGCGGCCCCGGCTCGCTACGACAGGCAATCATCAACGCCAACCAGAGCCCTGGCCCCGACGCAATCGAGTTCGACATAGCGGCGGCGGGCGTGCAGACCATCACCACGCTAAACGCACTCCCTCTAATCACGGACACGCTGCTCATCGACGGCTACAGCCAGGACGGGGCAACTCCCAACAACCTGGCGGTGGGCGATAACGCGCAGCTCAAGATCGTGCTCGACAACGGCGGCGCCCTGGGCGACTACGGCCTCTGGTTCCAGCCGGATATCACGGCGGGCACCACTCCCTCGGGCAGCGAGGTAAGGGGACTGGTGATCTCCAACTTTGCCAACGGGGTAAGGGCCAACTCCGTCGGGGACTCGCTGGACGTAGTGCGCCCCAACAACATCTGGGTGCATGGCAACTTTATCGGCACTGATGCGACCGGCACGACCGAGATGGGCAACCAGTACGCCGTGCAGTTCCTCGACGTACAGACCTCCACCATCGGAGGTAACACCCCGGCGCAACGCAACCTACTCAGCGGCAACGACCAGCGGGGCGTTAGCATCCTCAACTCGTCCGCCATAACGGTCGTGGGCAACTATATCGGCACGTCCGCCAGCGGCATGTCGGCGGTGCCCAACGGCTATGCCGGTGTGGAAGTCATCGCTTCCATCAGCACCACTATCGGCGGTCCCACGGCGGGAGAGCGCAATATCATCAGCGGCAACTACCTCCAGGGCATCGAGCTTTATTCACCCCTCACGGGAAGCCCCTCCGGCGCTCCGGAAGGCGCAACCCCCTCTAGTGGAGCCACCGTAGTGCAGGGCAACTACATCGGCCTGGGGGCCACCGGCGCTGTGACCGTGAGCAACGGCGCTAACGGCATCTATATTCACAGCCCCAACCGCGCCCTAATCGGTGGAACGGCAGCCGGAACGGGCAACGTGATTTCCGGTAACGATGTCAATGGCATCTTCATCGAGGGCGCATTTGCGTCCGGCGAGCCTGCCCGTAGCGAAGGACCGCAAGCCCCCAGCGGCTCCGGCGTTTCCGTAGTCATCCGGCGCAACAAGATCGGCACTGACGCAACCGGACTCCAGGACCTGGGCAACGGGCAGGACGGCATCCACGCGGACAGCCCCCACGGGCTGCTGGTTGGCTCGGGCGACCCGCTCCTGTTC
>DASVQO010000050.1:0-3133 GCA_036389075.1 Chloroflexia bacterium | reverse complement strand
TCCCTGGGCACCTGGCCTGGAAAATCGGCCCTGGGTGCAAGCTCTCCAAGCATGCGGCGAATGTAGGCCGTCATAGAGCTGCCTCCCGGTGCGGACTCGGTGTCCGCCCCGACGAAGACCGCTCGGGACCCGGGGCATGCGGGTAATACCTGCTTGAGCGCATCGGCCAGTATGTGCGGGCCTTTCCTGCGCTCCAGCCGCCCTACAAACAGGATGCTTTCCGCACGGGCCACCGCCGGGCCGGCGTTGCGGTCGCCCGGCTGGAACAGATCGGTATCGACGGGATTAGGTATTACCGTGGTGTGTCGCAATAGGTCCTGCCTCTTATAGCGTCGAGCCAGCAGTTGGGACACACTACGCGAGGGGCTGGTGGTGCGTTTCGCGAGCCGGACCGCAAGCTGCTCCAGGAGGTCCGCAATCAGTTCGCTCCTGGTACGCTTCAGCCCGTTCAACTCGCGTACCAGGAAGCGCGGCCCGTGAAATCTCACCACCAGGGGGGGCACGCCTGGGCCCGAGAGCAGCAGTCCTTCGGCTCCCCACTCAGGCGCCTCGACAACATCCAGGCCGTAGCGTCGTCTAATCCGGCGAACCGCACGTCTAACCGCGACTGCCCGCTCGACCATCTCCAGGGGAACGCCGACCCAGCGGTAGAACAAGGGACGGAGCGGGCCGAGCACAAGACGGACCGGCGGTACGTGATGCACGAGTATGCTCCCTTCGCGCACTGTCCGCCCGCCGTTTGGCGCGTCAGCAATGACGTGTGTGGTGTGCCCGGCTTGCGCTAGCGCGTGGGCCAGCGTCTTCGTGTAGGTGCCGATACCTCCGCCGTTGTTGGGGTAGGAATACTCAGCTGCTATTAGACCGATGCGCATCTACAACCTGCTGCGAGCCTCTGCGGGGGCGGGCTTATGCCTCCCACCGGGTATATCCCTGTGCCAAAGCTAAAAGGGCCGCCAACTCTCATAGCCACAAAGCTTTGGCTCGCTCCTGGCATTTTTCCGCCCGCCATGGATGGTCTAGAACACACAAGTATAGGATACCCCCTCCGAAGCTGTCAACCGGCATGCTGCTCCCGGGTCCCCCGGGTGCATTGCGCGGGCCATAGACCCAGCAGGCACAATAGCTGTCAAGAAGCGTTCTTTGCTACCTCCAAAATACGTAGGGTTGTCGCACCGCCCTCTCTCAAGCGACATCATATGCCCAACGACTCGCGTGCCGCTCAAGGCTCCCCGCCTTCAACCAGAGACGGCACTGCTCGACGGGCGGAGATGCGCTGCCATCGCGTGAAATACCCCTGGAGAACGCATACCCTTGCTGCCAGTGCTAACGCGCAAACCAGGAGGGCTATCATGGGGATAAGTGAAGCGCTTCCGGTCTGCCCTGCCGTGCGAATCCAGAGGATGTCGGCGGCGAACCGGTCTACCGGGGTCTCCGCGTACCAGTGGTCCAGGAAACGCGAGATAGCCGCGGCAGGGTGGCCGTCCAGCCTGAAGGCGTTGGCGGTACCATCATACGTCTCGGCATAGTTGCTCAACAGGTCAATGAGCAGAGTGGGCACTGCCCAGAGCACTCCGGCAGCCACCGCGAATACCGTGAAGGCAGGGCGCACCAGGCGCGGGAGCGCGGTAATCCCGGCAACTGCTAGCAGCGCGATCACCGGCAGGGCGGTAACGTAGAGGCGCAGCCCCCACGCCCAGCCGCCCCACCAGACCGACCATGTAGCCACGTTCAAGAGCTGTGCGAGAGCCAGGAAAGCCGTGGCAATGCTCAGCGCCCGGTACCCACGCGACCAGAGCACATACAGCCCCAGTGGCGCCACCATGACAGCGGGGAATTGCCACAGGATGCCACGCACTGGGCTGAACAGGCTGCCCGACAGACCTTCCAGGAGCGGGGTGTACCAACCCTCGCCCTCGTAGCCGCTCTTCAGCATAGAGCCCCAACGCTGGTAGTTGACGTAGAGGGTCCCCGCCACGCCAACGGCGGTGCCCAGGAACACGGCGGTAGCGCCAACCCACTGCCAGCGCTTCCACCGCCAAACCCAGATGCTCTGCGTGGCTACCAGCGTAACAGCAGGAATGAGCATCGTGCTCTCCACCAGCCGTGTGAGCACCGCCATCGCCACGCTGCCCGCGCACACAATTAGCCACCCCGCCCGCCGTGTCTGGCTATACGCAAAGGCGGAGTACAGGCCAAGTATCCAGCACAATCCCTCCAGAGGTTGCGCGAAGTCACCACGAGCGTAGGTTACGGCGGGGGAAGCCACCCCGTACAAGACGAGCGCCAGCAGACCAATAGACCGGCTGAACCCCAGGCGGTAGCAGAACTTTGCCAGCACGTAGGCTGCCAGTACCGTCACCAGGATGTGCACGGGCGCGGCCGCCAGGGTATATAGTGGGTCTGAGTAAAAGTGAGGGAAGTCTGTTGGGCCGGCAGGTACGTAAGGCTTGAGCCACGACCAGAGGACCAGGCCGGGCACATACGTGAGAGACAGTCCAATCCCATACTTCGAGACGCTGGTCTCGGCCCCGGTCCAGCCCACGGGCGCGGCAAAGCGAAACGATTGGTCGTAAGTGAGCGCGCGCGATTGCTCGTAGACCAGCAGTCCGTCAATACTTTGCAGGTGCCCGCTCATCGTAGCCAGGTAAACGGCGGCAAGGGCGAGTGCTGCCAGTATTTCCACGTTTTGGGCCAGGGGCCTTCTCCTGCCTGCCCAGCGCGTTTGGACGTGCGCTTCGGGCGCGGGCACCGGCTGCACCCGGGCGGGCTTATCACTTGGAGGGCTATTGGTGTTCAAGGGCATTGTCTATCGCGTGAAAAGTACATTGCGCGGTGTGCCTGGTACGGCGGATTGCGCGGGCCAGGGATTGAGTAGGACAACAGCGGTCAGGGGGCCTTCTTTACTACCTCCCGTAGCTCAATCTTGCGGTAGCACCCCTCACTTCCACGGCTCCTTAGCAAGACGATAACGCTGCGTGCCTCTTGCGGTGCTGTGAAGGTGAAGAGGCCCATCTTCCACTCTGTAGTACCCGAAGCAAGGTAGCCTTCGCCGGTAGGAAACGTCGCGATGAACTTCTCGCTGCCGTCCTTTACTTGCAGGTAGACGCGCTGTACCTCTGGGTCTCCCGTGTTC
>DASVQO010000049.1:0-11174 GCA_036389075.1 Chloroflexia bacterium | reverse complement strand
TTCTCAACCTGGATGCCCCCATCCGGAGCCTTCTCCAGCCTGAGGGAGTTGGCCGTATCGATCCACAGAGCCTGGTCGCGGATGCAATTGTCGCGTGGGAAGGTTATGGCCTTATTATCAAAGGCAGAGCGCAGACTATTGAAGAGATCTCTTCCCTCATAGACACGGTGCAGTCGTTGACTGGTCTGGCAGGCGGTTCTTGGGCCGGTCAGTCAGGCACGTCCCGGCCCGGTCAACTTGGCGGAGAGGGTATGAAGGGTAAGCAAACTACAAACACATGAGGCGCGGCTACTGCCCGATTTGCCACTCCCCAGGGTAAGGAGAGCATTGTGTGCCCCCGTATCGGGTCGTTGGCGCTAGTCACCTATGCTCCCTCCTGAACGAAGTGGTCAAGATGCTCATGCGGGGATTGCGATGCTCTCTCGCGCCCGTCTTATACCCGTCTTATAGTTGTTCGCGCCCGAAGCCTTCGCGAGTGCCAAAGGCCTCGTGCAATACCGGCTTTGTCATGGTCTTTGCGGCACTGGTCCGGGCGCTGTTTCTGCGGTAGAGGCACAATTGAGCATCTCGCCCGTGCTGCGTGTGACTATTCGTTCACCCTGGCCGCTCTCCAGTAAGCCGCTGCATGGAGTTGTAGCAGTTTAGTTCGCGCTTATCAACGCCTGTCCGGCACGCCCGGTACGACGCGACAGCCGAAAGTTCTGGACGTCCGCACCAAGCTCCATTTACGGGCCACGGGCGCGGCTGCTTGCTGACTCTGCTACGCCCGCGCAGCGCCATGTAGTCTCAGTGTACCGGGCGCTCCCCGAAGCGTGCCGAGTAAGCACCTGGACCCGCACGGCAACGCACCAGCCGGGCCAGATGCTCGCAATAGGTAGTCGGCACCGCCTCTGCCGGGTTGCGGGCACACTCTGGGTTGCTTGCGCTGAGAATCTTAGCTTTGAAGTCCAGTGGTGCCTATTGGAAAATGGCCCGCTGGTCTGAGACTGGACTCCACAATTATTCGGAGGAGAATTCGGATGGGTGTGTCCGCTGGCGTAGTGCTCTCCTTACCGACACTTCACAGCCTGGCACCGGACTTGTCCCGTGACGAACTGCTTGGTCGTCTTGTGGGTGTTCTCTCGTTTGCAAACAGAAACCTGGCGCAACTCGACGGCACCGTCGAGTTGTGGGCAGAGGAGCTTGGCAGCTTGGTACGGCTGCTTGACAAGGTTGTCATAGAGACATCTATCCTTGTGCTCCTCGCTTCGCGCATTGCCGATCCATCTGAGCCACTCCGAGAAGTATTAAGCGAAGTGCGCCACAAGTTGGCTAGCTTTGCGAGCAGTGAGCGCACGCGTGTGCTGCTGTTGCGTTTCCCCTATACTGCGCTATCCCTCGGTACAACACGGATCGTGCTCTCCTCGCTTGGGGACCCCGATGAAGTCACGGATGAACTTATAAGGCAGGCAATAGGAATAGGGTACGTCGATATTGCCGAGCGTCTGCCGTTTCGGACGCTGGACGTGCGCTGGGTCCGCAGCCTCTTACACCCCGATGCATCGATAACCGTACATGACATACTGCCGTACTCGATCCTCTCAAGCCGGACCCATCCAATCTATATGACCCGCGAAGACGCCTACGCCTATACTCACTCGATCTTCTATCTCACCGACTTCGGTACGCGCCCTTTGCCTGACTCGCTTGACCACGACCACATAGCGGGGATCGTCGATGCAGCGCTTGCATGGCACCTGATGACCGAAGACCTCGACCTCCTTGCCGAGTTCCTCATGTGCGCCAGCCTGATGAATCGTCCCTGGTCGCCCTACGCACGCTTTGCCTGGCATCTGCTCGCAAGAACGTGGGATGAACTGGGCATACTGCCTTCACCCAGTTTTGAGCCGGCGTCTTTCTCCGCGCTAGGGGGTCCTGATGCGTCGGCCTATGCCTTCAAGCATTTCTACCACACAACTTACCTAGGCGGGTTGTTGTGCGCCCTGTTAGCCCGACACCCACAAAGCGGTAGCCACAACCAGGACGGCAACTGGCAAACGCCCCTGGCTATTGATCCAGCACTGGTAGAGCTTTGCGAGTGTGCTATCGCAGGTGCAGACGAGTTCTGTCGAAGTGGTGGGGTGGATCGGCCCCAAGTACCCGACAATCGGGGTCCTGTAGCATTCAGTGAAACCGTCAGCCTTGCTGAGATAGTTGCGCGTGTGGCCGGTCGCGCTTCCTGGAGCCGTCCGGACGCGCGTTGGCTCCAAATCCTCCCTGACGCACCGCTGAATGAGGAGCAACTAGAGCTTGTCTTGTCGGATGCAATAATCATTCAAGCGGTGAAGGAGTATGACTTGCCCCTCTTGTCTACTGCACTCGTAGATGCAACGAGGCTGTCACAGGCCCCCTCCCTCACGTTGGTTGCGGCAACCACGTTTCTTGCCCACCAGCAAGTACCGTCTGGCGCTATCGGCGCGCATTTCGTTCTCGATGAGAACTTGAATACTCCGCTTGCCGCGCAGGTCACTCATTCCCTGGCTACTTGCCTCGCGATTGCGACGCGATACTTGGCCCGATATTCGGCCCATTGCAAAGGCTCCGCTGGCTCTATGACCTGAGCAGTAGCGAGTCAGGTCTGAATCCTCGCAACATGGGGCAATATAAGTAAAGGAGATAGCTGATGAAACCAGTCCTGCTGCTTACTATGCCTTTCGCCACCACGACCCGGCCGGCTATCGGGCTTAGTTTGCTCAAGGCAGCCCTATTACGAGAGGGTCTGCCTTGCGAGGTGAGCTATCTCAACTTGCAATTTGCTAGGCAATTGGGCGTGGAGAATTACGAGCGCATCAGCAACTTTGACACCGAATCGCTGATCGGAGAGTGGGTCTTTGCGAACTCGATGTTTGGGCAACAGCTACCGAGCGCCGAGCGCTACTATAATGAGGTTCTTTACCCTTGTCTGGCGCGGTCAAATCGCGAACTGCGCCTAGGCAGCGACCCAATTGATGCCGGGGGACTGCTTCCCGGCCTCCTTGAACTACAAAGGCAGGCGTCTTGTTTCATTGAGGATTGCCTGGCAGGGGTCGCATGGGACGATTACGCGTTGGTCGGTTTCACAACGACCTTCGAGCAAAACTTGGCCTCTCTATCCTTGGCACGCCGTGTCAAGGAGCACTTCCCTTCCATCCCGATCGTTTTCGGCGGAGCTAATTGTGAAGGGGAAATGGGTGTAACGCTACATCGACTTTTCCCCTTCATCGACTATGTATGCTCCGGCGAGGGAGATATTGCTTTCCCGCAACTCGCACGACAGATCCTTCATGACAGGCCCGTTGGCGATATTGCGGGTTTCACACGGCGCCTCGACGGACAAACGGTCAGCTCGCAGCACTCCGCCCCCGTCGTCGATATGGATGCGCTACCCCTCCCGAACTATGACGACTACATGGTCCAGCGCTCGGGCATGAGCGCCGACGCCTCCCTGGCACCGCAACTCCTTATTGAGACGTCTAGAGGATGCTGGTGGGGAGAAAAATCACATTGCACTTTCTGCGGTCTCAACGGCCTAACAATGAAATTTCGGGTTAAGTCGGCTGACAGGGCTTTTGATGAGATTATGGCGCTTGTCGAAAGGTACCCCACGACTCGTCTTGCCGCCGTCGACAATATAATGGACCTTCGCTACTTCCGCGATCTCCTCCCCCGCTTGGTCGATCTCGGGTTACAATTGGACCTGTTCTATGAGACCAAGGCCAATCTCCGCAAGGATCAGGTCCGCCTATTCCGCGAAGCCGGCATTGGGCAGATCCAACCTGGAATCGAGAGCCTCAATGACAACGTACTTAGGCTTATGCGCAAGGGCGTTAGCATGCTTCAAAACATACAGCTATTGCGCTGGTGTGCTGAGTTTATGGTGCAGCCAGGCTGGAACTTGCTTGCGGGCTTCCCAGAAGAGGACCCGGTGGATTATGCTATGCAAGCGCAACTCGTGCCCCTGCTAACCCATCTACCCCCGCCGATTCACGTTAATTTGGTCCGCCTTGATCGCTTCAGCCCACTATTCGACAAATCCGGTAGCAACGGTGTCTGCAACGTACGTGCTGCACGCGCCCACGAATATGTCTACCCGTTTCCCCCTGAGGAACTTGCTGCACTCGCGTACTTCTTCGACTTCGACTTTGCTGACGAGCGTGATCCGGAGACTTACCTCGGTGAGTTGCGGCGGCAAGTAGAGATGTGGAAAGACGAAGCCCACCGAGGCCAATTGACTTCGCTCGTTGACGGCGAAGCCCTCGTCATCTACGACACCCGACCAGTGGCCCGTAACAAAGAGTACATCCTGACGGGGCCTCATCGTACCATTTACGAGTTCTTCGATCATGCTCACACGCGCAGCGATCTGGAGGCTCTCCTGGCGAGCATGCCTGCACCTGTGCCTACGCAAACCCAGATAGATGCCATCCTGGCTGAGCTTGTCGATGCGAAACTAATCCTGCAAGATGAGCGCCGTTTCTTGAGCCTGGCGGTTTCCGCCGACTATCAGGTGCACTACATTGCATCACACCTGGAGCGCGACCTCCCTCTCCCCGCGAACACTCGATATCCTCTCAATCGCCTCTACGACGCCCAGGCTGATCGCGTGCGCTCGCTCGTTGAGCGCGAACTAACGACTATTGCGCGGTAGCGCGGTTCGAGGCCTTCGTCACCGCCCTCATGGTCGGCATGCCCCCCACGGGCGACATGGGCGTGGGCATCGACCGCCTCACCATGGTCCTCACCATGGTCCTCACCATGGTCCTCACCGACAAGTACTCCATCCGCGACGTGATCCTCTTCCCCCACATGCGCAGGCTGAACTGAAACCAGCGGTCGGCCCCGTAGTCCCATGACCAGCAGCGTCACCGGGAAGCCCCTTACTCTCTATTCGAGGGCTTCCCGGCGGTTCCGCCCCGGCCTCAGCCCACCTCCCTCTCTGCCTCAGCCGTGGCTTTACTGGCCCGCTTCTTCCGTGCTCCTGCGCGGGTCGGGGCGCCAGACGCCTATCGCGTTCTCCTCGATATAGGCGCGACACTCCGCCCTGGTCCCGTGCTTGCCTGCGTCGCGCCAGCCCCGGGGGTTCTCCCGGTCGGCGGGCCAGATGGAATACCGCTCTTCGTCGTTCATTACGACTTTGTAGATCGTGGGGTCTTCCTGCTCGTCATCGTTCATACTGCCTCCTTAACTAAACTGATTAGCTTGAGTAGTGATTATCACAATGCCTGCCATCCTTGCCGGACAGCCTTGCGCTAGGGCGGCATTAGCTCTTCCTTCTACACCAGGCACTCCCTGTACGTCAAATCTACTCCATCTGCCGCTCAAGCGAGCGTTACAAGAATCGTCGCGGACTATTGCCGCAAGCAGAATAAACTACTTGCCGGTAACCCACTTCAGCCCTGCGAAGCCTTGGCCCATGACTTGCATTACAGTCGCTTGTGATACACCCCATCTACTTGTTCGCGGGAAAGAGGACCTAAGAATGGCCCAAGTGGTAAAGCAGCAACAGGACGAAGCACGACAGAACGGCAACGACGACACCTCGCCTCCACTGGAGGGCCACGAAGCTTACGCGCCCGAAGAGGCCCACGATAACATACCCCCCGGCACCAGGGTAGCGGTAATCATCAACCCTGCGGCGGGCAAGAAGGGCGGCATCACCACTAACGCCGCCGGTGTGGACGACGTGCGTCGCGTGCTCGAAGCCAATGGCATCGAGGCCGACTTCCTCGAAACCCAGTACCCCCAGCACGCCACCGAGCTTGCCCAACAGGCCCTCAAAGATAAGTACGACATCGTGATTGCCTGCGGGGGCGACGGTACGGTGGGCGAAGTCGCGACCGCCCTCATAGGCCGCAAGATCACCCTCGGCATCCTGCCCCTCGGCAGCGCCAACAACGTGGCCCGCATGATGCATGTGCCGTTCGACCTTGAAGAGGCCGCCAAAGTGCTCCGCCTCGGTGAGATCAAGAAGGTAGACGCCGGGCGTTGCAACGGCACCTACTTCCTCGAAACCGCCGGCGTGGGCCTCGACGCCGCTATATTCCCCATCCTCAACAAAGTTGACAAGGGCGAGTACGTTCGCCTGTTCGACGCCCTCAACACCTTCTTCAAGTTCAGGCCGCGCTCCGTTACCGTGGTGCTCGACGGCCGGGCTATACGCATAAAGGCCCTGGTGGTCCTCGTCGCTAACGGCCCCTACTGGGGTTACTCGGTGCCCCTCGCCCCCGAAGCGAAGGTGGACGACCGCCGCTTTGACGTGGTGATCTTCCGCAACTTCAGCAAGTGGTCTTTCGTCCGCCACGTCCTGCGGGCCATGCTCCACCGCGCCGACCCTCGCCGCCTGGTGGGACACGGCCAGCACACCCGCAACGGCAAACAGCTAACCATGGCAAACAGCGCCGGCCACCCCGACGTGCGCGTCTACCGGGCCAAGAAAGTGCAGGTGCTGACTTCCAACCGCCGCCCCTGGCCCGTGCACGCCGACGCCCTCCCACGCGGCTACACCCCCGCCCAGATCGACCTCATACCGGGTGCCCTGCGCGTAATCACCGGCCCCGGCGAGCACGTCACCGACCCGCCCTCCAAGGGCACCCCCAAAGGCACCCCCCCTGAGCCCAGGCTCCGCTCCGAAACCTAACTGGCCCCCTCTATGGCAAGCTTGAAACGAGAGTGACGCTACTCGCCCGAAGCCCCAACTTTGCGCCGCCCCCAGAAGGGCCGCTCCGGCCAGCGGCTTTCATACCCGTAGTAAAACAGTCTGTTATTCAGGTAAGCCTTGTATATCGCGGCCAGGCGCGCGCCGTAGCTGTCGAGGGCGTCGGGCTCACCCGCAAGGTGGGCGTCTAACGCTACCCCGGCCACCATACCCCCGAACAGGGCCGTCATGATGCCCTGAGAGGAGAGCGGGTCGAAAGAGAGCGCGGCGTCCCCCACCGCCAGCCAGCTTTTACCCACGAACCGTTGCAGGCGGGAGCTTTGCGCCGGAGTAGCCCTCGGCGCCCCCAGCATCGTGTAACCTGGCCCCGCGAAGTAGCCGCGCACGTGCTCGGTCCCGTCCAACAGCGACATGAAGCCCTCGGGCGCGAGCAGCATCGAGGCCGGTAGCAGGTCGGTGTCGCTATGGTACACGGCCACCCTGCGGTTCGCCGGGAGCAGCGCCGTGTACCACCAGCCGTCGGGGGCCGCTTCGATGAGGGTGCGCGAGTCCTGGTCCGCCCCCGCGGCCTCGTCCGCCTGCCCAAACAGTGCGTACACGGCCGTAAGCGCATCGTCCGCCCGGCGGCGCGCGCCTTCCCGCCTCGCTACAACGCATCTGCGCCCGCTCGCGTCCACCAGCCACCGGCAGCGCGCCTCCGCCTTACCTTCGGCCCCCACCAGGCCCAGCCTCCAGGCTCCCGCCTCCTCGTCCCACTCCTGCCGCCGCAGCGAGGTCGCATGCCGAACGTCTACTCCCGCCGCCCCCGCATGGTCGCGCAAAAAGGCGTCAAAACGGGCACGGTCCAGGTGCCAGCCGTGCCCGTTCGGGTCGAAGATGAAATCGGTGCTCTGGAGGAGAGGCGAGCCCCAGGCCGAGAGGTTGCCATACGACGGCAGGTGCCCACCCGCCAGGAAGGACTCTCGCAGCCCCAGGTCGCGCAACAGCGGCATCGCGGCGGGCGGCAGCCCCTCGCCAATCTTGAACTCCCCCGCCACGCTCCGATCGAGCAACAACACCCGCCGAGAGGCACGTGCCAGCCCCAGCGCCGCCACCGTCCCCGCCGGCCCGCCCCCCACCACAGCTACATCGTACATTAGGACTTAGGACTTAGGACTTAGGATTTAGAATTTAGAATTTAGAATTTTGGCAATGCGCGATTAGTCACCAAAATTCTAAATTCTAAATTCTAAATCCTAAATTCCTAATTACTCCCCCGTGTTGGGCACCACGGTGTACGGGCGGCGCACGAACCGGTGGACCTCATCGTGGTATCCGGTGACGACCTCACCCTCGGGCCTGCCCGCGCCCTGGAGGGCCGCCTCGGTGGCCCCAGGGCCCGCCCCTCCACGCGCCCCCGACATGTGCAGCATGACCAGGTTGCGCCGTGGCGCTATCTCCTCCACCGGGAACTCCGGCCGTGACTCCACGAATATGACGGGCGGGAAATCGGGGTCGTCGGGGATGCCCTCGCGCGCTTCCACCACGCCCATCTTGCCGAAGTCGCGCACCATCTGGTTCTTCTGCTCCAGGCTCTCCCCCTCCAGCACGCGGAACCAGCTTGCCCTTTGCCGGAAGGCCGCGATCCGTTCCTCGCGCGACCTGCTCTGGTCCATTACAATATCGTAGTTCTCCTCCGTCAGCACGTGATTGGGCACGCGGGCGGGCCAGAACGTGGGCACGTAGGGGTCGTAGGACGCGCCGTAAGCCGAGTCGGCATAAGCGGAACGACAACTGGCCGTATCCGCCTGCCAAGGTATCGCCATCCATCGGGAAATATCGCCAGGCCCCTGCGCGTACAGCGGCCCGGTGAAGCCGAGAGCTTCCGCCTGGTCCAGGACGGGGCCATAGTCGGGCACAGGCTCCCCGGCGGGGCGGTGCCTGATGCGGAAGGGCGCGGAGTACATCGTCGCGTGCCGCACCGGCCAGGTCATCTCGCAGCCGGGGTGGAACGCATCGGCCAGGCAAAAGTGGAGGGCCGCCTGGTCCAGCGTCGCAGGTTGCTGCTCCAGCGGCACCTCCTCGAAGCTGTGCGGGGTTTCGCTCCCCTCCTCCCAGTCCGCCTCGAACTGCCCGTTCACCCACATTTGCAACATATACATCTGCGTGGGAGAAAGCGCCAGGTACTGCCGCGGGGACATCGGCGGGATGTTCATCGCGTCCCCGTAAATCCACGGCCAGGGCACCGGCGACTCGCCATCGCGCTCCAGCACGCGCATGGAGTTGTAGATCTGCTGGCGCAGCTCCTGGTATTCGGTGCTCGTATCGGCAAGCTGCTGTATATACTGGGGGTTCGCGAAATTGTTCGGCCCGCCCCAGCCGAATTGCACCGCGAAGCCCTGGTTCACCCACTGGAGGTTGCAGAAGCGCGACAGGATGGGATATATGTCGTTCGTGAACGATACGCTTTGCGGCAGCGGCGTCCAGCCCGCCTCGATGTATAGATCGTTCAGCAGGTCGTACATCGTGCGCAGGCCGATCACGTTGGTGCCGTAGTTGGGCGGCGCGACGATCACCCAGGCCGGATCGACCGGCACCTCTTGCCCGTCAATGGTGACCGTGGCCGTCACCGGGCCATCCGAAACGTCGTCGTACCAGCCGTCATTGTTAGCAAACGTGGTTATCGAGCCCCCGCTGGGAGAGGCCGACGTGCCCTTGCCCCCCAGGAAAATGAGCCGCCCCTGCTCGTCGGTGCGCAACTCGCCCAGGTATACCGTGTCGCCAAGAAACTGCCCGTTGTTGAAAGCGTACTGGTCGCCCGTCTCGTTTGCCCCCTGGATGCTGCGCGGGCCGGGGTCGATGACCAGTTGCGTGCGGTCCGTCACAGACTGGTTGCGAAGTTGACTCGGCAGGGCGGATGCCACTTCCGGGGCCGGCAGGTCGAGTGCGATCTGGAACTCGTACCAGGCGCCCTTTGAATTCGCTACATGCACCGTCCAACCAATCTCCGCATTGTCCGCCGTTAGCTCCGACACGACCTCGCCCGCCGCGTTGTAGCCGTAGACGCGGAAGAGTGCGGCCTGGCGTTTCAGCGCGCCCGCCTTGTCCTTGTAGAAGCCGGGCGGCTCCGGCTGCGGGTCGGGCACCTCCGGCCCGATGAAATACTCCGTCTCGCTGTTGCCCACACGGGCGATGCCTATCGCTGGATGGATGGCCGCCCGCACTATCTTCTCGTCCATAAGGTCTGGTCCCTCCCTGCATCAGTCAAGCTTGGCGTCACTCACGCTATATCCGGGCACGGTTCTCGACCCTTGATAATATAGTGTCGGGCGCACCGCGCAAAGCCCGGGGATAGCATCGGCAAGACAGACGGATGGTAGCACAGCCACGCTCCCTTGTCAACGCCATTTAACCTATATTTCAGTAATTATGAACGATTGATGAAGTGGGCGTGTACCACATACTTGCGTCACGCACTCCCATCCCACCGGTTCGGGCCTTTCCGCGCCCGAACGCCCGCGACCCACCAGGGACGCAGCATTTCTCATGCTCCGCGCTTCAGAAATCGGTCCCCGATGAACGGATACTTGAAGGGCCTACCCAGCAAGACCATTATCGCCCCTATGACCCCCAGCACAATGGTGATTGCAAACCACACCAGGAACAACCCTATGCCCCACAGCACAAGCCCCAGCTCGCCCCACGTAGTCTCGCCTCGTATCGCCCCGAAGACCGCGAAGCCCCCGAAGACCGCCAGCACTGCCACCACCAGCACGTTTATCAGCAGCACCGAGCACTGGTAGCAGCCCGCCTGGTCGGAGTGGAAGCGCACGTACGGCGAGCGCCTCGAATAGAGCCAGACCACCCCCGTTATCAATAGCGCCACCGGGAACGTCACCCCTAACAGCCCGAACGCGATTGCCCCGTGTGCCACCCCCGCCAGCAGCCTCTCCGTCCCCCGGTCCATCGCGCCCCCGGCCAACTGCGGCGGCTCCCCGGGCATACTCCCACTCCGCGCCGAATATCCCGGTGCGCTGCCCGCATCGCGCGCAGGCGGCGGGCCTACCGGGTATTGCGGGTATCTTTGACGTTCCGGCGGCTCTTGCATCTCACTCCCAGCTTATGACTGAAACTTAGCCCGGCGTCTTTTGCGAAGCACGAGCATCCTTCAGGACCAGAGAGGCTAATTCCACGATGCTAGGGGCTAAGGCGGCGTAAGCTGAAGGCGCGTAGGCATCGCGACTTGCTGCATCACCGTAGCGCGCGAACATCCAACTAACAGGCGGAACTAGCGATGCAAACTCCGCCGTTTGGAGATCTTGAAGGTTACATTCATATACACCTGCTTCCCCTCTACATGCCAGTAGTTCAGTAGACAAACCTGGTTTCGTGAATGTTATATCCCCTGCAATATGCTCAAGCACCATATCATAGATCCATTGTTGTGTTTCCCAAACTGCAGCTTGATTCACAATCACCCGGCATGTTCTACTGTATCTGCCTGCTGCCCTTCTATCCACCC
>DASVQO010000048.1:0-7615 GCA_036389075.1 Chloroflexia bacterium | reverse complement strand
TGCTCCAGTTCCTTGCGCTCCTCAGCACTCAATTCAAGGGTGTGTTGTTTCATTCTCTTAGTGTATCATCTTATTACCTGATTCAGTTGTTAATCTTCATAAGTGGCGGGCTGACAAGGGGCAAAGTCTCCTTCGGAGACTACCCTCACGCTCCTCAGTCCCCGCAGGGGACTTTGCTTCTTGCCAGCCCGCCACTTTAGTGGCAGGGCGGGGGCCACAGGGCGTCCCCGCAGGACGTTACCGCCGCTTCCAAGGACGACTGCACCCTCAAACTGAAGCGTGCAACTCGTGCAGCCGCCGTGCGTCTTAGTCTATAATTGCCTGGTACGGTCCCGATTTACGCGTCCCTACCCGCCTCCGGCCCGCCCACGCACGGAGCATTAGCATGCTACCCCCAGGAGAAACCGTCCTTATGCGTTTGCGCCCCCGCGTTCCTGTGCCCGCTATCGCCACCGCCACTTTACTGTGCCTGCTAGCTATGACAGCTTCCGCGGGCACGGTCAACCTCCACGCCCAACCACAACCGGGAGCCGCACCGGGGATGCCGAAGCCAGGCGACTGGCCCATGTTCCTGTACGACAACCAGCGCCAGAACTACAACCCGCACGAGTTCGCCCTCTCCCCCGCCACCGCCCCCTACGTCCGCCTCAAGTGGATGGCCCACGTCACGGACGGCGCGATGGTGGCCTCCCCCGCAATCGTGGGCGACACCGCTTATATCGGCGCGTGGGACGGCCTCATGTACGCGCTCGACCTCAACGACGGCAGCGCCCGCTGGCAGGTGCCCCTCGGCACGTCGGCCTCAGAGCTGATAGCTTGCAAGCCCAATAGCGCGGGCATCTCTTCGGGCGCGGCGGTGGACAACGGCGTCGTCTACGTAGGCGGCGGGGCCGAGCACTTCTACGCCCTGCGCGCCGACACCGGGCAGCCCGTATGGCGGCTCTTCACGGGCGAGTCCTCCCCCGTGGACGGCAACTACAACTGGGCCTCCCCCCTGGTCGCGGGCGGCAGGGTCTACAGCGGCATAGCCTCCTTCTGCGACCACCCATTCGTGCGGGGCTTCATGTTCAGCGCGGGCGCGGCGGACGGCAGCGACGAGCAGCGCGCCTACATCGTGCCCCAGGGAGTGGTGGGTGGCGGCATCTGGACCTCGCCCACTCTAGACGAGCCTAACAACCGCATGTTCCTCACCACAGGCTCCCCGCCCCGCGCCCAGGGCCACGTCGATTCGATCGTCGCCGTAGACCTCAGCACCTACGAGATCGTGGACTCCTGGCGCGTGCCCCGCGAGGACGAGGTGGCCGACGCCGACTGGGGCACCACTCCCACCCTCTTCACGCTCTCCGACGGCAGGCAGATGGTGGCGGCCGGCAACAAGAACGGCAACTTCTACGTATTCGACGCCAACAACCTGGCCCAGGGCCCCCTCTGGCAGCACAGCGTGGCGGGGCCTGGCGAGTGCCCCCAGTGCGGCGAGGGCACCATCGCCTCGGCGGTGTACCACGACGGCGTGCTCTACTTCGCGGGCGGCATGACCACGCTGGACGGCGTGCCCTACAACGGCTCGGTGCAGGCGTTCGAGGCGGCCACCGGCAACCTGCTATGGACCTACCCCAGCGGTGGCCCCGTCATGGCCTCCCCCGCCGGGGCCAACGGCGTAATCGTGGCGATGGGCGACAACGAGATGCACCTAATCGACGCCGCGAAGGGCACCAACCTGCTCAAGGTGGTGCTCGATGGGGCGGTCTACGGCGCGCCCGTCATCTCGCGCGGCGTCATTTACGTAGCCACCGCCACCGGCAACCTGTACGCGTTCGAGGTGCCCCAGGAGCTGGTGACCCCGGTCGCCACCCGCCCCACCGCCACCGCGATAGGAGGGCCCACCACGCCCGAACCCGCACCCACCGGCACCACTGCCACCCTATCGCCCGCGCGTACCCCCGCAGCCACGACCCAACCGCCCCCCGCCATAGACCCGGTGCCCAAGCCCAACAACAGTAGCACCCTCTACTTCGAGCAGACTGGCCACACACTAGCCCCGCCCCTGCGCCGCTACTGGGAGCAGTACGGCGGCCTGCCTCAGTTCGGCTACCCCCTTACCGAGACGTTCACCGAGACCATCACCCTGGATACCGGCATACGTCAAGACTACCTGGTCCAGTACTTCGAGCGCGCCCGCTTCGAGCACCACCCCGAACACGCCGGCACCCCCTATGAAGTGCTGCTGGGCGCGCTGGGCCGCCACTTCCACCCTCAAGACCCACCCGCCGAAGCCTTGATAGGCCCCGCCATCTTCCCCCCCGTGCTCGTCTACTTCAACGAGACCGGCCACAACCTCGGCGGCCCCTTCCTGCGCTACTGGCAGGAGAACGGCGGCCTCTTCGTGAACGGTTACCCCACCAGCGAGGAGCTAATGGAAGTGTCCCCCACCGACGGCAAGACCTACAAAGTCCAGTACTTCGAGCGCGCCCGCTTCGAGCACCACTCCGAACACGCCGACACCCCCAACGAAGTCCTCCTCGGCCTCCTCGGCCAACAACTCCTACAGGAACGCGGATGGCTACCCTGAGGGGAATTCTTAATTTTTAATTCTTAATTCTTAATTGCCGGAGACCGGCCGCCCTTTGACACCTTTATGAACTCAATTAAGAATTCAAAATTAAGAATTAAGAATTGGCTACCAGCAACACTAGTGTTGCTGGTAGCCCTCGCCCTTCTGCCTGCGGTGGTGGAGTTTGTGCGGTATTCGTGGGAGGTGGTGTGGTTCCCCTGGCAGATCGACTACGACGAGGGGGTGAACCTTAACGCGGCCTGGCTGCTGTCGCGTGGGGTCAACATCTACGGGCCGAACCCGCCCGACCACTTTGTCTCGGCCCTCTACCCTCCCTTCTTTTACGTGCTGAACGCGGCGGGCATCAAGCTGTGGGGGCTCAACCTGTGGAGCGGGCGGCTCATCGCACTGCTCGGCTCTTTCATCGCCGCGGGCGCGCTATGGCTGTGGGTCTACAGCGAAACCAGGCGGTACGCCCCCGGCCTCCTCGCCGCCCTCCTGTGGCTCTCCCTCGACATCGTCTACATCTGGAGCACCTTCTACAAGCAAGACGTCCCCTCTGTCGGCCTGGCCCTCCTAGGCTGCGCCCTGCTCTCCCTCTGGCACTCCCGCAGTCTCGCGACCCCAAATCCAAAATCTAAAATCCAAAATCCAAAATCCGACCTCCTCCTCTATGGCTCCATCCTGCCCATGTCCCTGGCGTTCTGGCTGAAGCAATCGACCGTGGCACAGTTCGCGGCGGGGGGCTTGTTCCTGCTGCTCGTCAACTGGCGGCTGGGCGTGCGCTGGGGCTTGTGGGCGGCGGCTTCCATTGTCGTGCCCTTCCTGGGCTTCCTCGCACTCTCAAAGGGCGGCCTGACGGAGCACCTGCTGGCCTTCAACGCGTTCGGCCGCTCCACCGCTCGCATGTGGCAGCGACTCGACGCCCTCTGGGTGAACTTCACCCCGCTGGTGATCTGCGGTACCGTGTTCCTGGTGGGCGCGCTTGCCTGGGCCGCCCGCAAAAAGAGCCTGCCGCCACTCAGCGCGTTGTTCCTGCTCTTCTCCATCCCCGTCGCGCTCCTGGCCCTGCTCCACCCAAGCGGCAACTACAACCACCTGCTCAACCTGCTGGCACCCCTGTGCCTTGCCGTGTCCGTAATGTTGGGGCACGCATCGGACTGGGTGGCGGGTGGAGGGGAGCACAGGCGGCTTGCATGGGCGGGAGGCGGCTTACTGGCTGGCGTGCTCGTGGCGGTGCTCGTCCAGGACGCCCTCACCTACAACAAGCCCTTCTACGAATGGTACAGCCCCCTCGCCCTACCACTAGAGGAGCGGGCCGAACGGATGCGGCAGCTAGACAAGGTGGTGCAAGACACCCCCGGCTCCATCTTCTCAGAGGACCAGTGGCTGCTGCTCAAGAACGGCAAGGCGGTGCTCTACGACGACCCGGTTGCCATGTCCGCCCTTGCGCGTAGCGGGGCGTGGGACGAGTCAGTGCTGCTGGAAGACCTGGCCCGCCGCAAGTTCGCCCTCGTCATCCTGCAATACGACCTCACGGGCGAGTTGTACAACCCCCGCTGGTCCGACCGGGGCCTTGCCACCGTCCAGGCGAACTACACCCGGCGCTTCCGCGACGTCTATTTCACCTACTCGCCGGCGGACCCTCCCCAGCAACCAAAGACCGTCACGAACTGCAACATCGCGGGCGGCCCCAGCATGCAAGGCTTCACCTTCGGCATCACCGCCGCCAACCGGGGCGACAACCTCCCCCTGAGCCTCTACTGGCGCGACCCGGGCGGCGGGGCCGAGCCCCAGCCTACCCTCAAGGTGTTCGCCCGCCTCATCGACGGCACCGGCCAACCGAGGTGGCAGGCCGATTGGCAGCCGGGCGAGCTTGCGGGCAAGCCCTGGGCCGGGGGCGACTGGCCCGCGAACGACACGGTACGCGACGACCTCTGGGTGCCCATCACCAACGACCTCCCATACGGCCGCTACCGCCTGCAAACCAGCTTCTACAGCCAGGGCGCGGACGGCCAAATCGCCCCCTCCACCCCCACCTGCTCGGGCGATGCAGGCGTAGACCCCGATGGCACCATCATCCTGGGCGACCTAACGGTAGTCGAACGCTGGGGCGACCAACCGTAGGGGCGCGAGTGCCGAGTGCCGAGTACCGAGTGCCGAGTGCCAACCAACCCCAACAGTCCTTAATCTTTGCGCGTCCTTTGCGTCCTTTGCGTCCCTTCGGCTGCGCTCAGGGCATGCTTTGCGTTTTCGTATCCTTGCCCGGCACTCGGCACTCGGTACTTGGTACTCGCTCCTAAGGCGTGTTGATCTCCTGCCGCTCCAGCACCCAGTTGCCTGTGTAGACGATCTGCACGTCCTTGTAGGCGCTGCGGAACTGCTCTATCAGGCTCACGTAGGAGGGGTCGGGCACCCACTGGCTGCCGCTGATCTTGTTGCGGCTCTCCTGCTCTATCTCGACCATCGTGGGTGGCACCGAGTTGCCTGCCAGCCTCGTGGGCTGGGCCGGGGCCAGGGGGTTCACGCACGTGTAGATGCCCTGCTGGAAGACCCCGCCCATTATATTGAGCCGCTTGCCCCCGGCCACCCGCTCCACCCGCCCCGCGATGTCGGCTATGGTCACTTGCGACTGCGAGCAGGTGAGGATGGCAAAGTTGCCGCTGCCGATGCGGGCGCGATAGTTCTCGATGCGCACTGTGCCCGAAAAGGTGCCGTCGCAGGCCACGTTCAGGCGCACCGGCCCCGACACCCCCCCGTTCCCGGCCACCGAAGAGCCGCTCATCGTAAAGCCCCAGGTCAACTGCCCCGTCCACAAGCCCGGCAGGATGGGCGAGCCGCAGTTGGCCTGCGTCTCGTACTTGGCCCGCCAGCGGAACGTGCCCAACTGCGACAGGAGCACGTCGTAAGGTGGCTTGTTCTCAGGGTGCATCTCGAACACCGCCCGCTCGAAGTACTGCACCCTGTACTCCTGGCCGTTCAGGTCCGACTTCTCGGTGAACTCGTCGCTGATAGGGTAGCCCTGTTGCGGGAGGCCGCCGTTCTTCTGCCAGTACTCCAGGAACCGCCCCCCCAGCCGCTTGCCCGTTTCCTTGAACAGCACCGACCCCGCCGAGGTGTTGGGCGTCTGCCTGGGCGCGCCCGCCGCGTACTTCTGCTTGTAGAGGAAGTTGCCCAGCAGCGACAGTAGCACGTTGTGAGGCGGCTGGTTCTCCGGGTGCCACTCGAACACCGCCCGCTCGAAGTACTGCACCGTGTACACCTTGCCGTTGGTGTCCGATACCTCCTGCATCTCCTCCGAGATGGGGAAGCCCTGCTGCGGTAGCCCTCCGTGAGCGTCCCAGTATTGCAGGAACACCCCGCGCACCGTCTTGCCCGTCTCGGGAAAAGTGCGAGAGCCTGCCTGCGCCCCCACCCGCACCGCGCCCGGCAGCAACAGCATAAGAAGGAGAATAACGCACCCCAGGTTTAGCTTCTTCATAGTGACTCCCTTCGGGAATTACGAATTACAAGTTACGAGTTATACCATGTTCCCATGACACGGTGTAGGAGTACTCCACGGTCTTCTTCTTAGACAGTCCATTTCTGGAACATTGGCAGCACGGACTGCCCATTAAGAATTAGCACAGCGACGGCTGCGGGAAAAGTAGGCTAAATATAGTATAAGCATGTATACTACATACGCACACCCGGGCGCATGGTAAAATACCGTGTAAGCGTGCATAGACGAGGGCGCCGCTATGCAAGGGCAGGGTACCGGGGCGAGTATGGCACGAGCGCGGGAGGCACGCAATGCGTAATTCCCGTAGGGCAAATAGGCCGTTCGGATTACCGCACTTAGCCCCAATGTATCATGTCCGCTACGCGCGGTATTTGTTATGATGAGTCCTGGGGCTACCGTAACCACAAACACGATTACGCGTTATTATTGAGGCAAAGCTCCCGATCGCCCATATATAGAGACCGGCGTGGCAATAAATGAACACCGGCACGCGGGTGAGGGAGAGGCAAACCAAATAGAGGGCGAACAGAGTCAATCATTTAAGATGTTGCTGTGATCGCAAACCAAGGAAGGAAAGAAATGTCTGTCATCGAGGAGAGAAAGAGACTATCAAGGGGCAAGCGCGGCGCTGCCTGCGTGGTAGCGGTTATCGCCATGCTCGCGTTGCTCGTATCGAGTGCGTTGGGCGCGTTCGGCACCGGGCAAGCACACGCCCAAGAGGCCCGGCGCTTTGGCATCGGCACCGTCGTTGCCACCAACACCAACACCAACCTGCTCGACCAGCCCTCCGCCGGCAGCAGCATAGTCGCGGCCCTCCCCATCAACACCAAGGGGATGGTGCTCGGCGGCCCGTTCAACGAAGGCTGGTACTGGGTCGAGATAGACGCCAACCGCGGCTACGTGCAGGACGCCCAGCTCGTTGAAGTGAACGAGAACTGGACGCCCATCCCGCTGGACACCCCCAGACCCGCCGACACCCCGGTCCCGCCGAGGGCCACCGACACACCCGCGCCCCCGACCGCCACAACCGCCCCGGTCCAGCCCACCGCTATGGCTACCGCTACCACCGGCACCGGCGCTCAGCCCACCCAGGCCGCGCCCACCAACACGCCCGAAGTGCTGGCACCCAGCACCGGCAGCAGCTACAGCGACCTGTGGATTGGCGAAATGTCCACCGCCGGTAACGTGCGCAGCGGCCCCAGCCTGCAAAGCAAGGTCATCAAGGGCTGGTGGGTAGGCAGGCGCGTGCTGCTCTACCAGTCGGCCACCGACGCAAACGGCGGCCTCTGGTACCGCGTGTCCGACCCGCCCGAGGAGCCGATGTGGGTCCACTCCAGCCTCATTAGCAAGGTAGCGCCCGTGCTCTACGAAGGGGCTAAGTTCAAGGGCAAGTGGATCAACATCAACATCACGCAGCAGGTGGTGACCGCGTACGACAACGGCGTACCCGTCAAGGTGACGCTCACCTCGACCGGCACGGCCAAGAACCCCACCGAGATAGGCGTGTGGAAGATCTACTACCGCCTGCCCAAGCAGGACATGAAGGGCGGCAGCCTGGCAGC
>DASVQO010000047.1:0-3288 GCA_036389075.1 Chloroflexia bacterium | reverse complement strand
AGGCGGCTCTACTTACGTGGTGCAGCCGGGGGACAGCCTCACCCTGCTCGCGCAACGCTTTGGCACCACCCGTGAGGCCCTGGCGGCTGCCAATGGCATCTCTCCCAGCAGCCTGCTGTACGTGGGGCAGGTGTTGAACGTGCCCGGCGGCCAGCAGCCCGCGCTGGCCCAACCGCCCGCGCAGCCTACCCCCACCCGCGTGCCGCCCACCGCCACGGCCTCCGTGCCCACCGCCACGCCCGACCCCACAAAGCCCCAGACGCACGTCGTGCAGCCGGGGGAGAACCTGTCGAGCATCGCGGCCCGCTACAGCACCACGGTCGAGGCGCTCATGTCGGCCAACAACATAGCCAACGCCAGCCTGCTCTATTCGGGCCAGGTGCTCACAATCGTGAAGCCCGGCCAGAGCTCCACCGGCACCTCGCCACGCCCCAGGACCGCCCTGGCCGAGCCTAAACCCCCGATGGGCCAGTTCGGCCCCAAGTGGGTCGAGGTGAGCATCAGCACCCAGGCCCTGACCGCCTACGAGGGCAACACGCCCGTCTACTCCGCCAAGATTAGCACCGGCCTGTCCCGCTACCCCACGGTGGAGGGCACCTTCCGTGTGTACGCCAAGTACGTGCAGACGAGGATGCGCGGCGGTGAGGGCGCGGACTACTACGACATACCGGACGTGCCCTACACGCTCTACTTCTATTCCAGCTACGCCCTGCACGGCGCGTACTGGCACAATAGCTTCGGCCAGCCGATGAGCCACGGCTGCGTCAACCTCTCCACCCAGGACGCCAAGTGGATCTACGACTGGGCGCCTATCGGCACGATGGTGGTCACGCGCAAGTAGCTTTTAGGCGGTGGGCGCGGTCGGAATAACCGGGGTTCGATTATCTGGGCGCGAGCACGCAAAAAGGAAGCAAGGTCGCCGTTTGGCACTTGCTTCCTTTTGTTTGCTCTGCGCCTTCCCTACCCCCGCTCAGGGCAAGGGGTGCCAGCGCATAGCCAGGGCCATAGCGCCCGCCACCAGCACGGCCCCTATCGCCGCGAACAGCACGCTGATTTCCATTACCTCGTGCCTAGTAATCAGGTACGTGGGCAGCTCCTGGAACACCTTCAAAAGCTCGTCCGCACTCGACGCCGAGTAATATTCCCCATCCGTCATGTCGGCTATCTGCTTCAGCGTCTCCTCGTCAATGCCCCTGCGGAACCCACTCCCGCCCGACTGCTGCCGGCCACCCCCGAAACCACCTCCTGGCCCGAACCCTGGCGAACCCGCCTCCGTGCCGAAGCCGATAGTGTAAACGCGCACTCCCCGGTCGGCGGCTTGCTGCGCGGCGTCCAGCGGGTAGGGGCCGGTGGTAGCTACCCCGTCGGTCAGCAGGACGATGATGTGCGGCGCGTAGGCCCCCTTGGGCACCGGCGTTGGCTGAGGGCCGGTAGAGTATTCATCCACGCTGGGCGCGACATTGGGGTCTATCTCGGCTATCGCGTCCAGCGACTCCAGTATGCCGCTGCCGATGGCCGTCCCGCGCGCCGTGGTCAGACTCTCGACCGCCACTTCCAGCGCCTCCTGGTCCGAGGTCGGCGGCTGTATCAGCTGCGAGTACCCTGCGAACGCCACCAGGCCGATCTGCGTGCTGGCCTTTTGCTGCTGGATGAAGGAGAGCGCGGCGGCCTGGGCGGCCTGCAGGCGGCTGGGGGGAATATCGTTCTGTCGCATGCTGCCGGAGGCGTCCAACGCGAGGATGATCGTGGCCTGCCCGCTTGGTACGCTCACGATCTGCACCGGCCTGCCCATCGCGACGATCAAGCTGCTGAGCGCCAGCACGAACAAGGCAAAAGGTAGGTGCCGCCGCAGGTGCGAGTACCGGGGCAAGGCCGCGCGCACCAGGGAGAGGCTGGAATAGCGTAGCGCCACGCGCCGCCTGCGCAACGTCCAGATATACACCCCGATAATCAACGGTACCAGCCCCAGCAGGAGCAGGGACCCCGGCCAAAGTAAGCTCATCTGCTACCTTCCCTATCCATGCCGCACCCTCGCCCGCTCAAGGCAAGCGCCCCAGCCACAGCAGCGACAACGCGCTACCCAGCATCAAGATGAGGATGCCCGCGCCCGCGAAAAGAGCCGTCATTTCCATCTTCTGGGGCTTGATGGCAAGCTGCGGGTCCAGGTTGTCGTAAATGGCGCGCAGGTCTTCTTCGTTGTCCGCATTGTAATAGGTGCCGCCCGTCAATTCCGATATCCGCTGCAAGGTCTCCTCGTCCAGCCGCGAGCGCACCGAAAAACCCTCGATGTGCAGCGTCGCCCCCGCCGTGCTGCCGACCCCCACCGTGTAGATGCGGATGCCCCGGTCGGCTGCCGCCTGCGCGGCCTCCAGCGGGTCCGGCTCCTGGTTGTTCTCGCCGTCCGTGAGCAGCACGATAACGGCAGACGTATACGTGCCTTTCGGCACCGGCGTGGCGGTAGGCTCGGCTACCTGCGTGCGCGGGATAGAGAGGCCCTGCGGCTTGTCCGTGCCCTCCCCCGCCGCGAGCACGTTCAGCGACGCCTCGATGCCCCGCGCCAGGGACGTGCCGCGCTGCACCGTGAGTCGCTCTATCGAGGCCAGTACCGCCGCCTGGTCGTCCGTGGGAGGCTGCGCCGTGAAGCCCCCATCGCTGAACGTAACGACGCCTATCTGCACGCTGGACGGCTGCTGCTGCACGAACTCTCGCGCCGCGGCCTTGGCCGCTTCCATCCGGCTCGGCTTCAGGTCGTCGGCTGCCATGCTGCCCGAAACGTCGAACGCGAGTATGACGCTACCTTCCAATCGGGGCAGGCTGATCGTGGCTTGCGGCCGCGCCATCGCGACGATAAGGACGGTGAGGGCCACCAGGAAGAACAGCGGCGGAATGTGACGGCGCGCGCCCACCCGGCGGCTCGCTGCCTCCTGCACGAGCCCAGGGTTGCCGTACAGCGCGACCAACCTCTGCCGCCGCTGCTGCATCCACACGTATATCGCTGGGAAGGCCGGTATCAACACCAGCCAGAACAGCATTATGGGCCAAACGAACGTCATCTACGCGTCCACTTCATATAGAGACGGGCCCATGCGAAGCCGTTATCTCCGCTCGGACCGTAATCCACCCTCATCTCTTGCGCTGCCGCCGCAGCCCCGCGAAACGCACGAGCGCGAGCACCAGGTCCTCTTCGGTCGAGAGCGACAGCGCATCTACCCCGGCGTGCTTGAACGCCTGGCTCAAGGCTGCCTCTCGCCGGTGGGCGGCCTCTTTGAAACGCCGTCGGAAGTTGCG
>DASVQO010000046.1:0-12587 GCA_036389075.1 Chloroflexia bacterium | reverse complement strand
GCGGGCCACCAGCAACCTGTACGCCTCAATCATTACCTTGGGGTTGCTCGACTTCATCGAGAAGATCAGGTCGTGGTAGTCGTACTTGCGGGCAATCGCCGCGAACTCGATAGCCGACTCGACCATGCCCTCCGGGGTGTCACCGAAGCGGTTCATGATGCGGTCGGATAGGGAGCCGTGGTTGGTGCCGATGCGCATGGAGATGCCCCGCTCCTTGCAGCGCAGCACGATGGGCTTGAACTTCTCCTCGATGCGCGCAAGCTCGGCCTCGTACTGGTCCTCGCTGTACTCCTTGACCGCGAACACCTTCGTATCCGCGAAGTTGCCGGGGTTGATGCGCACCTTGTCCGCGTAGAGGGCGGCCTCCATAGCGGCTGCCGGGTTGAAGTGGATGTCGGCCACCAAGGGCACGTCGAGGCCCATCGCCACGAGCCGCCGCTTCACCTCACCGAGGGCGCGGGCGTCCTTCGAGGTGGGTGTGGTGATGCGCACGATTTCGCAGCCCGCCTCCACCAGCCTGATCGTCTGCGCCAGGGTGGCCTCCACGTCGTCCGTCTGTGTCGTGGTCATCGACTGCACGCGGATGGGGTTATTGCCGCCCACGCCGACGCTCCCCACCATCACCTCGCGGGTCTTGCGCCGGGTGTAGGCGTAGGTATTCGGCACGTAAGGGTGCCTCGGGGTCTCAGCCGCCGATCTCAATATGACAGGCTCACCGCCTGGAATTGTCGTGCTCACTTTGTGTTACCTCGTACTGGAAAGGTGAAACGTGCAGAGTTATAACTAGCAGACCACCTCAGCGTGAGTGCGGCCTTGTTGCTCTCGCAGGACCAAAGATCGCCCTGTCATCCTGAGCGTAGCGAAGGATCAGTTACCCGTTCTAGATTCTTTCTATTGGCGCACGAATGTTCCTAACGCCGCTCTCACCCCGTTGTTGAAGACTCTGGCCTACCCACCTGATCCTTCGCTACGCTCAGGATGACAATGGGGAGCGTGGTCCCGCGCCGCCGGGCTTTGTACATCAACGTACCATGCAGCACCAGCGCTTCAGCGTTGCTTAGACTGTATAACTCGTCACGTTTCACAGCCCGGTTTCTTATCTATCCTCTATATATACGTCCAAAGTCCCCCGCAGGTACAGCACTCAAGACTCTTCTTTGGCTTTGCAGGCGGGGCAAACACCAAAGAGGGCGAAGTGAGCCAGGTTGGTGCAGAAGCCGTACTGCTTCCACAGGCGGTCGCGTAGCGGCTCGAAGAAGCTGTCCTCCACCTCTATGCGGGTGTCGCACCGCTCGCAGATGAGGTGGTGGTGGGGGTTGCTGCTCAGCTCGTATTCCATCCTGCCGCTGCCCATGTCAGTGACCACCACCATACCCAGGCTGCTGAGCAGTTCCAGAGTGCGGTACACGGTGGTCTTGTCAGTCGATGGGTGCCTGTGCCGCACCTGGGCCAGGATTTCCTCGCCCGTCAGATGCCCCTCGTGCCTGCTGAGCACCTCTACCACCATCAGGCGGCGCGGGGTGAACCTGTGCCCGCGCGCGCGCAACTCGCGGTCAATCTCCCCCACCCTGGGGTCTGGCTGTTGGTCTATTTTCTGGTCCGTGTTTATTGCCATATCCTATCAATTATACCAAAGGACGGTTATGAGGGCCTGGGGAGCTATTGCAAAGGGCGTGCGCTCTGTTAAGCCCCCACCAGGACTCAAAATCATGTGCGCGAGTCGCAATACAGGCGGCGGTTGATGCACTGGCGGTTGGGCAACGGCTAGAAGCTATACTAATTACAAGATGGTCGAACGTGAACACCGAAACACCCCTCTGTCATTTCGAACGCAGTGAGAAATCTCGTCCCTCACCGGGATGTCCCCTTTTTATGGGCCTCCGAGTTGTAAGAAAGGTGATATTTGGGTGCTGAAGGACGAGATTTCTCGCTACGCTCGAAATGACATAGAGGGGGCTCGGGTGCTCGCAATCCACGTTGCCATTTTTCGAGATGGCTTCTACTGGCCCGTTGCCAGCAGGTGTTGCACCTCTTCCAGGGTGGGCAGGGCAGGTATGGCCCCACGCCGGGTAGTGGTGAGGGCTCCGGCGGCGTTGGCGAAGCGCACTGCCTGCTGTAGCTCGGCCTCGTCCAGGTCGCCGCTGGTGAGGCGGTCGAGGTTGGGAAAGAGGCTGAAGAGCAGCCCGGCCAGGAAAGCATCGCCCGCCCCGGTGGTGTCTACCGCCCGCACTGAGAAGCCGGGCACGTAGCCGCTCTTGCCCGGTGCGAAGAACGCGGCCCCATGTTCGCCCTGTGTCACAGCCAGCAAGCGCAGGTTGTCGTGCCAGAGTTCCCGGGCCGCCCGTTCGAGGTCGTCGGTGCCAGCCAGGAACCGCGCCTCCTCCTCACTGATCTTGATGAGATTGGCGTACTCCCAGCCCTTCAGCATACCCTCGCGGGCGGCCTCCGCCGAAGGCCACAGGTTGAGGCGCAAGTTGGGGTCGTAGGAGACGAACAGGCCGTTCTCGCGGGCTACGTGGGCGGCGTGGAGGGTGGCCGAGGCCCCGGGTTCCGCCCCCAGCGTGATGGAGCCGAAGTGGAACACGCGAGCGCGGGCGATGTAGGGTACGTGCACCTCGTGCGGGGCGTAGAGCATGTCGGCGCTGGGGTGCCTGTAGAAGACGAACTCGCGCTCGCCGTCCTCCCGCAGCGAGACAAAGGCCAGGGCGGTGCGCGCCTCCGAGGTGAATTGCAGGCGGCTGGTGTCCACCCCGTTGCCCTCCAGCACCGATTGCAGGTAGCGACCGAAATCGTCGTCCCCCAGCTTGCCGACGAACCCGGCGGACAGCCCCAGGCGCGCAAGCCCCACCGCCACGTTCGCGGGCGCGCCACCCGGTGCCTTCTCAAACGCGGGCGCTTCCACGAGCGTCACCCCGGACACGGTGGAAACGAAGTCTATCAGCATCTCCCCACAGGTAATTACGTCAGGCATCAGCCCCTCCACCGGTCTTCAGCACCCCACGCTGTGGCCCTCATTATAAGGCACGGCGCGCCCGAGCAAGCATGTTCTCACTTCCAGGCACAGGGCTTGCTCTCCTACGAGGTATTACAAAGACCAGCAGCCGGTAATTACCCGGTCCGGCAGGCAGAATAGGAAAGTAGAGCGGGCCAACACAAGCAAGCGCACAACTAAGGGAGGTATCTAGATATGCCAAGAATAGAAGCCGTGGGTTTCGAACCGTTCGAGGTGCCGCAGGGCACCCGCCTGGTGAGGGCTTTGGAAGACAACGGGGTAGACATCCTGCATCGCTGCGGCGGCTACGCTAAATGCACCACCTGCCGGGTGGAGTTCGTGGAGGGCGAGCCTGAGAGGATGACGGTGGCCGAGCGAGACAGGCTGGAGGCCAAGGGCGTGCTGGGCGAGGTGCGCCTGTCGTGCCAGGTCGAGTGCACCCACGACATGCGGCTGCGCCCCGTCAACCTGTTCAGCCAGAGCGGCCTATCCGACCCCGGCCCTCAGCCGGAGGACCATATCACCCCCGACCCGGAGTGGATCGAAGCTCCCAGGCAGCGGCAGGAGATGCTTTGGGACACCGGGCAAGCACCGCTGGCCCCGTAGCAATTATCTTACGGCTGTATCAAGGTCGGATAAGAGAATCCAGTCCCCTCTCTCATCCTGAGCGTAGTGAAGGACCTAAAGAAGCTCGTATGGGCAGGCTGTTGAACATTGATGATTATCGTGCTGGTGTTCAACGTTCAGTCCACGCCAGCATCTGAGATTCTTCACTGCGTTCAGAATGACAGGGGCCACCTTGGTCCTGCCGTTGAACAGTATCCTGACCTTGCAGGCACCGGCGTAATTATGCTCGGTATAAGCAGAAGGGAGGTTGTCCCGCCTCCCTTCTGCTTTGTTGTAACCTGGACGCCTGCCCCTCAACGCCCGGCGTTAAGCGCGGGCATGACCTCGTTGATGAGCAGTTCGGCGGTGGTGAGACGCGGGAAGCCGCCGCAGTGGAGCATGAAGTAGTCCACGCCTAGCTCTACGAAGGGGCGCATCTGCTCGATCACCTGTTGGGGCGTGCCCACGAAGGCGGTACCGGCCTTCATCCTGCCCCCGGTGAGTTCTTCCACCTCTTCCTCCGTGTGCCCGACCGTGCAGCCGCCGAACCACGTGCGGCGCAGGGTAGAGGGGTCGCGGCCTACCTCGGCGCAGGCCCGCTCGCACTCCTCGACCTGCGGGCGGAAGTCCTCGATGGAGGTCCAGGAGACGTTCCACCAGTCGGCGTGCCTGGCGATGAGCCTCAGCATCTTCGGCTTGGAGCCGCCCACCATCACCGTGGGCAGGGGGTTGGGCTTCGGCTCGCACCAGGCCTCTTCGACGCGGTAGTGCTTGCCGTGGAACGTGGCGCGCTCCTCCGTCCAGAGCGCCTTGACGATCTGCAACGTCTCCTCAAGCTGCTCCACGCGTGTGCCCGCAGGCGGGTAGTCGTAGCCGTAGGAACTGTACTCGTCCTCCTTCCAGCCCGCGCCCAGGCCCAGGATGAAGCGGCCCCCGCTCATGTACTGGAGGGTGGCGGCCATCTTGCCCAACAGCGCCGGGTTGCGGAACGACTGGCAGAGCACCGCGTGGCCCCAACTGAACTGCGGGTTCAGCGCGGCCAGGTAGGTGACCGCCGTCCAGCCTTCCATCAGGTCGGCATCATCGAATTGCAGGTGGTCCACGAACCAGGCCGAATCGTAATGCCCGGTGCCAAGCTCGGTCAGTCTGCGCACGTTGTCCATGTAAGCCCCGCTCAGCGCCTTGTCACGCGAGCCGCTGGGTATCACCAGGCCGAATTGTATCTTGCCCATGCTATAGTCGCTCCTTGCGTTTGAAGTAATCTCGCTCCCCGCTCGTCTGTGTTATAGTGTCCCTGTATGGCTTAGCAATCCCGGTGCCTCTGAAATCCGGGACCCGAATTCGAACTTCCAAATTGGAGCGATCCCATGTTGAACGCGCAGGTGTCGGCCGGTATAGACAGCGAGTGGGTGCGGTCGCAGTTCCCCTCGCTAGGGCTTGAGATAGACGGCAGGCCGGTAGTCTACCTGGACAACCCGGCCGGCACGCAGGTGCCCGGGCGGACGATGGAGGCCATTACCTCCTACCTGAGCGCCGCCAACTCCAACGTGCACGGGGCCTTCCTCACCAGCCAGCGCACCGACGCTATGCTGGCCGAAGCCAGGCAGGGCATGGCGGCCTTCCTGGGAGCGGCCTCCCCGAGGGAGATAGCCTTCGGCCCCAATATGACCACCCTCACCTATGCCGTTAGCCGGGCGATAGGGCGGGACCTCAACCCCGGCGACGAACTGATAGTCACCGAGCTGGACCATGACGCCAACGTCAGCCCCTGGCGCGACCTGGCCGAGCGTGGGGTGGCGGTCAGGCGGGTGCCCGTGCACGTGGACTGCACGCTCGACATGGAAGCGTTTGGGGATCTGCTGTCGCCCCGCACCAGGCTTGTAGCCGTGACGCACGCTTCCAACGCGGTGGGTACCGTGCCCGACCTGCCTAGGATCGTGGAGATGGCGCACGCGGTGGGTGCCCTGGTGTGGGTAGACGCGGTGCACTATGGGCCTCACGGGCCTATCGACGTGCAGGCTTTGGACGTGGATTACCTTGTCTGCTCGTCCTATAAATTCTTCGGCCCCCACCTGGGCATACTGTACGGCAAGGAGCACCTGCTGGAGAAGCTGCGGCCCTACCAGCTCAGGCCCGCACCCCATACGGTACCGGAGAAGTTCGAAACGGGCACCAAGAACCACGAGTGCATAGCGGGCCTCACAGCGACCCTCTCGTACCTGGAGGAACTGGGGAGGCGCACGAGCGGCCTGGGTACTGCGGGCGGGCAGCGGGAGGCCCTGGCGGCGGCCATGACGGGCATACGCGAGTACGAGAAGGGCCTGGGCGCGGCGCTGATGGAGGGCCTGCTGGGTGTGCCGGGGCTGCGTATCTACGGCATCACAGACCCGGACCGCGCCGATGAGAGGGTGCCGACCTTCTGTTTCACGATAGACGGGCAGGCCACCCCCGAGATAGGGCGCAAGCTGGGCGAGCGTGGCATATTCGCCTGGACCGGCAACTACTACGCCCTTGACATAATGGAACGCCTGGGGCTCGAAGGCAAGGGCGGCGGGGTGCGGGTAGGCGCGGTGCACTACAACACGCCCGGGGATATTGAGCATTTGGTGGCGGCCCTGCACGAGATTGCCGGTTAGCTGCGCAGGTAGCGCCGTGGGTGCACCCGGTGTCTGCGCGTTCAGCCATTACGAAGATGACAGACACATCGTTCGCGAAGCACCGGTACAGGGTGCTGGTGAATGAGAACTCTCACTACATGGACGAGGCCGAGCGATACCTCGCGGGTGAGTACGAGTCGTGCGAGGCGGCGATCTACGAGTGCCGGCAGATCGTGGACTCCTTTCTCCTGGCCTCGTACAGGTCAAGCATGACCGCTGACGAGCTTATGGAGCTTTACACCACGTTTGGTGAGGACCCGTTCATCGTGTCCGCGGACCCCGATTGTGGCTTCTCGGCGTGGGCGCATGCCCGGCAGCGTTGCGCCGAGATTTGCACGGAGAACGAGAGGGCCTGAGTGCTCGGGGTTGGGGCCTTCTCGCGACAGGTGACGGTCAGGGCGTTTGACAAGGCCGCTTTGAGTGCTGTATAATATAGGCGCATTGGGGCGTCGTCTAACGGTAGGACAGCTGACTCTGGATCAGTAAGTTGAGGTTCGAATCCTTGCGCCCCAGCCACAATTTACGCGTGGAATTCGCCCCGGACCGCCTTGGGGCTTTTTGTTTGGATTGACAGCCAATGACGGCACAGTGTCAATCCAAGAACCATGGCTATCCCACACCTCTTATAGTTTGGTGCCATACAAGGGCTGTATATAGCTGGATGGAAACAGAGGCGCAACTTCTGAGGTATTCAGTCACATCCTACAAGAAGAAACGGTAAAGGAGGTCCTCTCAACCTCTTGCTGCACCAAGCTTATGTACGGCTGGTAGTAAGAATGAGCATTATGCCCATCTGACCGAAAACTTATGCTCACCGTTCGCTTGGGAACACTAACCCATACTGCTCGTAATTAACTATAGAGTGAACGGTGCGAATCGCTAACGCATATAAGCGATATGACCCCCCTATATCCTCGGGCGAGGTCGGTCCAGCGCCAAAGCCACCACTTCCTGGAAGGAGAGCGCTTCCCCTTCAGCCCAGGCCTCGGCCATTTGTGCCTTATCTCTTGTGCGGAGCAACCTACGAATTGCGGCCTCCTGCATAGGCTGCTGCCCCGGCACCACATGAGCACCTGCTGCCTTCGCTGAGGAGTCCGCCGCGCCCAGAAGACGGGCTGCCGCCGCTAAATCACCCTGTTCTAGAGCCACCATAGCCAGTCCTGCTAATGTGCCCGGTACGTAGCGCCTCAAACCAACTTTGGAAAGCAGAGATAAACTTTCCTTTAGATACCGGTCTCGGGTATTTACATCATCTACATCGCCTTCTTGCCCGGATATATGTCCCAATACTTGCAGTGAGAGCGCCATACCCCTTTTGTCCTGTATTTGGCGGTGTATTCGCAGGCTTTCCTGGCAGTGCTCGCGCGCTTCGCTGTAGTTACCTTCCAGCCAGTCGGCCAAGCCCATAGAATATAGTGAGTAGGCAATACCCAATAGGTCTCCTATTTTACGGGACTCGATATAACTCTCCTGCGTAAGTGCGTGAGCCGAAGCCGTATTGCCTGCATGGATATCTATGAGAGCTATACCATACAGCGCGAAAGGCACCCCAAGTCGGTATTCTGCTGCCCGCGCGACATCGAGTCCCTCTGCGTGGAGCCTACGGGCCCTTTCCTTATCTCCTTGCATGGAGATGACAAAGCCCATCAGGTTCAGCGAGTCGGCTATACCCGCGCCGTCCGCCTCCTGCCGAAATAGTGAGAGACTCTCCTCGAGGCAGGCAAGCGCGTAAGGATAATCCCCTTGCAGATAAGCCATATATGCTAGTGGATAGAGGGTGCGTGCTTTATCCGATGGCTGCCAAAGAACTCTAGGCTCGGCCAGGAGCGCTTCGAGTTGCTCTCGTCCGAGCGCCCAGTGGCCGCATCTAGTCCAGAATTGCCCAAGTGTAGGAGCGACCTTCAGCAGTAGTTCCGTTTGCCCAGTCTCGGTTATCCCTTCCAGCGCAGCACACAGGTTCCGGTGGTCTCGCTGCAGACGCTCTAACCACACGTTCTGATTAGGCCCGCGCAATTCAGGTTCTGCCTGCTCCACCAATCTCAAGAAATAACCGACGTACTGTTGCCTGTTAGCTTCGATCTCCCCACTCTCTTCCAATTTCTCCTGAGCGTACTCGCGTATCGTTTCCAGCATGGAGTAGCGAGGCTCATCATTTGCATCTGAATCCAACGCCAACAAGCTCTTTTCTACGAGGGAGGTAACGAGATCCACAACGTCCGTAGCTTCGGTGCCCAGCCCGTGGTCCGCGTTGCAGACCTGTTCTATCGCCTGCAGGGTGTACCCGCCGGCGAAGACAGCCACCCTTCTGAACAGCAGGGCCTCGGGTTCGGCGAGCAAGCTGTAGCTCCATCCTATAGCATCTCGAAGGGTCTGGTGCCGCCGGGGTAGGTCTCGGGAGCCACCTGTCAGAAATGCCAGTCTACTATCCAGGCGCTCGACCATGGCCTGGGGCGCGATCAGCTTGGTGCGCGCCGCCGCGAGTTCAATCGATAGGGGAAGGCCCTCCACCACGCGGCAGATGGTAGCGACCGCCTCCATATTCTCGTCATTGAGCTTGAAGTCGGGCCGCACGGCGCGCGCTCTATGCACGAACAACTGCACCGCTTCGCACGTTTCAGGGTGCCGGATTTGTCCGGGTTCGCTGCCGTTGGGCACCGATAGGGGAGGTACGACGAATTCATGCTCCAGGCTTACGTTGAGCACTTCCCTGCTGGTGACCAGCATCTTTATACCTGGTGAGGCCTCCAGTATCTCCACAAGGGGTTGTGCTGCCGCTATTACGTGCTCGAAGTTGTCGAGCACCAGCAGCATTTGCTTGCCCATGAGGTAGTCCTTCGCGCCTTCCACGACGGTCCTGTCCTCAGCATTCCCCGCCCGCAACGCTTTCATGAGAGCCGGTATCACCTGTGTGGCGCTATGCAGTTGGGCCAACCTCACAAAGCAAACCCCATCCCGAAAGCTGTCTCCCAACTGGCCTGCCACCTCGGCTGCCAAACGCGTTTTGCCCACGCCCGGTGGCCCCGTGATGGTAAGCAAGTTGATGCCGTCCTGCATGAGAAGCCTGCTTACCGACTCCATTTCGGTAGCGCGCCCGATAAAAGGCGGGGCATACTTGGGAAGCTCGATATTGCTGTTGCGGCCAGTCTGGCGCTGGGAAGGTGTGGGGAATGTCTCATACAATCCCGCTATTAGAGTGTCGGGCGAGTCCGAGGCCAGACGCGGCTCCCTGGCAAGGCTCTCCTGCACCGCCGTCCAACCAGGGAGCACCGGACTGGTACTGGCGCGGGCGAAGCGCAGAAATGCTTCGTGTTCATCTTGAGGGATGTTGAAGTACCGGGCTACCAGCTCTGCAATCTGCCTGGAGGGTTGGCGCTCCCCACGCTCGATTTTCTCAATCGTGCGCACGGAGCAACTGATCTGCTCGGCCAGGGCCTTTTGCGTCAGATCGCGCGCTGCTCGCATGAACTTGAGCCATTGGGCGAAGGTGGGCACATCAGCAGCCATAGGTGCGCGACTCTCCTGGCGAGTAACTATCAAAGGGTGCCTGACTTAAGTAAGTCAGTATTCACCAGGTCTCAGGCCTTTACGTACATGTTTAGTGCCTCTAGGCTCATGGTACTCCCGTGTGCCCATTCTCTGTCGAACCGCTCCTGGCCCAGCTTCGCCTGGATAGCGGGTATGGTAGGGTCTCGGCGTACCCGGTCGGTGGGCACAGCAGGGTTCCCCAGGCCCTCAAGCATTGCGAGAGCTGCCCCGAAGAGGCGTGCGGCCTTCACCGGGTTGTTTTGCACCAGCGCTACTCTGCCCAATCCCGCGATCGATAAGGGGATGAACTGAGACTGCCCTAGCTCACTGAAAGCTTCAATGCTTTGCTTGAACAACTCGATTGCCCTGTGCAAGTTGCCCTCTCCCGCCTCCGCAAAACTCAGGCATTGTAGCATGAAGGCGGTGCCCCGAACGGAACGTAGGCCCTGAAATATCTCCAGAGCCTCTTGGGCATGCATCTTCGCCTCTGCATACTGCCCCTCATCGAGTTTGACCATCGCGAGGGCGTAGAGCGCATGTCCAATTCTGACTTGGTCCCCTAACCGGCGACTTATGACTAGGCTCTGGTTGGCCTTGAGCCGAGCCGAACTCAGGTCGCCTGTCTCTAGATGCTGCAATGACTGGCTGCACAGAGTACTAGCCAACTCAGGTAAGGAGTCTTCTCTCTGGAATTTTGCCAGTTCTTCCTCATAATGCCCGCCGGTGTACTGCTTGTTCCCTCGGGACAACTCCACCAGTCCGAGTACGTTGAGGCTGATCCCCAGTGTCTTTGTCTCACCAATCTTTCTAGCCAACTCGATGCATTCTCTGAGTGCGCAGCCTGACTTTTCCAGTTCGCCCCTGGCGTAGCTGAAAAAGCCGGAACCGAGCAGGGCCTTTGCCCTTCCCGTGCTGGGCTCCGCGAGGGCCACACTTTGCAGGGCCCGCTCTACCTCTTGGTGACCCTCGTGCCAATATCCGACCCTCAACCAGAACTCCCAGAGGGCGTTCACTAGCCGGACAGCGAGGTCGGGCCGGTCGTTTCCCCATGCCCAGGTCAGCGCGGCGCGTAGGTTTTCGTGCTCGCGCTCCAGGAGAGAAAGCCAGGCCACCTCTTCCGAGGCACGTATTACCTCTTGAGCATGTTCCGCAAGCTCAAGATAGAAGCGGGCGTGTCTGTGCCTGATCTCTTCCGCTTCTCCGCACTCGCGCAACAGTTCAAGCCCGTACTCGCGTAGGGCACCCAGCATGCTGAACCGGTGAGCACTCTCCTTTACGGCGCAATCCTGTAATAGGCTCTTGTTAATCAGGCTCTCCAATAGATCAAGCAGATGTACCCGCGGGCTTCCCTCCGTACGGACCGTATACACCGCCTCCACGGCATCCAGGGTGAAGCCAGCCGGGAATATCGATAGTTGGCGGAAGAGCGCCTTTTCATGCTCATCTAGTAGAGTATAGCTGCTGTCTATAGCACTACGTAGCGTCTGTAGCCGCAGTGGCAGGTCCTTGGGACCTCTGGTGAGCAGACTCAAGCTGCTATCCAGCTTCTCCAATATTGCCGCGGGAGACAACGCCCGAACCCGCGAGGCCGCCAACTCGATTGCCAGGGGCAGTCCGTCCAGACGCCTGCAGATCTCAGCGACTACTGCTGCGTTCTCTGGAGTGAGCGCGAAGCCTGGGGCCACCATCTCGGCCCGCTGCACGAATAACCGTACAGCTTCGGAACCAGCGATGTGAGCAATCAGGTCAGGGTTTGAGGCCTCATCGTCATAGAGGTCAGCCTTACCCTCTTCACCTAAGGTCGGCAGGCTAAGGGGGTCCAGGCGCAACTCGTGCTCCATGCTCAACTGCAACCCCTCCCGGCTGGTGACGAGCACACTGAGTCCGGGGCAGGTGTCCAGCAGGGTACTCAGTGTGTCAGCCGCTGGTATGAGGTGCTCGAAGGTATCCAGCACGAGCAAGATATGTTTGCCCACCAAGTGCTGGCTTACTGCGTTCAGCAATGGATCGCTGGCGGATAAGCGCACCCGCAAGGCTGTGGCTAGCGCAGATACTAGCTCGCCTGGTTCGCGCACCTCGCTAAGTGGGACGAAGTAGGTACCAGCGGTGAAAGCGCTGCGTACTTTGCGTGTTACTTCCAGTGCCAACCTAGTTTTGCCTATACCAGGCGGGCCAGTGACAGTAATCAGGCGCGTTGTGTGGCTTCGGATCAGGTCTGGTAGCGTCTGTAGCTGTAGGTCTCGACCCACCATATCGGAAGAGTAGGTAGGGAGGCCGCCAGAGTCCTGAGGCTTTACGCGCCATGGAGCGTAGTACTGGGGGGTCGCGGTAGCCGCAACGGAGGCCCGCCCAGCCGCGCGGGCAAAGAGCATGAACATAGCCCGCTGCTCGTGGGGCACTTCCATAGCTTCGGCCAGCAGTTCTGCCATTTGCCGGGAAAGTCTGCGCTCTCCGCGCTCTATCTTTTCGATCAGCCTCACGGAGCAACCGATCCGCTTGGCAAGCTCCTTTTGGGTCAAGTCATGGGCTTTGCGGGCCTGTTTCAGCCATACCTCTATACTCGTTGCCTCAGTCATAGACTATTCTCCGTTCCCTATCACAATGGCGTAAACCGGGCGGCCTAGATAGCAGCCTGGCAGGTATCAGGTATGTTGTTGGCAGCCCCTGTGATGCTCAGAATTAGAGAAGCCTTTGGGATGAAACCCCGCACTCCAACACCAGTGAGTTGCTTTTCAGACTCCCCGGAGGGCGACCTGCTGCAGTGTGGAGCACGAGTTGCCTTAGAGTGTATTCCTCCTCGAATGCTG
>DASVQO010000045.1:0-42358 GCA_036389075.1 Chloroflexia bacterium | reverse complement strand
AACTGTTGTGCTTGGACAGCCCGGAACGCGGATTGTATGTGTGGCTAACCTCCGCCCGCAGAAAGATCATCTTACTCTCATTAATGCCCTTGCTAAGGTTAGAGAGCAAGTACCAGATGTGCATCTTCTGCTCGTGGGCGCGACCAGCGTTAAAAGTTATGTGGAGCGTGTTGAGCAGGAGATAGTACAACATGATCTGGCTCGAAATATCACGTTGATGGGAGAACAATCTGACGTTTTTGCGATATTAGAAAAGTGCGACATCGGAGTTCTGAGTTCAATCTCCGAAGGGCTCCCCCTGGCACTGATAGAGTACGGTATGGCAGGATTGGCGTCAGTGGCCACTGAGGTAGGACAATGTAGGGAGGTACTGGACTCAGGTAGGACAGGTATACTGGTGCCACCCAGTTCACCAGATGCGTTAGCCGATGCGCTGCTGCGCTTGCTCATGTCTGCAGAATTGCGCAAGCAGTACGGCGGGAGGTTCAGGAGTCATGTTCAGACCAGGTACAGCGCAGGCCGGGTAATAAGCCAGGTATGTTGCGTGTACGACACGGTGCTTACAGGAAATAGGCCGTGAACATTGTCGGCAGCAACGCATATTCACGGCACTCCGCACGTGATCTGTCCCACAGTAGCAGCATTGGCTTGCTTGTGTTCTTCTCGGCACATGTGCCTCTCGCATTGCTGATGAACCAGGTGCGGGAGGTAGGTACTCTTCATGCCCTTTTAACCCTCGGGGCTGGCTTGTGGTACGCGTTATTAGGGCGTGACGTCGTCAAGGTTGCTCTTGTGGGCGCGTATATAACCGGCGCGGAAGTATTATGGCGCATGGTCGATGCCGGCGTCATCTGGGAGTTTGGCAAGTATGCTACAATCGCAACGTTTGCGATAGGGATAGTGCGCCTCCACGGGTTGAAAGGTACGAAACTACCCCTTGTGTATTTCCTAGTCATGCTTCCTTCAGGCATCCTTACTCTTTCAGAGCTTGGACTTGACGATGCCAGAGATCAGGTGAGCTTTAACCTCTCAGGACCGCTGGCGTTGATGGTATGCGCGTGGTTCTTCTCACAAGTGCGGCTATCTACAGAGCAGTTACAACGGCTGTTCCTTGTGGCAATTGGGCCCATTGTGGGCATAGCCACAATAGCTCTGTATAGTACCTTTACTGCCGTAAGTATCCGTTGGTCGGACGAATCCAACTTCGTGACAAGTGGGGGTTTCGGCCCAAACCAGGTATCTAACGCGCTTGGTTTGGGTGCTCTTCTTGCGTTCGTGTTTATAAGGCAGGGTAAAGTAAGCCGGTTCCTGCAGGCTCTTATGTTCGCTGCAGTGCTAGTGTTCGGCACCCTTAGCGCACTCACGTTCTCACGCTCGGGACTGTACAACGCTGGCGCAGCGGCGGCAGTGCTACTCCTATTTTCCATCAGGGACCGGGCAGCACTGGTCAGAGTTGGACTCTCACTCGTCGCACTCTTCCTTTTGGTTGATAATTTCATACTGCCAAACCTACAGGAGTTTACCGGTGGCGCGATTTTGACCCGCTTCCAAGATACTGGACTAACCCATAGGCAAGAGATAGCTGAAGCTGATCTACAGGTATGGATGCATAATCCCTTGTTTGGGGTTGGACCGGGCATGGCAAAGGAGGCGCGTGCTCTCTTCCTTGATCCGGTCGCTGCCCACACCGAGGTAACGCGTCTCCTTGCTGAACATGGTTTCTTTGGCTTAATTGCTTTCTTACTGCTACTGGTTATGTCTTATCAGAATTATAGACGGGCACAAGGCACAGCCCAAAAGGGTTTCGTAGCTGCAATGGTAGTTTGGACGATGCTGTTTATGCTTAATTCAGCTATGCGTCTAGTTGCTCCTGCCCTGATATTTGGACTGACATTTGGGTATTTGCCTGCAGATGATGGGGTTAACCACGCACAGACTAGTGCTGGCCTCGCCACTGCGCTGGTCTGACTATGTCAAGTGTTGCCAAGAAACCTTCGGTCCTACTTGTCGGTAACTTCCTCTCAGATGTTGGCGGCTCCAGGAGTGTGTGTGAAGAGCTTGCCCTCAAAATGCGCCAAGCTGGGTGGACTGTACTCACTACGTCCTACAAGGCGGATCGCTTACAACGGCTGCTAGACATGGTTGCTACAACGTTGGCGCAGAGACACCTCTATAGCGTTGCGCAGCTGGATGTTTATAGTGGTCCCGCATTTATCTGGGTGGAGGTTGTATGCTCGACATTACGGTGGCTGCGAAAGCCTTACATACTCTCACTGAGAGGAGGTAATTTGCCTGCCTTTGCGCGTCGGTGGCCGGGGCGCGTTAGGCGGTTGTTGACCTCGGGTGGTGTTGTCGTTGCGCCTTCTACTTACCTGCTTGAGCAGATGCGTGACTATTGCACGAACTTATATCTACTGCCTAATCCATTAGATCTCAGTGCCTACCCCTTTCGACTTCGAGATAAACCAGAGCCAAAGCTTGTGTGGCTGCGTGCCTTCCACAAGATCTATAATCCTTGCATGGCTCCGAACGTCGTAGCCCTACTAACAAGAGATTACCCGGATGTGCATTTGACCATGGTGGGGCCCGACAAGGGCGATGCTAGTCTGCAACAAACACAGCAGGTCGCCACTGCGCTGGGCATGAAAGGACGTATAGCATTTCCTGGTGGCGTGTCGAAGGTTGCCGTACCTACTTGGTTGAACAAGGGCGATATCTTCTTGAATACCACTAATGTAGACAACACTCCTGTTAGTGTAATGGAGGCAATCGCCTGCGGTCTATGCGTGGTGAGCACCAATGTGGGTGGTATTCCTTATTTGCTTAAGCATGAACAAGATGCATTGCTGGTACCACCAGACGATCCAGCTGAAATGGCTGTCGCGGTCCATCGCATTCTGACGGAGCCAGGACTGGCAGAACGGTTGTCCAGCAACGCTCGTAGGAAGGCAGAGCAATTCGACTGGTCTACCATCCTACCTATGTGGGAAGCCCTTTTCAAAAGCGTCATAGCGGAGCACTTGGAGTGAGCCAGGTGCTGCTGAAGCTCTATCACAGGATGCCCACACATATGCGCTCGGTTGCAGCTACCATGCGAGGAGCTTACCTGCGATCGTGGCGATACGGGCCAACGACGGACAGTCTAGTGGCTGCTGCTATCGAGCGGGAGCATTGGAGTCCAGAGACGTGGAAGGCTTGGCGTGAGGAACGATTGGCGAGAGTACTACACCGTGCTGCGAGCAAGGTCCCATATTATCGTGAACAGTGGAAAGCACGGCGTCGTAGGGGCGACCTTGCTTCATGGGAGTACTTAGAGAATTGGCCCGTTCTCGAAAAAGAAGCCTTAAGAACGGTGCCTCGCTCATTCGTGGCAGACGATTGCGATATAAAGCACATGTACCATGAGCACACGAGCGGTACAACGGGCAAGTCTCTAGACTTATGGTGGAGCCGCAAGATGGTTCGTGAGTGGTATGCTCTCTTTGAAGCACGCTGGCGACAGTGGTATGGTGTGTCCAGACATGACCGATGGACTATATTGGGTGGGCAACTGGTCACTCCAGTGAGTCAGATAGTACCACCATTCTGGGTCTGGAACGCTGCGCTTAACCAATTGTACATGTCTTCCTACCACCTTTCACCATCTCTCATCCCTCACTACCTCGACGCACTAATTCGCTACCGCATCCGGTACATTTGGGCTTATTCGTCGTCAGTCTTTGCTCTCGCTCAGGAAGCTTTGCAACTGTGCGATAGCAGAGTGAAACTAGAAGTGGTAGTCACCAATGCCGAGCCCTTATTCGAGTACCAACGCGAAACGATTTCCAAGGCGTTCGCTTGTCCTGTACGTGAGACGTACGGAATGTCAGAGGCAGTTGCGGCAGCCGGCGAATGTGAAGCAGGTGCTTTGCACTATTGGCCAGAGGTTGGGTGGATAGAGACTCTTGAAGATGGTGTGCCTACACAGCCCGGTGGCCTCGGCGACCTCATCTGTACTGGTTTGCTTAACAGTGATATGCCTCTTATTCGATATCGAGTTGGAGATCGTGGCGCGCTGGTGGACTGTGACGTAACCTGTTCATGCGGGCGAACTTTGCCCCAGATGGCTAAAGTGGAAGGCCGGATTGATGACGTACTATATACACTCGACGGACGCCGTATAGGGCGTCTTGACCCCATATTCAAAGCAAACTTGCCCGTTCGCGAGGCTCAAATTGTTCAAGAGACTCTAAGTAGAATCGTAGTGCGCTACGTGCCAGCACAGGGCTTCACAGCTGAATCTGCAATGTCAATTACAGAGCGGCTACAAGAAAGGATGGGCCAAGTTGAGGTCCTTCTTCAGGAAGTATCGGAAGTGCCGAGAACAGCGAACGGTAAGTTTCGTGCGGTAATTTGTAACGTACCAAGGTCTGAACTGCCTTGATCCTCGCCCATTTGCGGAAAAGTAGCTACTGGAATGCTTAGATCAGCATTTATTGGTACAGAGAACACCTATGATAGGTTGATTTGCGATTGGTTAAGCCAGCATACGGATCTTGAGCTTATCATGTGGACCAATAAGCTTTCCTGGTCCTACAGTGGCGGAGGTGCAAAAAACAGGCGTAATCGCGTGATTTCCCGCTTTCGAAAGCGTATCAAGTCGAACGGTTTGATACGCACTCTCAATGAATTTCTTTACTATGTCCTTTACCGGTGCTTCTTGATCAATGGTGAAACGAGTAACGTAAAACAGGTTATCAACTCTGTACAATGCGTACCCAGGAAAGCGCTTTCAGAAATACGACAGCTATATATAACTGATATCAAGTCAACTGAAGTACTTGAAGCTATACAATCTTCGAACCTGGATGTGATCTTTAGTATGTGCATAGATGTCTATCTGCCCGGCAATATAATTAACGCCCCGAAGCACGGTGCGTTCCTCTGGCATGAAGGAATAACTCCTGAATATAGAGGCGTATATTCGCCATTCTGGGCGCTACTCAATCGAGATTACGAACGTTTAGGATACACTTTGCTAAAGATGAACGCGAAGCTAGATGCCGGCGATATTTATGTACAAGGTACTGCAGAAGGCATTGATATGCGTAAACACTGGCACAGCTACATAGGGCATAAAGCAGTACTCGATAGTCTTCCCCATGTGAAGGAATTTCTGCAACAGCTCGAACTTGGTGAGGCAAAACGTATTCAGCGTACAGGCGCAAGAGACTGTTACTATTCATACCCGACTGGAACTGCACTCCTAAGACTGCTCTTGCGTAAGTTCTTAAGCGGTTCGCTGTAGGTACGACCAGTTGCCGACTCTTCACTGCGATAGCCATCAGCAATGAAGAAGCCTTCGTCAAGCGTAATCTGAGCGCGGTGATCATCCAAAACTATCTTCACGACACCATAGAAACGTGAATCACGCACAGATGGTGATGAACATCTGTTGTGAGGGCGTGCCTCGTAAGCAAGCCGGCTTGCTTGTTGTCCTCTTGTCAGCTTCTCAGACATGATTCGACTACGTCACCGCCAATCAAAGCGGCGCAAACCCCACTTGGCGATTCTGACACAATATTATCCGCCCGAAATTGGGGCACCTCAGAATCGGCTATCAGAACTTGCTCAAGGTCTCAGCACACTTGGGTTCCGTGTCACCGTTCTGACCGCTATGCCAAACTACCCGACGGGGCAGATCCATGCTCAATATGGTGGCCTATGGCGACGAGAGCGGCGGGCCCGCGTGCAGGTGATTAGGACGTTCATTTATCCTTCACAGAAGGCTGATTATCTGCATCGTCTCGCAAATTACTTCTCCTTCGTCTTGTCATCGGCTGTGTTAGGGAGTGTATTGCTACCAAGATCGGACTACCTGATGGTCGAGAGCCCACCTTTGTTCCTGGGATTGAGTGGATTCTGGTTGAGCAGGCTCAAAAAGGCCCGTATGATTTTCAACGTATCTGATCTTTGGCCGGAGAGTGCCGTCCGCCTGGGTGTGCTTCGTCGGGGAGGAATAGCATATAAGTTGAGTGCTGCACTCGAGGCTTTCTGCTATCGCGAGGCTTGGTTGGTGACTGGACAGGCCCGTAGCATCCTGGCAAGTATCGAGGCACGCTTCCCCGAATTGAGCACTTACCATCTCTCCAACGGTGTTGATACGACTCGTTTTCAGACGGGTCGGCATCTTGGTGTGCATGCAGAGTTAGCTGCAGACAGAGGTCTCATCGTCCTATATGCAGGGCTACACGGCCTGGCACAGGGTCTCAGCCAGGTACTGGATGCGGCCAGGCAGTTACAGCATAAGATCAGGATCCGTTTCTTACTGATTGGTGACGGTCCCGAGAAGGCGGCCCTTCTCAATAAAGCACGTGAGCTTGAACTTCATAATGTGAGCTTTCTAGACCCGATACCCGTAAGTGAAGTGCCCAAGCAACTTGCAGAAGCAGATATCGTATTAGTTCCGCTTAAGACTTTTATTCCAGGTGCTGTGCCATCGAAACTCTATGAGGCTATGGCAGCTGAGCGACCAGTTGTATTGGTCGCAGCTGGCGAGGCAGCAGAGATAGTGCTTGAACACAACGCCGGAATAGTAGTTGAACCTGAGGATATTACTGGTCTCATCCGTGCACTGTGTACTTTGCATAAGGATCCTCACCTCCGACATGAACTGGGTCGAAATGGGCGGCGTGCAGCAGAGAGCTGTTTCGACCGTGCAAAGATAGTTGCTGCGTTCAGCGAGTACTTGACAAGCAATCTAAAGAGATGATCTGTACCGTGGTCGGGGCGCGCCCGAACTTCATGAAGATGGCACCGGTTATACTCGAAGCAAGACGACGTGGTATGAGACAGGTCTTCGTTCATACCGGCCAGCACTACGATAAGCAGATGTCTGCCGTCTTCTTCGATGAGCTAGAGATGCCCGAGCCTGACGTTTACCTAGGAGTCGGATCAGGCTCGCACGCTCAACAGACGGCCCGTATATTGACGTCTTTTGAGACAATATGCCTAGAGTATTCTCCCCGATTAGTAGTTGTGGCAGGAGATGTGAACTCTACCCTGGCGTGTGCCCTCGCAGCCGCGAAGTTGAACATTCACGTGGCGCATGTCGAGGCAGGATTGCGCTCATACGATCGGTCGATGCCAGAAGAGACGAACAGGGTGTTGACTGATCACTTATCTGAGTTGCTGTTCACTACCGAACCTAGCGGGAAAGAGAACCTACGCCGCGAAGGTATTGCTTCCGAGAAGATCTATTTCGTCGGCAATTCTATGATTGACTCGGTACATACTCATCTACCAAAGGCCCTAGCTAGGCAGCCATGGCGGAGCTATGATCTACAACCTAGTAATTATGGGGTTGTAACGTTACATAGGCCGTCAAACGTCGATGACCATCACGTTGCGCTGGAGCTGGTGGAAGCCTTAAATACAATTGGATCTGAGTTACCGCTCATTTTCCCCATCCATCCGCGTACGTTGGCCCAGTCCGGTGGGCTCTGGAATAACTTGCTGGGAGTGCGGCTCGTTGAGCCGCTAGGATATATCGAGTTCTTGGGCCTGTTGGCCAAAGCGAGAGTGGTGATAACTGACTCCGGTGGTGTACAAGAAGAGACTACAGCGTTGAGAGTGCCTTGCGTAACAGTTCGCCACAACACGGAACGCCCAATTACTATCACTGAAGGCACCAACCGCCTAGTGCCACCGATGCACGAACAGATCGTGATAGCAAGCCGAGAGCCGTTGAAGAATATTGGATCCGTTCCTGAACTGTGGGACGGCAAAGCAGGCAAGAGGATCGTCGACAACATAGAGCGGTGGTTGGTAGAAGTTTAGGACCAGTTGCTACTCCGATTCGGTTCTGCTTCAGTTTGGTGCTGGGCAGACCGCCATACAATGACCAATACCAGATGCCTTCGCACAGAAGTTAGTTTTGGTTCCGAAAGGCCCTTTCGAGACGGCCTTGCAGCACTAGTCGAACGGTAGCGAACCACCGTTCTCAACAGATGAACGCCAATTCGTAATGCACAGGACCTCTGCCAAGCGCACTTACACGTATATCTCTGCGATTGCTGCACTCACGCTATGCCTGCTACAGATACTCCCTGCTAACGCTGGAGTAGAGACCCAACCGCGAATGGTAAGCGCGAAAGTTCTATATAACGACTCTGCCAAGGGCGCACCCAGAACGCCCCCGGCACTAAAGCCTGTCTCCCAGGGGACTGGTCCTGCGTGCGGGGAGTTGAGTGACTACGTCATAACAGCGTCCACGGACACTCTGGAGCCAGCCACCACCCTGATACCTGGTTCTCAGTGTGATGACTGCAACCGCCTACTCTATTTCCCCTTCCCCCTCCGCCTCTACGACCGCACCTTCACCCAGGCCTACGTCTCGTCTAACGGCTTCCTAAGCCTCCAGAACGACACCGACTTCATGCTTAATGAGTGCTTGCCTACCAGTGCCTACGAGTACACAATCTTCCCCCACTGGGACGATCTCGACATGCGCACCGCAGCAGGCGCCGACCTTGGCATATTGACCTCTGTAACTGGCAGTGCTCCTACCAGGGTGTTCAATATCGAGTGGCGAGCGTGCATATACGACCTCGGCACCTGTGCCGGCCGCGTCAACTTCGAGATCAAGTTCTTCGAAAACAGATCTGATTTTGAGGTTCTCTACGGCACGGTGGAAGGCGGCGGTGAGACCACCACGGTAGGAGTGCAGCGCAACAGCGAGCAGGCTAGCCAGTTCTCCTGCTACACGCAGAACAGCCTGAGTTTCGGGCTGAAGCTCACCTTCTCCCAGCCCGCCTGCACCACACCCACCCCCGAACCACCTAGGTGCCCCGGTGAGCGCTACAGGGACGTGTGTCCCGGTGATTACTTCTATGAGCCGGTGCTGAGCCTCAGCGAGCAAAACGTCATCTCAGGATACAACTCGTCCCCGCCCTGCCCCGCTGCGAACCACGTGCCCTGCTTCGGGCCCTACAGCGACGTCACGCGGGGCCAAACAGCCAAGATAGTGGCCATGGCCGCCGGGTACACGGAGCCGGTAGAGGGCCGCAAGTTCCAGGACGTGGCGGAGGGTAGCAACTTCTACGAGCCGATCTCTAGGCTCTCGGACCGAAGCAACATCGGCGGCTACCCTTGCGGCCAGCTACCCGACGAGCCGTGCATGGCACCGGACAACCTGCCGTACTTCAGGCCGGGGCTACCAGTCAGCCGGGGGCAACTCTCCAAGATCGCAGGGTTGGCCTTCAACTTCACCGAAGGGGTAGGCGAGCAGCACTTCGAGGACGTGCCCGCGAACCACGCCTTCTTCGAGCACACAGCGCGCATGTCCGAGCGTGGGATCATCAGTGGCTACGCGTGCGGCAGCCGGGCGGAGGAACCGTGCGTGGGGCCCCAGAATTTGCCCTACTTCAGACCCGCCGTGAGCATCACACGCGGCCAGACGGCGAAGATAGTCTACATGTCGCAGTCTCAGGTAGGGTCAAGATAAACCAGCTTCGGAAGGGCAGCCCTAGCGCGTAGCACCGTCCAAAGAAGCTTTGCCTAAGTAGGGCTCGTTGGCCATGGATTGAAGCGCACGGGGCCGGATTATGACGGTTCCATTGGACCCCGGTATAGGTCGTAATCAACGCAGATTCGGTACCGCAATCAGATCAGTAAATGTGGTGGGCAGCCAAGCCGGCCGCATTGTGGAGCACCCTATCCACGTGCCCGTGGATCCCGAGGTTACGGTGACCAGCACCAAGGTGTACACGGGGACGCTGCTATGTTAATTATTGCTGGCTATGCAACTGGGGCAGGTCACTCAGGTTAAGAACCGGGCGCTTCTTTCGTGATGTAGCATCTTTTCAGGATTAGTACCTCACCCTAAGTCTCGCAGTCTGTCATGCCAGTTGTGTGCCCACTAGAAATACATTCGGCACTACCCTTACGGCCCTTCTATGCCAGCCATACCGCTACCACGACTCCTACCCCAATTGCCACTTTTGGCACCCGGGTGTGGATAGAGTGTGCTACAATCAAGTCGGAAGGGAAGTCAAACCCTCCTTTATTCCTTACGCATGAGAGCCGCCAGCGCCACAACTGGGCGGCTTTTGTGTTTGTTGCTCCCGCCTTACGATTCGCCAACAGCAACAGCACCGGAAGCATCGCAAGTAAAGGAGACCTGATGAGGCCCCTGGAGTACCAGGCAGCCTAAGTTGATGTGCCCATGGACGAACAACCTAATGGACTCAGTCCCTCTCTACAAGAAATGAAAGTCTGCAGTAGGTGCGGCGTGCCCAAGTCACGGGTAGAGTTCCACCGTAACGCACGGAGCCGCGACGGCCTAGACCATAGGTGCAAGCGATGCCTGGCAGAATACAACAAGTGCAGGCGGTCCAACATGTCGGCGGAACAGAAGGAACGCTTCAATAGAGTAGTGACAGCGTGGCGTAGGTCACCTAAAGGCCAGGTTTATGAGGAACGAAGAAGGAAGGCTAAGCGCGAGGCCAATGCTGCCGCTCGCAAGCTCAGAACCACGAGACGCCGCCCAGAGACATACAAGTACGGTGTGCCTACTGCCAATTTGCCGGAGCATACAGCGTGGATGTCAATGAAGCGGCGCTGCTGCACACCCACAGCGGGTGGTTACGCCTACTATGGAGGCAGGGGTATCAAGGTATGCGAGCGCTGGAGAGAGAGCTTCCAGGCGTTCCTAGAGGACATGCGACCCAGGCCGGGGCCGGAATACGGCTTGGGCAGAAGAGACCCTGATGGGGATTACACGCCTGAGAACTGCCGATGGATGACTAAAGGTGAGCAACTTGCCAAGCGCCGGAAACCTACCTTCCAATCCCAAAAGCACCCTGCGGACGCATGCAGGCCCGGCGACTCCTCAGCAGAGCGTAGCCAGCGCGGCGGGAGCGATAGGTAATCACTAGGTAACGAGGATGGGAGTTCCAAGATCCTAATGTGGCCTCGCTACGATTTAGCTGGGAGGCGCACATATCACAGCTGACGAAGGAAGAGCATTAAGGCCAATAGGAGTCTGAGTGCTCTTCTTCTTGTGAAGTTGGACCACTTGCGCAGCCGCTGAGATACCCAGCTCATTTTGTCGGCTCGCCATCTACCTGCCCCGATTGACTCCCGCAGATACGACGTTATTTGCTCTCTCCTAGTACCGCCGTGATTGTAGAGCGCAGTTAACACAACGTTGGTCTTTGTGCCCTATCTCAGACCGGGAATGCTGGTTAGGCATCTTTCGCAGAGTGCCTAACCAGCATTCCCCATAACAACACTGCACTTCTCCGCGGCGAGTACAGCATCAAGGCCCGGCCTCAGGCTTGCCGTAGGACATCAGCGCTCGTCCCTCGAGGTTTGCCGACCGCAGTCGCATAGACTGGTACCTCCACCTCGCGATCCAGGTCGAGAACCGCGCCCAACTCATCGTCCAAAAAGCCGCCCAGGTTCACACTTCCCCAGCCAAGGGCTGTGGCTACAAGGTTCAGGTTCTGGACAAGATGACCGGCTTCCAGTAGCACCAAGCGGTACCCTCTGTCGGCATACTTTTTTAGCGAACGCCCCAGGACCGCTGTTATCACCACTACAAGCGCCGCATCCTCTGGATAAGACTGCCCCAAGAATAACTCGGTCAGCCGTGGCGCCGGCACAGGTGCCAAATCGAGCCTCTCCAGCGTGTGATCTATGACCGCATAGTGGTAGATTCCTGGATCGAGACCTTGAACCTTGCGGACGAGGACATAGACTTCCAGCGGGTACAGACCACCGCCGGAGGGCACCGGGCGGCTGAGCACTTCGTGCTCATCCAAGAGGACTTGATCTTGGATCCCATAGCTGGCGTGGAGCAGGGTGGCGAGAGTGGTGAGAGGCAGAGGGTGATCCTCGAACTGGCGGCAGGAAAGCCGTTCCTGTATCGCCGCGCCGAGGGAGGTCTTCAGTTCGCCGGGGCTGGGCAACGGTACCAGTTCGGCTGTGCTGTATTCCTTGAACGGCGGGACCGGCTCCTTAGGGAACAGCCCGCCCGGACCGCCTAGTCGATAGGGTGGAATTGAGGTATTGCGGTGGAAGGCCCACGCAATAGGAAACATTTCGCGAAACATGGTACCTCCTGGTTAGTCAAATGGGTGAGGGTAGGGATTTAGATCTTCCGGCATCAGCGGGGACGCGGCTAGACCGAGTTGGTGTGGCAGTTCATAGAGGCGTGCTCCACCCCGACGCGGCTCTTCGGCACCGAAGGTAACCGGCTGAAAACCAGGTATGATGACCCGTGCGGCTGCTAGCCCCAACCGGGCAAGATCGGGCGGGGTCAGGTTATAATAGAGCAACTCTCTCTGCGTCGTGCGGAAATGGTTCACCAATTGCTCCAACTGCATAGTGGGATCACCGGCGGTAAGTGGCCCCCACTCCTGCACGTCAGGCTCTTGGTCCAGCAGAAAACCGAGGGCGTGGCGCATGTCAGGACTACAATACAGCAGCCCATGGTCGTGCATTGTGGTGACACTTTGCGGATTTTTGACGAGGGCCTCCATGAGTTCGCGAACGTCGGGACGGCGTAGGCTCCGCCGGTATGATGGCCGGATCTGGCCCACCTCCAGGATGGCTTTGCGCGCGGCCGCTGCCGGCGCCAGGTCGGCGCCAGCACCCGCGATTACCGCAGGCTCCGATTTGGATCCGTGGTGCAGCCCCAGGGCGAGGAAGACGGCGCAAGGCTGATCGGTAGGGAGCCGCCACAGGCCTATTTCTACCCCTCGCCGTTGGTAAGCGCGGCATAAGGCGCGAACCTCGGTATCCGGGTGGGTGGACGGATCCACGCGCCGGGCGGGTAGGGTGGCGAACCAGGTAATCATCAAGGCATCCCGTTCGATTACCTCATATGTGCCTGCCAGGATGGCACGAACGAGGCTACCCCCGGCGGCGACGCCATTGGAGGTGACCAGAAACAGGTGCTCCTCGGGACGCTGGACCTGGTAGCCCAGGAAAACCGCCAGCGCTGGCATATACACAGACTCTCCGGTCACGAGCGAGCGCCCGCGGACCCAGCCCAGGATGCTGCTTTCCTCGTATGGGTGATAAGGCACCGTTGCGTACTGCTCAGGAGCGTAGAGCACGAGATCTACAGGGTTCATGCTGGGGCCATCGAGGTCAGCACGCCGGGCATAAATAATGACCTCTGGATCCACCCAGTCGGCTGCGTACCGCTCTATAGCCTCTCCCAGCCCACTTGCAAGCGCAACGTCCCGAGTAAGCCCCTTCCCCCCGCTGGTCAGATGCTCCGCAGGAATCTCAAATCTAAAATGGTGGTTCGCAAACGTCACCCGGCAGATATACGGTAAATGCGGTTCCGCCACATCCTTTTCGTACCAACTGACTTCCCGGATGATACCTGTTTCGGGACTTATCAATTCAGGAGCAATCTCTAGCGCGTTGACGGCTGAATCGCCTCCCGCCAGTAACTCTGCCAGGTTGGGGTGAGCAGGGCCTCTTGGGCCGCTACCTCTACAATCCGGACAGTCGGGCTGTTGTAACACCGGATGTACCGTTGCCACAAGCGTGAGTGCCTGACACTCCATTACCCGTCCAGCAAGGGCTGGCGGGTCAAGGCCCAGTACCACTTGCAAGACCGACGTAGCAAGCAGACCGGCGAGTTGAGGCAACAGGCTGGGAAGGACAGGGCGGGCGTGCAATCGAGGCAGTTTTTGCCCATCCGTATGCTGCTCATACGCTAGGGCAGCCGTAATGTCGGGGGCGCAAGCTACAGCGCGCATCCGGTAGCACGTATAACAGGACGTCCGGTAGGGAAGGACAAGTGGCCCTGCCCAGCCCTGGTGGCCCAGCGCTTCAGCATACACAGCAGGTACCCCAGCTCGCAGACTGGCACGATTTACCCAGTGATGGACCGATGAAAAGCCACGTTCGAAACAACTGACCACGCAATCGCAACCGGCGACCACCTGCTCCACATATTCTGGAGAAAGGTTCGGCGGACCGAGAGTAATATCCAGGTCCTTCCCGCCAGGGCTTGTATCGTGCAGGGCCTGGGCGACCAATGTTTGCCGAGGTTGGCCGAGCGCCTCCAGTCCTCCGGTTGGCAGCAACGGCAGGTTGCCGGGCTGGCACGGATAGGGATCGACTAGAACGAAGCGCCGCAAGCCATACCGCGCGAGCAGCAGGGCAAGATGGGCCCCTATCCCTTCCAGTCCAATGATGACGATTCGGGCGTTTGCGAGACGGGATGCGGCAACGTCGGCTGGCACATCGAGACCCCCAAGGAGAGCCAGGAGAGGCGCCAGAGTCGGCGCCGGGTCGGGAGGCGAGCCAGCGGTGCACCTGAGGACTCCACTGGCCACCAGGCCATTCAGCGTCTGCCGCAACTCGGCCGGTTCCAGACCGGGGAACTGCGCCAGTAGAGTCGACCACAAACACCCGTTCTTCAATAATGGCATGATCTCCTCCACCATCGGCTGGGCGGATGGCCCCGCGATCCGAACGCTGCCGGTAGCAGAGTGGCAAAGCCATTTCCCCTCTTCGATGGGGATAACCTCAAGATCGGGGACCGAAGAGTAGGTGAGATCGAGAACCTCATTGATTTGTTGATTGTTACTCATAGCACCATCCTTTTTCGAGGGGTTCTGCTGAGCACGCAAGTCCCAGCAGAACCCGACTCATTCTATTGCTGCCGCCTGGGTAGCGCAGCGGATGGGTGCTCCACTACATCCAGGCGGCATCTAAACCTAACGGCCAAGCATCGCGAACGTGGCACTACCATGGCCGTACGCTATTGCATGCTCTGGGCTGCGGCCCGACCAGATCTGGGGCACCCCATAGCTATTGAGGCAGCCACAGAGGTATTGGTCCATGTTAGTCGCCGCAGTACGTTCCGGCGCACCGGTCCATAGCGCGTTGCCCGCGCCACGAGGCGTCTCTTTGAGTTGTGTAAGGTCTACTTTCACGATGTTTCTCCTTTGTTTCGAACAGCTTAAGGGTGTTGTTGCCCTGTACTGACCTGTCGCCCATATCTTGCGCACCGAGATACCGACAAGTGTCTGTGATACACTTAGTGTCAAGTTAAGGTGAACAGGGTGTGATGTTAATAGCCTGCTGGCCGCCTGCCCCGTGTGCGGTAGCTAGATTTGCGGCTCAGTGCATTCCGGTCTGCATGATCTGCAGCTCAGCGCATTCCGGAGTGAATGATCCACAATGACTACTTGAGACGGGTTCAGGTTGCTTGCAGGTGGTGAAAGTTCGTGGGACCTCGGATCAACTCCTGTACGTCTGATCTCCATTCACCTGCATGCACTGCTATCCTACTACTGGGTGCTGAAACCTTGCGCAACCTTGCGCAAGGAGTAGTCAGCGATCACACGGGCAACGAGCGATCCGGCGAGGCTGAATGAGGTGTACGGATGCCCGACAAGTGGGAGCTTCTGGAATTTGCTGAAGGCGAGGAGCCAGCAGACCTGGCTATAAAGTTACGACGCGCTCTATTTGAGACCAGGGATGCTGCTGCTAAGCATTATGGTGTTACTCTTAGCACGGTCAGCAACTATGAGCGTGGGCGGATTACGCCTCCCCTCGGCTACCTGGCGAGTCTGGCTCGATTACTGCTGGACCAAAGCGATCCGCCTACCGGCCACGCAACGGAGCGAACGGCCCAACAGCAGTTCTTCCTCACTCAAATTCGAAAGTTGGTGAGTGAGTTTAAGGACGCTTATAAGGCCCAGGTAACCTTTTCCGATTGGGAGCACCTCTGCCGCGTAGCAGACAAGTACGAGAGTAAACACTCTGACGCCTCTATCCATACGGCACGCCGAGCCCCATCACGTAGGGAGAATCGGTCGGAGCAATCTGGGGACTTCCCGCCGGTATTTCTACAAGTACATGGTGACTACGGCAACCAGATATTGCGGGCAGATGTAACTCTTTCCGTACCCCCCGTTGCTATAGCACCGGGGAGCGCACCCGCGATCCCCGCACTACTCCTTGGCCGAGATGAAGATCTGCGCGAGTTGAAAGCCCGACTGGGGATCAGTGTAGCCACCAGTGCGCCAGGGCCGCTCCACGTCCTAACCACGGTGCGGGGGTGGCCTGGAGTTGGAAAGACCAGTCTCGCGGCTGCACTGGCCCACGATCTGGACATTGCACGGATGTTCCCGGACGGCGTTCTGTGGGCTTCCCTCGGCCAGCAGCCCGCTATCTTTGCCGAGCTAGCTGCCTGGGGCCGGGCATTGGGCCACCCCGAGTTGGAGAGCGCTAGCACCATTGAAGAAGCCTCGGTCCGGTTGGCAGGCCTGTTACGCAACCAGCGGCGGCTGCTTATTGTTGATGATGTCTGGGAAGCAGCGCATGCGGTGTCCTTTCAGGTTGGGGGTCGGGATTGCGCCTTGCTTCTCACGACACGGCTGCCGGTGGTCGCCGAGGCAATTGCACCCACGCCCGATGACATTTATTTGCTGGACGTTCTAAACGAAACAGCAGCATTGGATCTGCTACGGGTTTTGGCCCCTCGTGTCGTTGCCACAGATATCGATGCAAGTAAATCCTTAGTGCGAGACCTCGAAGGACTGCCTCTGGCGATCCAGGTTGCGGGACGTTTGCTGCAAAGTGAGGCCAAACTGGGGTTCAGCGTTGCCACCTTGCTGGAAGAGATTCGTGAGGGGGCACGTCTGTTGGAGGCCCAGGCACCGGCGGATCGTGCGGAGATAAGTAAGGAGACTCTCCCAACTGTGGCCGCTCTGTTGCAGAAGAGCACCGACCTGCTGGACCCTGCAACCCGAGACTCTTTTGCCTATCTGGGCGCGCTCGCGCCAAAACCCGCGACGTTTGATGAGGCCGCTCTCCGCAGCGTTTGGCAGGTTGCCGATCCTAAGCCAACGATCCGCGTACTAGTGAATCGCGGACTGCTTGAACCCCTTAGTACCGGGCGCTTCTGGTTGCATGCGCTGCTCGTTACGCACGCACGCACGTTGCTAACTCCTTAAGTAGATGTATCGGAAATCACATGATGGGCTTGCTATGGTTAGCACCCATCTTACCACCCGACTCAGCACCGGTATGCACACCCTAGCAGGAACGTCACAGCAATTGTCGGGTAGGTCTCCCAGGCCTGAGGAGGTGTCACCCTATGCCGAGTGCTTATGAGGCGGGCCGTCGCGTCGCGATGCATTATGCTGAGGTGGTGGCTCAGGCGGACGTTCAATACCGCGCGGGCGGCGCGGAACAACGCGCGGGACTGGCGCAGTTTGATGGGGAGCGCGCTCAGATAGACATGGGTTGGGCTTGGCTCCTTGCACAACCGCCTGGAACGAATACGGACATAGATAACTTGTTGATCATCTATGCCACCCGAACTGCGTACATTGGGGACGTTCGCTACGACAAACGGCAGGAGCGAATCTCCCAACTCGAAGCCGCGCTGGCAGCCGCCCGGCGGTTGGGGCGCAATTTGGCAGAGGGTGGGTTTCTGAGCAGTCTGGGAAGCGCCTACCTGGCGCTGGGCGATATACATAGGGCTATCAAATATCACCAGGAGCACCTTGCGCTTGCTCGTGCGGCCCGCAACCGGCATGGGGAAGGCGTGGCACTAGGCCACCTCGGCCTGGCGTACACGGCTATGGGCGACCCTCAACAAGCCCGTAGCTGTTTTGAGCAGCACCTGGTAATTGCACGTGAGATCGGGGATCGGGCCGGCGAAGCCGGTGCCTTGGGCAACCTGGGGCTGGTCTATACAGACCTGCGAAACCCTCAACAGGCTATAACTTGCTCCCAACAGGCGCTTGCTATCGCAGAGGAATTGGGAGATCGCAGGGGCCAGGGTAACGCCCATGGGAACCTCGCCCTGGCCTACGCAGAACTGGGTGACCCTTGGCAGGCAATTACCCACTCTGAACGAGCGCTCCTTATCATGAGCGAACTGGGGGACCGGCGGGGTGAAGGTAACGCCCTCGGAAACCTTGGGAACGCTTACGCCGACCTGGGAGATTTCCTGCGAGCCATTGCCTACCATGAGCGCGCCCTGAAGGTCAGCCGCAATATAGGAGACCGCCGCGCTGAAGGCCAGGACCTAGGTAGCCTGGGAGTGGCCTATGAGGCCCTAGGTGACACCGCCCGAGCCATTGGTTACTACGAGCAATGGCTCCAGATTGCGAGAGACATTGCGGACCGCCGTAGCGAAGGAAGTGCGCTGGACAACATGAGCCGTGCCCATCTTCTGCAGGGAGATGTTCGAGAAGCCATAGAGTATGCGAGCGAGGCCCTCAAGATAGCGCGGGACTTCGGCAACAGGGCCGCTGAAGGCAACTCCCTCAGCATCCTGGGGACCGCCCATATGGCCCTGGGAGATGCTCGCGGGACTATCACTTACCACGAGCAGTTGTTAGATGTCACCCGCGAATTCGGGGATCGTCTTGGGGAAGCTAAGGTCCTCGGCACCCTGGGGCGTGCCTCCGCTGCTATGGGCGAACTCCAACAAGTCCGCTCCTATCACGAGCAACAGTTGGAGATCGCCCAGGAAATCGGAGACCGTCAACTGGAGAGTAGTGCCTTGGGCTATTTGGGCAACGCTTACGCGGCACTTGATGACTCCCATCAGGCTATCGCCTTTTACGAACAACAGCTTGAAATTGCCCGCGAATTGAAGGACCGTCATGGAGAAAGTGTCGCCCTCGGCAATCTGGGAAACGTTTACGTCGATCTGGGGGACTCGCGGCAAGCCATCCCCTATTACGAACAGCAGCTTGAAATTGCCGGGGAGATAGGCGACCAAGCTGGAGAAGCCGTCGCCAGCTGGAACCTGGGTGACGAGCACGCCAAGTTGGGCCATTTGGCGCAGGCTGTTCCGCTGTTAGAAGCGGGTCTGGCGTTTTTACAAGAGTATAAGCACAGGGAAGTAGGTGCACGTGCGGCCTACGTAGCGCAAGTTCGCAAGCGATTAGAGGCAGCCGAGCCTCAGCGTGGACAGCGGCTTGGGACCCCTCCTACGGAAGCAGGTACCGGAGACACTTCTGGCGTCCCTCCTGGTGGGGCTGGTGGGTGAATCATACAGGTCCAAGGTAAAAGTACCACCTCTCCACTCTCACAAACTCGTTTCGCAGTTCGTGACAGCTAATAGAGTGGACGATATCTGTTCCCAGTGGACAAGAACAGCAGAGCTTCTCCGGGTACCTCAACGTGATGGACGCCTGTGCACGCCTCTGGACGGCTCCCTATCCAGAGTTGGATATTAAGTTGAGGTTCGAATCCTTGCGCCCCAGCCAAAAGAATAGGCACAAGAACAGCCCGTACGAGCTATCATACGGGCTGTTTGTTTGGCGTCGGACTCAGTTATGGCGTCAATCACGTTGCGGCTCTGGAGTGTACGTCTTCTCGGGCGGATGTCCTAAGGACGTCTCCCTATTCCGGTTGAACCTTTGCCGGAGCAGAAGCCCCTGCCGGTTTTGATGTGGTCCTGCGAGACGCTTCTCCATCTAGCTGTTGAAATTAGCTCTGCTTGTCGGTTATACTTGATGCTACCGAATCTGCTCCTTGTGCGATCGGTTTTACCTGGGCGCGCATACGCGACTCTACCGTGCTCAATCTTCGGGTACTAAGAGAGCCGGCAGTCTTGGCGTTGCATGACATATTGCTCTGTGCGTTGCCTCTGAATCCCTTTTCTCTATAGACGAGGTGATCTTGGCCCGGGCTGCCCTGTTCCCGTACATTAGGGACTTTCATAACGGTTGCTTCCGCCATATATTCGTTCTGAACAGCAGAGCTTGTTTGTGACCACACAAGCCGGGACCCGCGGAATAGCTGAGGAGTTTACAATGTCTGCAAAGTGGGCGCACGCAAAGTACGGTGTCTCGAACAAGGTATTAGAGTCTCTTGACCACAGACGCAGGCGCTATACCGCTTTCATCCTGGCGGGTGTTTTGGTGCTGCTATCCTCTCTCCTTTTGCTGGGCGAGCACGCAACAGCCAGGACCCTGGTCCCATCAAGTTCAAGCGGGTTCTCCAGCGCGGTGGGACGAGTGGACAGCGGGCAGGGGATCCTCGGTTCGAGGTTGAAGGCACCTACGTTGAACGGCATCCTGGCCCCGTCTGTCTCCACAACCTTTACCGTTACCTCCACCGCCGACAGCGGAGCCGGCACGTTGCGCCAGGCCATTATAGATGCGAATAACAACGCGGGCGCGGACACCATAGCTTTCAACATTGGTGGTACGCCCGGTGCCGTCAAGACCATAAACCTGCAGAGCGCCCTTCCCGGTATTACCAGCCCCGTAACTATCGATGGGTACACTCAGCCTGGCTCCATCCCCAATACAGTGGTTGCGCCCGGCGCTATCAGCGCCACGCTCCTAATAGAGCTGAATGGAAGCGCGGCGGGGGCCAACGCCGACGGTCTGTCAATCACGGCAGGCAACAGCACAGTGAAGGGCCTTATCATCAACCGTTTTTCGCGGCACGGGATACAGTTATCAGGAAGCTCCGGCAACCGGACAGAGGGGAACTTCATCGGCACCGATTCTTTCGGCACCTCAGACCTCGGTAACACCGGTTCGGGCATCAGTATCTCTAGCTCCATGACTAACACTGTGGGGGGTTCGACGGCAGCGGCCCGCAACCTCATCTCAGGCAACGGCGCCTACGGGATCAGCATCTCAGGAACGTCAGGAGCTAACCTGGGCAATGTGGTGCAGGGTAACCTGGTTGGCACCAAGAGGGACGGCACCACCGCCCTCGGGAACAGCCTTACGGGTGTCAACATATCCAGCGCCTCAGGCAACACGGTTGGCGACAGCGCCTTCGCGGGCACGCTGAGCAATGTAATCGCCTTTAACGGCGATGACGGCGTGGCTGTCGTTGTTAACGATAGTGTTCGCAATGCAATCTTGCAAAATTCCATTCACACCAACGGCGGCCAGGGAATAGACCTGCTCGGAAGCAATGGCGTGACTGCCAACGATGCACTCGACGCAGACGCCGGTCCCAACAACCTGCAGAACTTCCCAGTGCTCACTTTCGCCGCCAGCAATTCTTCCCACACTGTTGTCCAGGGCACTTTCAACGGCACCCCAAACACTTTGTTCACTGTAAGGTATTACGCCAGCGACTACTGCGATGCGTCAGGTAATGGCGAGGGGCAGACCTTCCTTTTCCAGTCAGGCCTGCAGCTCACCGACTCGAGCGGTAACCTGACCCTCAGCCATAACCGCGCACTGACGGGACTGGGAGGCCAATTCATCACGGCCACGATGACTGACCCCACAGGCAGCACCTCGGAGTTCTCCAACTGCGTCAGGGTGTACTACGAGGTGGCTAATACCAACGACAGCGGTGTCGACTCCCTCCGCCAGGCCCTCCTCGATGCCAACAGCAACGGGGGTGCGGACGGTATCAGCTTTTCGATAGCGGGCACCGGTGTGCATACCATAACTCCGGCAAGCCCGCTCCCTATCATAGGCGACATACTGACGATAGACGGCTATACCCAGCCGGGGAGCGCCCCCAACACACTGGCTACCGGCAACAATGCCCAGCCTCTCATCTTGCTGGACGGCAGCCTGGCAGGCGCAAATACAGATGGCCTGCGAGTTCACGCCCACAGTAGCACGGTGCGTGGGCTTATCATCAGCCGCTTTGGCCGTGATGGTATCAGCCTGGGTGACGACGACAACGGGGGCTTCAACACCAGGATCGAGGGGAACTTCATCGGCACCGACTCCAGCGGCATCCAGGACCTGGGGAATGGCAGGCACGGGGTGTTTGCACTCAGTTCATCCAACACCATCGGGGGCACGACGCCGGGCGCACGCAACTTGATTTCCGGCAACAATGCGAGCGGCATCTACATCGGTGCCTATCCCGGCAACGTGGTGCAGGGGAACTATATAGGCACCGATAAGGCCGGCACGGCGGACCTGGGCAACTCACAGGATGGCGTGACGATTTCCGGGACGTCGGTGACGGGCATTGCCGGTAGCAACGTGATAGGCGGAAGTGGTGCCGGGGCACCTAACGTCATCTCCGGCAATAACAGGCACGGCGTTCTCCTGAGCTACGATACGTCGAACAACGCGGTGCGCGGTAACCTTATTGGGCTAACTGCGTCGGGGAACAGCGCCCTGGGCAACTCACAGTCGGGTGTCCTCATACAGGGTGGGAGCAGTCCCACGCTGTTCTCCATCAACCACATGATTGGCGGCCCCTCGCAAGGGGAGGGCAATACTATCGCCTATAACGGCGGCGATGGTGTGACTATCGCGGGCGACTACGCTACCGGTAACAAGGTCTACAGCAACTCCATTCACTCCAACGGGGGCGATGGGGTGTCTCTCACCGGCGGCCAGGATACCCGCAACATGATCCTCGACACTACCACCCACTCGAACGCGGGCCTGGGGATAGACCTGGGCAACGATGGGGTAACACCCAACGATGCGGGAGACGGAGACACAGGCCCCAACAACCTGCAAAACTTCCCCATACTCACCGGCGTCACTACCACTGGCAACTCTACGACCGTAGAAGGCAGCTTTGACAGCACGGGTAATAGTAACCCGGCAGGGTACAATATCGAGATCTTCCGTAGCGTGACTTGCGACGCGTCAGGTCATGGCGAAGGGGCCACCAAGTTGGGTGGAGTCATCGCGGGCAATAGCTTGAGCTTCACGAGGACGTTCGACGAACTGGTGCCTGTGGGGCAATACATTACCTCAAAGGCCATCGACCCCGATGGTAATAGCTCCGAGTTCTCTCCTTGCTTCCTGGTGTCCGCTCCCACCCCCACGCCAACTAGCACCTCCACACCGTCCCACACAGGCACGGCTACCCGGACGGCAACAGGCACGCCCCCTAGCTCAACGCCAACATACACACGGACCGCTACACCGCCGGGAGGGGCCACCGCGACGCCATGCGCCATCGAGTTCACGGACGTACCACCCTCCAACAACTTCTACGAGAACGTGCGATGCCTCGCCTGCCGTGAGATACTCTCAGGCTACACCTCGCCCTCCAGGTGCCCGGAGACGGGAGCGCCATGCTTCAGGCCGGGGGATAACATCACACGGGGGCAGATGGCGAAGATCGTGAGCAATGCGGCTGGCTTTGACGAGTCTCACGCTGAAGTGACCTTCACCGACGTACCTGCCACTCACACCTTCTATATCTTCATACAGAGGCTTGCGTCCAGGGGAGTGGTGAGCGGGTACAACACACAGGACAGGTGTCCCGCCACGGGAGCGCCCTGCTTCCAGCCCGAGGCGCTTGTCACGAGGGGGCAGATGTCCAAATTTGTGGCATTGGCGGCGGAGTTCAACGAGCCTGTGCCTGCGGGCCAGCGGAGCTTCGCGGACGTACCCACCTCCGATACCTTCTGGCAGTACATAGAGCGGCTATCCACCAGGGGTGTGGTGGGCGGCTACTCGTGTGGGGGCGCGGGCGAGCCGTGCCCGGGCAGCTACTTCCGTCCCACCAACTTCGTGACACGAGGCCAGGCTTCCAAGTTCGTGTCACTCGCCTTCTTCCCCAACTGCCAGACACCCGCACGAGGTGCCCGCTGAGTACGTGGGGAAGACAGCGGGCGGCCCGGCTCAATTCTTGCAGCCTTCGTACCTTGCTGGAAAACTACGCCCACACGAAACACCAACCGGAGGACTGAGGCTAATATGACCGAGCTTTCCATAATGATCGAAGCGCAGGACGGCGTAAACTGGGCCACCTGGAAGAGCCAGGCGGAGGAGGTCGAATCGCTGGGGTTCTCGGGCCTGTTTCGCTCCGACCACTACACCAACGCACAGCCGCCCGATAAGGACTCGCTGGAGATGGTGGTCTCGCTGGCGTACCTCGCGGACCGCACTCAGCGCCTGCACTTCGGCCCCCTGGTGGCTCCTCTCTCTTTCCGCGAGCCGACCATGCTGGCTCGCCAGGCTGCGGCCCTTGACGACTTGAGCGGCGGGCGCATGCTGCTGGGGCTGGGCGCGGGCTGGCAGGAGCGCGAGCACACTCTCTTCGGGCACCACCTGGGGAGCATGAAGGAGAGGATGGACCGCTTTGAGGAGGGAGTGCAGGTGGTGCACTTGCTGCTCAACAGCGACGGACCCGTTAGCTTCGAGGGACGCTATTTCCGCCTGCAAGACGCCATTTTACTGCCGCGCCCGGAGCGCAAAGGTGGACCGACGCTCCTGATTGGCGGCAGCGGCCGCAAGCGCACTCTGCCCCTGGTGGCTCGCTATGCGGGCCAGTGGAACGCCGTAAACCCTACCGTGGAGGAGTTCCGCGACATGTCTGCCTACCTGGATGGGCTGCTTCAGCAGGAGGGCCGCCAGCCGGGGGACGTAAAGCGCTCGATCATGACTATGGTGATATTTGGCCGCACCCGGCAAGACCTCGAAGCGCGCCTGGACAAGCCGCCTTTCAACAGCCCGCGCCTGGCCGGTATGTCCCTTGACGAGAAGATCGCCTTCTGGCGCGACGACCGCCATGTGTTGGTGGGCGATGGGGAGGCTATTGCAGGGCAGATTGCCAGGTATGCCTCGGAAGGTGTCCAGGAGATCATGACCCAGTGGTTTCAGACCGGCGACATAGAAGGTTTACGTGAGTACGCAGAGGATGTGCTGCCCAGGCTCGGTTAGTGTCACCCCGGCGCGAGCCAATCCTGGCGCTAATAAGTCCTCGACGCTGGTAGAGGTTTATGCACGTTGTTGAAGTGCTCACTCATGCCCGGCAGCTCGCGCGCGTTCGAGGAGCAGTTCGCGCTCGCGGGCGTTGCGCGTAAGGCCCGCCGCGCGTTCGAACTCCGCGCGAGCCTCATCGAAGCGGCCAAGCCTGGCGAGGAGATCGCCCCGCACGCTCGGCAGGAGATGGTAGGTCTTGAGCGATGGCTCGGAGGCCAGGGTATCCACCAGCGCAAGCCCCACTTCGGGACCGTACGCCATCGATAGCGCCACAGCCCGGTTCAGTTCCACTACGGGCGATGGCGCAAGCTGAGCAAGGGCGTCGTAGAGAGCGGCGATACGCGCCCAGTCCGTCTCGTCCGGGGTGTGCGCCCGCGCGTGACATGCGGCGATTGCCGCCTGCAACGTATAAGGGCCAAGCTCCCCGCCCAACTTCTCCGCCCGCTCTAGCGCCGCTAGACCTCGCCGGATGAGTAGCTGGTCCCAGCGGCCCCGGTTTTGATCGAGGAGCAGAATGGGCGCGCCCGATGGCCCGGTCCGCGCCCGCACGCGCGAGGCCTGTAGCTCCATCAGCGCGACAAGCCCGTGCACCTCGGCTTCGTCCGGCATGAGCCCCGCCAGGATGCGGCCCAGGCGCAACGCGTCCTCGCACAGCGCGGGGCGCATCCAGTCGTCGCCCGCCGTGGCCGAGTAGCCCTCGTTGAAGATGAGATAGATCACCTCCAGCACCGACGCCAGGCGTGCCGCTCGCGCGGCCCCGCTCGGCACCTCAAACGGCACTCGCGCCTCCGCCAGCGTCCGCTTGGCCCGCACGATGCGCTGGGCCACCGTGGCCTCCGGCACGAGAAAGGCGCGGGCTATCTCCGGGGTAGTCAGGCCGCCGAGCAGGCGAAGCGAGAGGGCAACGCGCGCCTCGGTCGAGAGCACCGGGTGGCAGGCCGTGAAGATCAGGCGCAACAGGTCGTCCTGCACGTGGTCGCCTTCATCGAGCACGGCCTCGAAATCGGCCTCGGTCAGGTCGTGCCGGAGTCCAAGCTCGCGGCCCAGTTCTTCATGCTTGCGCTCGGCCAACTTGATGTGGCGCAGCCGGTCGATCGCGCGGTGTTTCGCGGTGGCCATAAGCCAGGCGCCCGGCTTGTCGGGCACGCCGGCCTCCGGCCACCGCTCGAGCGCTATCACTAACGCGTCCTGGGCCAGCTCTTCAGCCAGCCCGACGTCGCGCACGATCCGCGCCAGGGCGCCGATGAGCTTGGCCGACTCCATGCGCCAGACTGCCTCAATTGTGCGATGAGTGTCGGACATGGTCGTAGTGACCGCACCGTAGCGCGATCAGGCTTGCTCGTACGCTCGCCTCAAGCCCGCGATGTCAATCTTCGACATCTGCAACATCGCCTGCATGACGTTGCCGGCCTTGCGTGGGTCTTCGTCTTGCAGCATCTGGCCCAGCGCGGAAGGGATAATTTGCCAGGAGACGCCAAACTTGTCTTTCAGCCAGCCGCATCGTCCTTTTTCGCCGCCCGCCGAGAGCTTCTCCCAGAGCTCGTCTACTTCTTCCTGCGTCTCGCAGTTTACGAAGAGCGAGAAGCCTTCGGCAAAGGAGAAACTCGGCCCGCCATTCAGCGCGATGAACTCCTGTCCGGCGAGCACGAATGACGCTGTGATTACGGTGCCGGCCGGCAATGGTGCGCCTTCACCATAGCGGCTGATGTTCGTGACGTGTGAATCCTTGAAGGTGGAAACGTAGAGGTTTACAGCCTCTTCCGCCTGGTCGTTGAACGTTAGGAACGTGGTAACTTTTTGCATGGTGTCCTTCCTGAGACGTTTTAGGTCCATCAAGGCGATCATACCCGGCATTACAGGGCGTAATGTAGCACGGGTAGGGACGCCGGGAGCTAGCCGGCGTTCGCTGCTGTCTGCGCGCGCAGTCTTTCTTCTTGCTCTCGCAGTCCGGGGGTCATCGCGGGGCCGAAGTCCTCCGTCTCGAACACCTGCCGGATCTCCAGCACGACGCCCTCTCCGAAGGGTGCGCGCTTCATCCACTCAATCGCCTCTTCCTTCGACTTCACCTGGATCAGCCAGAAGCCGGCGATCAGCTCCTTCGACTCGGTGAAAGGCCCGTCGATTACCCTGGTCGTGCCGCCCGTGAACTCCAGGCGCGCCCCCTTGGAGGTAGGGTGCAGGCCCTCGCCCGCCAGCATCACGCCCGCCTTCACCATCTCTTCGTTGAACTTGCCCATCTCTTCCAGGAGCTTCTCGTCCGGTAGAATGCCCTCTTCGGACTCGTTGCCGGCGGGGACTAAGACCATGAATCGCATCGCTGTATCTCCTTTTCTCTTGGTTGTGTGTCAGGTTTGGAGCTTGGAGACCGGCCTACTGGTCCGGTCGGGCCCGGTGCAAATCCTCGCTCTATAAATACGTCGAACGAGGTCCGACGAAATCGACATGATTTTCTCAAATTGCTCAAAATTGGTCGGCACATAAAGGGGGTGCTTGCTAGCGCGGGTGGCACACGGTTGCCGGGGGCCTGCGGCGGGCGCGCAACAAGAGCCCGAAAGGCACATGGGGTCCGGTGACCAGTCTACCACAATGCTGAGCGCCCTGCACCTCACGGGCGGACCTCGCAATCTACCGCCGGGTCTCTGCCCCACCGGCGCGCCGTTGATTCGCGCCTGTTCGCGCCCGGCCGTGCTGGTTCCACGTGGGACTGTGGTTTCGGGCCGAGTTCTTGGTGTACAATGGCCCGGCGTGGCTTCCATGCGCCCAAAGCCCTATGTGTGGCCTCGTTGGCTGGCAGGCGGCAATAGCGGCATCGAAAATCGGCCGCTCGCCCGAGGTTAGCCGCATAAGATAGCTCTCCTTACGGGAGGATACAACCCCATGAAAAGACCCCTGACCGGTACGGCTTTACGCGCGGTCCTGGCGCTCCTGTTGGTCCTGGTTCCGATGCGGGCTTCTACGCTGGATACCACTTTCGCGCAAACCCCTGTCGTGCAGTTCCCCGCTACCGGAAAACAGCTACGTGGGAAGTTCCTCGAATACTGGAACAGCCACGGCGGCCTGGCGCAGCAGGGCTACCCGATCTCCGACGAGTTCCAGGAGGTAAGCCCTACCGACGGCAAGACCTATACGGTGCAGTACTTCGAGCGGGCGGTGTTCGAGTTGCACCCGGAGAACGCCGCGCCGAACGACGTATTGCTTTCGCTGCTGGGCGTGTCGTCCTACAAGCAGCGCTACCCACAGGGCGCGCCGGGGCAGGTCCCCAACACATCTCCAGGCTCCGTTTCCTTCCCTGAAACAGGCCATCGCCTGGGCGGTCGTTTCCTCGAATACTGGCAGACGCATGGCGGCCTGGCCCAGCAGGGCTACCCGATCTCCGACGAGTTCCGGGAGGTCTCGGCGGTGGATGGCAAGGAGTACACGGTGCAGTACTTCGAGCGGGCCGTGTTCGAGGCGCACCCCGAGAACCAGCCTCCTTACGACGTGCTGCTCTCGCTCCTGGGCGCTATTCAGTACAAGCAGCGATACGTGGGGCGCACGCCGGAGCCAGGTCCTACGCCCGCCCCGCCCCGTAACGAGGACAACCCCGGCGGCGACTGGCCGATGTACGGGCACGACGCCCAGCACACCAGCTACAATCCCGACGAGACGTTGATAGGCGCGGCTAACGTGGAGCAGTTGGTCTCGCGCTGGCAGGTCTTCCTGGGGAGCAACGGCAATCCCTCCTCAAGCTCGCCCAGCGTGGCGGGCGGGCGCGTGTACGTGGGCAGCAGCGTGGCTTCCGGCCCTAACTTCTTCGCGTTTGACGCCAAAACGGGCGCGCCTGCCTGGTCGGCCAACCTGGGTTACAAGTCGGACTGCGAGGACGTGGGAATAGGCTCGACCGCGGCTATTTCGGGGACGGTGCTGGCCGTGGGCGGAGGCGACGAGGCTTACTATGGCCTGGACGCTCGCACAGGGGCGAGGCTGTGGCGCGAGGAGATGAGTGCGGGCGGCAGCGCGTTTGCCTGGGTGTCTCCCTTGCTCGCGGCGGGGCGGGCCTACGTGGGAGTGGCCTCTTATTGCGACAACCCCCCGGTGCGCGGCGAGCTACGCGCGGTGGACCTGCTTAGCGGGGAGGTCGTAGCGAGGAAATATATTGTGGACTCAGGCGCGGCAGGTGGCGGCATATGGAACTCCCCCGCGATCAGCCCGCGCGGTAACGTGCTCGCCATAACGACCGGCGAGGACACCCACGGTTACAATGGGCCGTACAACCGCGCCATGCTCACGCTCGACCCGCTGAGTCTCGACATTACGGGAGACGACCAGCAGGGACTGACGAGCGGGGACTTCGATTTCGCCTCGTCCCCCGTGATTTTCCACGACCGTAACAACCGCCTGCTGGTCGGGGCGAGCCACAAGGACAACCACTTCTACGCGTACGAGCTGGAAAACGTCAATAAGGGGGCTATCTGGTCGAAACCGGCCGTGTACGCCATTGGCATGCTTGCCGCCTACGACCCGACGGCAGGGGAGGGGGGGACTCTCTTCTTGACGGGGCGGGAGGGCCTTCTCTACGCAGTGGACCCGGCCACGGGCGCTGACGTCCGCCCGCCAATGGAGGTAGGGCAGTTGCACGGGAACCTGGCGATTGCCAATGGCCTCATTTTCGCGGACGCCGGCGACGAGGGCCTGTCGATATATAGCGTGGCGGATGGGCGGCGGCTGCGCACGTTGATGCCCGCTAACGCCGCTCAAGGCTATTCGGGGGTGGCGGTGTCTCGCGGATTCATCTACTGGGTGTCCGGGGGGTACTTGAACGCCTGGAGCCTACCTTGATAGGCTAGGCCCAGCGAGTATGCTACTGCCGGCTGCCTGGACTGTTTGCGTTTTGCTTGCGGGCACCGGCGCTCATGGTACCGTATCGATGGCTAGCCACCTTATCGTAACCGGCATCTTAGCGTTGACCGGGTCGAACCTCAGCATGGAGATACCTCCTTCCGACTGGTCTGCGCGCACGAACGCCCAGTAAGTGTGGTCCTTTCCATCTTGCACTATGGGTAGGCTACTCAGGCGCTCTTCGCTGAAGCCCTCACCCTGCCCCGACCAGTACCACTGGTTGACAAGGCCCTGAGCGTTGTCCTTCGCCGGGTAGCTAACGGCCACGCGCACCCTGGTGAACCCTCCCCTGGACCGAGGGGCGTCAGCGTTCGCACCCGCATTGACCAGGCGCGAATCTTCGTTGCCCGGCTTGAACACCAGGCCCTCGCCCGGAACGCAGTGGTAAGTTGCTTGCTCGGGGTGCCATTGGTCCAGCACATCGCTCGCGCAGTTGGTGAAATCGGCCACCTTCAGGTCGTTACCCGTCGCGGGCTCCTCCGGCTTCGCGCTACCCATCGTAATGCCCGCAATGTGAGCTACACGGAAGCGGGTAAGCGCCCGGTCGAAGGAGAACCTCATAGCAAATACATCTTGTTTGCTGCTTGCGTCCCAGAGCGGTGCCCCGACCGCGCTTTCGGTGTTCTCGATCCATGTTCCATCACCTGTTGCTAGACCGCGCATGTTCCCAAGGCCGATGCGAAAGAGGTACGCGCCCTTGTAGTTGTCCGGCACGTTTTCGACATACCATGTCATGCCCTGGGGCCTGTTGGGCTGTGGCGGCACCAGGGCTTGCAACTGGCGGTCGATTTCTTCAGCTTGCACGGTAGTGGTGTGCCAGGGGCGCAACTGCACCCAGCATGCGGCCCCGCTCAACGCCAGGAGGCCACAAACGCCTACTAGAGCTAAGCGTCTCTGCCTCCCCATGCCGCTGATAGCGGCACAGACTATTGCCGCAATACCCGCAGAGTAGCCCACAGCCGGTAAGTAGAGGAAACGGTTCTGTTGCAGGTCGTCGGGTCTGACGGGCAAGTTCAGCACGGGGAACAACGTCACTGCAAGCCAGGCGGCAGCCAATCCGAGCGGGACCTTCTCGGTCCGCCCGTACATCAGCACACCCGCCAGTATTAGCAGGGAAGTACATGCCCCAACAACCTGGACCGTCGAATCCCCGAACACCGCAGGGTTCACGGGAGATAACAGACCGCGTAGCTGGTGAGTGTAACCGTCCCAAAAGAAGTCTAAGTAACTCGACTCCAGGCCCTTATACCCGCCGATGCTGCCCCAGGTCACGAGGCGAATACCCACGTTGGCCGCCAGCACCAGGCAGAACGGCAGCATGGCATAAGCGAGGCGGCGACGGCTCTGTCCGGTGGTGGGGCGCTCGGTAATCCAGGCAGATAAGAGGATTAGTGGAATAAAGGTTATGAGGCTCTCTTTGGCAAACAGCCCGAGCGCGAAGCAAAGCACCGAGCCGGCATAGAGGTACCAGGATGGCCGCCTAGCCTTCCACCAGCGTGTAAACAATAAGAGACTGAGTAGCGCGAACAGGGTAGCCCACAGGTCCCACTGAGCGGCGAGCCAGCCTACGGCCTCCGTGTGTATGGGCAGCACCGCAAAGATGGCCCCGGCCAGCCAACCCAGCACACGGCGTGAGGTAGCTTCCGCCAGCCACAAGCCGAGTACCAGGGAAACAGCGGCGTGTATCAGCAGCCCTTGCAGATGGAGGGGGAGCGGATTGAAGCCCCATAACTGCCAGCCCAATTTCCAGGTCAACATCAGACCTACGGGCCGGTAGAACGTCTCGCCTTGCAGCGGAAGCAGGGACCTGACACCGATGACATCCGTGCGGGCGGCGTCCAGCAATACTAAATCATCGGCCAGGAAGCCGACTCGCAAGACCGTGATGTATGCACCGATAGCGAGTAGCGGCAGAGCTAACCAATATGCGCTTCGGAAGCCCGGCCTCTGAGGGACTTGCGTGGGGCCTGCTGCTTGAGATTGCGTTGACCCGCGCTCATGGACCGCAGCCGTGCTTGCTTCCGTTGGCGAGGCCGGGGTAGCCTTCATGCAGAGCAGGGTAGCACAGCGCCTGAGCGCCGTCAAGCATGTTTCTTGTTCCCCGGGGTGTGCTCATTTTAGCTGGGGTTGTGATGCCCTGCGATAGCCTTGTGGGGACGCCCTGTGGCTAATGAAGATTGACTGGTTAATGAGGTAATCACCAGGGGTGAGAGAGGGTTACGTAGGGGCAGGCCCCCGTGCCTGCCCTTATTGGAGATTTGCACATGGTACGCCAGCATGAGGGCAGGCACGGGGGCCTGCCCCTACAGCCTATTACTTTGTTAAGTTGTCAATCTTCATAAGCCACGGGCTGAGAAGTAGCGAAGTCTCCGAAGGAGACTGGCCTCATGTTAGAAGCTCGCTCAAGAACCAACTGTGGAGAACCGGCACCCAAGCCCCGCCTTTGTCATTTCGAACGTAGTGAGAAATCTCGTCCCTCACCGGGATGTGGCTCTTTTCTCAGGGGAGGCTGTAGCGTAAGAAAGGTGAAGCTTTGGGTGCTGAAGGGCGAGGTTTCTCGCTACGCTCGAAATGACAGGGGGTGGGGCCTGGGCGCTCATGTTTGGCGATGTTGTTATCGAGACGACTTCTAGTTAGTCACCGTAGGGGACTTTGCCTCGGCTGAAGCCACAGGGCCAGGGCAACCGACTGGAACCTTTCACAACGTTAGAGGTTGCGGCGAGAGATGCACGTTAGCCCCAAGCACAGGGTCTGTAGCCTCTACGGGGCGGTAGATGCGGAGGTCTTTGAGGTTGCGTATGTGGTCGGTGAAGAGGATGCCGTTGAGGTGGTCGACCTCGTGCTGGAGCGCCCTCGACAGGAACTTGTCCGCCTCCACGGTGATTTCCTTGCCCGTGCGGTCGTAGCCTCTCACGCGGACCCGCTCAGGGCGTTCGACCACCCCTTCGTACCTGCCTCCATCGGGGGTATTTATCGACAGGCAGGCCTCCGGCGCGCGCCTGGTTTCCTCCGAGGCGAAAACGACCTCCGGGTTGATCATCACCAGCAAGGGCGTTTCCTCGATGTCTCCGTAGCCGACGCGGTTCATAGCCGGGAACTTGAGGATTATGATGCGCTTCGAAATGCTGATTTGTGGGGCGGCAAGGCCCGCGCCCCCTGCTGCGGCCAGGGACACTACCATATCCTCGATGATGTCCTGGATCTCGGGCGTGGCGATTTCGTCCGGGGCTACCTCCTGCGCCTGCAAGCGTAGCACCGGGTCGCCAAACTGGGTTATAGGTGTGGGCCTTCTCGCCGTACCGTCCTGCTGTAAGCTATTCATGGGCCTTGTGTCTCCCCTTCATATCGGTCGTGATACGTACTATTCTACCGGATTGGAAGGCAGAGTGGGTAAGGCCACGATATTGCTCAGGGGCCGGTGTCTGGCCGTTTGGCCGGGGCAAAGTCGTAAACGGGCGACATTATGTTTCATGGGAGGCGATTCTTGTAGTATAATAGGCCCATTCTGCTGCCCGCCCCCGGTTACGTGCGGGTTGCCTGCCCGTTTAATATCACTACACAAGGGAGTGTGCCTAATGTACGTGCCTTATGATCTCAGTAAGGTCAAAGTGCTGGACCTGTCGCAGAACTTCAGCATGGACTCGCCCCCGTTCGCCTTCTACGAGGGTCCGACCATCAAGTGGGTCAAGAAGATCGCCTTCGAGGGTGTGAACGCGCAACACATTTCGAGCACCAACCACATCGCCACTCACCTCGACTCGCCTTACCACTTCTTCGACCCCGGGCCCGACATCGCGGGCATCCCCATCGACACCCTCTTCGGCCCCGCCTGCGTGGTGGACCTCTCAAAGTACGGCATCGGCGACTACGACATCTACGGCTCGCAACACTTCGAGCAGTGGGAGCGCGACACCGGCATCACGATAGAGCGCGGCGACATCCTGGTGATCCATACCGGCTACCACCACTACTACAACGAGGACTGGTACAAGGTCCACAACCAGGAGCCGCCCGACCTGCCCCGCTCCTTCCTGCGCCACCCCGGCCCCCGCCGCGAGTTCTGCGACTGGGTGCTCGACAGGGGCATCCGCTGGATGGCGATTGACGCTATCTCCACCGACCACCCCTTCAACACCAAGGTGCGCGTGGCCCGTCCCGACCTCGTACCCGAAGTGGAAGCCAAGATAGGCATGAGCATGGACGAGGCGTTCCCCTGGATGGAAGACTACCAGTGCACCCACACGCTGCTCTTCCCGAGGGGCGTCTTCCACGCCGAGAACGTGGGCGGCCAGGTGGACGAGGTGCTCGACCAGCGTGTGTGGCTGGGTTGCTTCCCCTTCCGCTTCAAAGGCGGCGAAGCGGCCTTCGCCCGCATCGTAGCCTTCGTGCAGGAAAGCTAAGGTAATTACGAATTACGAATTACGAATTACGGGGGCTCCTCCCTAACTCGTAATTCGTAATTCGTAATTCGTAATTCTATGAAGCCACCTCCATTCGAGTATTACGCGCCGCGCACGCGGCAAGAGGCGTTGGACCTGCTGGCCGAGCACGCGGGGGAGGCCAAGGTGCTGGCGGGCGGGCAGAGCCTCGTGCCCAGCATGAACTTCCGCCTGGCCCAGCCCTCTATCCTGGTGGACCTGAACGGGGTGGACGACCTGTTTGGTATCCACCCTGGCGAGGACGGCGGCCTGCTGGTGGGAGCTATGACCCGGCACCGCAGCATGGAGCGTAGCCCTATCGTGGCCGAACGCTCACCTCTGATTGCCGAGGCGATGCCCTTCATCGCGCACCCGCAGATCCGCAACCGGGGCACGTTCGGGGGGTCGTTGGCCCACGCCGACCCTGCCGCTGAATTGCCCGCCCTGGCTGTGGCGCTCGACGCCCAGATGAGGGTGCAGAACGCGAGCGGCGACCGCTGGATAGGCGCGCCAGACTTCTTCCTGGGTCTGTTCACCACAGCTCTTGACGAAGATGAGATGCTGGTGGAGGTGTCGGTGCCGCCGCTGCCCGCCAGGACCGGTACCGCCTTCGAGGAGTTCGCGCGCAGGCACGGCGACTATGCCCTTGTGGGTGCCGCCGCCGTGGTGACGCTGGGCGAGGATGGCACGGTGGCCGAGAGCAGGCTGGTGTTCCTGTCGGTAGGCGATATGCCCGTCGTGTCAGCAGCGGCCTCCTCTGCTTTGCTCGGACAGCGCCCCACGGAGGAGGCAATTCGGGCGGCGGCGGAAGCCATAGAGGCCGACATCGACCCGCAGGCGGACATCCATGCCACTGCCGAGTACCGGCGGCACCTGGCGAAGGTGCTGGCGCGACGCACCCTCACGCGGGCGGCACAGCGGGCGAGTGGGGCTTGAGGAAGCTAAATGGACCATGTTGTTGACGTAGAAGTAAACGGCCGGGGCTATACCCGGGACGTCGAGGCGCGGCTGCTGCTCAGCGATTTCCTGCGGCACGAGCTTGGGCTGACAGGCACCCACGTGGGCTGCGAGCACGGGGTGTGCGGGGCCTGCACGGTGCTGCTCGATGGCGTGCCGGTGCGCTCCTGCCTGACGTTCGCGGTGCAGGCGGCCGGCCGCAGCATAATGACGGTGGAGGGCCTCTCCGGCGACCCCGACGATCTGCACCCGTTACAGTCTGCCTTCCACGAAGCCCACGGCCTGCAATGCGGCTTCTGCACACCCGGCTTCCTGATGACGTTGCTGCCCTTCCTCGAAGAAAACGACGACCCCACCGAACAAGAGATACGCCTGGCTCTCTCCGGCAACATCTGCCGCTGCACCGGCTACCAGCACATAGTAGATGCCGTCAAGCTGGCCGCCGCCAAACGCCGCGCCGGCCTAACCACCCCCGCCCAGGAAGAGGACGTGGCGGGAGAAGCAGGAATGCTGTAGGGGGAATTGTTAATTCTTAATTTTTAATTCTTAATTGGGTTTGGTGACTATGTGTATTTTTTGCGACGTTGGTGACGAGAGACTCAATTAAGAATTAAAAATTAAGAATTAAGAATTCCCCCGAAGGGGGGAGCAAAGTGATTGGTGCTCGGGTTAAGCGGAATGAGGACCCTCGGCTGCTGACGGGGCAGGCGTTGTTTGTGGACGACGTGCATATTCCGGGGATGTTGCACGTGGCGTTTAAGAGGAGCGATTACGCGCACGCGCGGCTGTTGAGCGTGGACGTGGCGGGGGCGCGGGAGATGCCGGGGGTGGTGGCGGTCTATACGGCGGAGGATTTGGGGGATTATTGGCAGCCTTCGCCGCTGCTGGTGCCTCCGCCTCCGGCGCAGTACGTGGTCTTCAACCAGCGGACGGCGGGGCAGTTGGCGCGCGACAAGGTGCGCTACGTGGGCGAGCCTGTGGTCATGATTGTGGCCGAGAGCCGGTACCTCGCGGAAGACGCAGCGGATGCGGTAGTTGTGGAGTACGAGCCGCTGGACGCGGTGGTGCGTGTTGAAGTCGGGTTGGATGAGGACGCGCCGCTGGTGCATGAGGACGTTGGCTCCAACCTGGCGGCGCACGTGATACAGACCAAGGGGGACTACGCATCGGCCCGCGCTAACGCCGACCTCGTGGTGTCGCGGCATTTCGAGTACGACCGGGGCACGGCGGCACCTATCGAGACGCGGGGCGTGGTGGCGCAGTGGGACCAGCTTGCCCGCCACCTCACCGTGTGGGACTCGACCCAGGCCCCCATACCGATACGCAACGGACTGGCGGGGATGCTCGGCCTCTCGGAGCGGCAGGTGCGCGTGGTCGCGCCCTTTGTGGGCGGCGGGTTCGGGCCCAAGATCATGATGTTCTACCCCGAGGAGACGCTGGTGCCGTGGGCGGCGATTAAGCTGAACCGGCCCCTCAAGTGGATCGAGGACCGGCTGGAGAACTTCGTCGCCATGACGCACGAGCGGGGGCAGGTGCACGAGGCCGAGCTTGCTATCACCAAGGATGGCAAGATACTGGGCATAAAAGACGTTTTCCTCCACGACAACGGCGCGTACGACCCTTACGGCCTCACGGTGCCCCTCAACACTCAGACCCACCTGCTCGGCCCCTATATCGTGCCCCACTACTACACCGAGTTCAAGGCGGTGTTCACCAACAAGATCATCGTTACGCCCTACCGAGGCGCGGGCCGACAGCACGGGGTGTTCGTGATCGAGCGGCTGCTGGACGCGGCGGCAAAAGAGCTTGGCATCGACCCCCTGGAACTGCGCCGCCGCAACTTCATCCACCCGGACCAGTTCCCCTACAACAACGTGATTATCGCCCAGGACTTCACCAGCCTGACCTATGACAGCGGCAACTACGAGCCGGTGCTGGACAGGGCCAAAGCCATGATAGGCTGGGACGAGTTTCGCGCGGTGGAGGGGCCGCGACTGCGCGCCGAGGGCAAGCGGATTGGCATCGGGCTGGTGATGTACGTCGAGGGCACGGGCATCGGGCCGTACGAGGGGGCGCGCATACAGGTGGAGCCTACGGGCAAGGTGACGGTGGTCACGGGGGTGGGCACGCAGGGGCAGGGGCACTACACCGTGTTCGCCCAGATAGCCGCGCACATGCTGGGGGTGCCGCTAGAGGACGTGCTGGTTTCGACGGGGGATACGGGGCAGTTCAACTGGGGCACGGGCACGTTCGCCAGCCGGGGGGCCACGGTGGCCGGGTCCGCCGTGCACGCCGCCGCCGGTATGGTTGCAGAGAAGGCCAAACGCCTGGCGGCTGAGATGATGGAGGCCGCGGACGAGGATATAGAGTTGCAGGGGGGCTACGCGCAGGTAAAGGGCATGCCCGGCGCGAGGGTGAGCCTATCGGAACTGGCGGCCAGGGCCAACCCGTTGCGCGGCGCTGTCAAGCCCGGGACCGAGCCGGGCCTGGAAGCCACGGCCTATTTCGGCCCGCCCATGCAGGCTACTGCGTGTGGCGCGCATGCCATCATCCTTGAGGTGGACGATGAGACGTTCGACGTGAAGGTGCAACGCTACGTGGTAGTGCACGACTGCGGCACGGTGCTCAACCCGCTCATCCTTGAGGGGCAGGTGCACGGCGGGGTGGCGCAGGGCATTGGCAACGCCTTTTTCGAGCAACTGGCGTACGACGAAAGCGGTCAACTGCTCAATGCCTCCTTCATGGACTACCTGCTCCCTACCTCCACCGACGTGCCCCGTATCGAGGTAGGCCACGAGGAAACCCCTTCGCCCCTCAACCCGATGGGCGTCAAGGGCGCGGGCGAAGCGGGGGCTATCCCTGTCGGTCCGCTGTACGCCCAGGCGCTCGACAACGCCTTTGAGGACATCGGGCTGGAGATACGGGAGATACCCCTCAGCCCTAGTAAATTGTGGGAGCTGGTGGAGGGCGCGCGCAAAAGACGGTAGGAAGGCCTATGCAAGAAAAATCCCGCTTAAGATATTTCCGCGGGATTTTTCTTGCATAGGCCCTAACGCACCGCATCGCGGACTATGCAAGACCTGACCTCCCTCACAACTACACAACTCGCCCTCGCCTTACAGGAGCGCAAGGCCTCCTCGTTGGAAGTGGTAGAGGCATACCTGGCGCGGATAGCCGAGCGCAACCCCGCCCTGAACGCTATAGTCACCCTGGACGAGGAGGGTGCGCTGAGGCGGGCGGCGGAGTGCGATGCGGCGTTGGCCCGTGGAGAGATGTGGGGGCCGCTGCACGGGGTGCCTCTGACGCTGAAGGACGGGCACTCCACTGCGGGCATGCGGACGACGTGTGGCTATCCGCCTCTGGCCGACTACGTACCCGCCGAGGACGGCACCGTGGCGGCGCGTCTGAAGGAGGCGGGAGCTATCATCCTCGGCAAGACCAACGTTTCGCCCCTGCTGGGAGACATCCAGTCTTACAACGACATCTTTGGCCGCACCAACAACCCTTATGACCTTACGCGCACGCCCGGCGGGTCGAGCGGTGGGGCGGCGGCGGCCCTGGCTGCGTGCATGACTCCCCTGGAAATCGGCAGCGACATGGCAGGCTCTATACGCATCCCGGCGCACTTCTGCGGTCTATTCGGCCTCAAGACGACCGAGCACCGCGTGTCGAGCTACGGCCACATACCCGACCTGCCGGGCGCGGTACGAAGCCACGGCCTCATGGGGTCGATTGGCCCGCTCGCCCGCAGCCTGGAAGACCTGGAGCTTGCCTACCGAATAATCGCCGGGCCGGACGGGCGCGACCACGCCGTGCCGCCCATCCCCCTGCGCGAGGTGCCGCGTCTGTTGCCTGGGGAACCGCGGGTCGCCTGGGCACCCACCTTTCCGGGCGTGCCTGTGGCCGGTGCCATACGCGAGGCCGTTCACAGGGTGGCCGCCGAATTGGAGCGGGCGGGTGTGCGGGTGGAGGAGACACTGCCCAACGTGGACTTCAGGGAACTCGCGAGGGCGCGGGCCGTGCTCTCCTCCGCGATGGGCCTGTCCCCGGAGCCGGAGCCGGGCGAGAAGGTGCCGGACCTGCGGCAGTACTACAACGCACTTCAGCACCGCGACGACGTTATCTGCACCTGGGAGACTTTCTTCGACGAGTTCGATGCGCTGCTCTGCCCCGTGTGCATGGTCACGGCCTTCCCGCACTGCCCGACCAACACTCCCTTGCAGGTGGATGGCGCGGCGGTGAACTACTGGCGCGCCGTGGGACACACCGCCCCCTTCAACTTCAGCGGCCACCCGGTCGTGGTGGTGCCCATCGGGAGGGATGCGGACGGCCTGCCTATCGGGATGCAGGTGGTGGGGAAGCGCTGGGACGAGGAGCGATTGCTAGGGATAGCGCGGCTGCTTGAGTCTATGCCGGGTGTGGTGGTGCACGGCCAGCAGGCACACAGAAGCTAAGAGATATGTTAGGCTGGGGAACAAGTCTCAAAAAGTGGTATGTAGGGTGCTAATGCCTGTTCGCAAGCTGTAGGAGGCAGGTGACCAGAGTGGCCCCTGTCATTCTGAGCGTAGCGAAGAATCTGAAATGCTGCCTCTGCCTCTACGTTGAACGCCAGCACCATAGTACGTACGGTCCAACAGCCTCCCCATCCAGCTTCTTTAGATTCTTCGCTACGCTCAGAATGACAGGGGCCGCTCCGGTCACCCGCTCCGGCACATTGCAGGTAGGGCCCGGCTGAGTCAGAAAAGAGAGTACCGGATGAACCCCAACCAGGAGCAAGCCGAGTGCGACCGCCAGGCGTATACTCTCGCCCTGGAATACTTGACCGTGGTCTGCAATATGCCCCGTGACACTATTGAGAGGCATATCAACCCCACGAGCGAACGAGTGAAGACCCTGAATGCTGTCTACGAGGGGCTTCTCCGGTCGGCGCAGAGCGCGGGTATGGGCCCGAGCGTTATAGGGGCTTCAATCGGGGGCGTCGGCAACCTGGGCAGGGTGCTCTTTGACTTCGACCCAAAGGCGGTGGCCCTGAAATACGCAGATGCCTGGGAGCCGGTGTTCGAGGACATCAAGAGGGAGCTACAACCCAGGGGCCGGTTACGCGCGGAAGCCGGGAGCAGGTGGCCGCTGTTCTGTAGATCGATTGTGTCGGGTGCGCGGTTCCTCTCTCAGTTCAATACCGCCGCGGACTTCTACCGCTGGGCCGACACCTTCTATGACAACGACAGTACGCGCATGTCTCTACCATCAATGCTAAGCAAGACAATTAACGGTTTCGGCTTCGCTCTTGCTTGCGCCTTCTTGAAGGACCTGGGTTATCACAAGTATGCCAAGCCGGACACCCACCTCAAGGCGATCTTCACGGCCCTGGGGTTGAGCCGCTCTCAAGATGATTTCGAGGTACATGACGCCATTGTTCGAGTGGCCGACCACGTGGGTGTAACGCCGTACGCTGTCGATATGCTCTTCTGGCTAATAGGGAGTGGCGATTTCTACCTGGACGGCATCAAGATCGGCAGGCAGAAGGAGAAGTTTATAGAGTACGCCAGGTCGAGGCTCGACTGCCCGCCCGCTTCTCTATGAGTCTTTATAAGTCTTTGCCCGCGCCTTCGCTTTGAGACACTTCTTTGTCCAGGGCGCGGAAGAACTGGCCGATTACCAGGTTGGCGCCCCCTTGCAGCAAGCGCTGGCCCACCCCAGCGATCTTACCGCCCACCTGGGCCTGGCCAGTGTAGCTCAGCTTCGTGTGCTCGTGGTTGTCCTCGGCGGGGGAGAGCACGAAGTCGCCCTGCCCGTCGATGAAGCCGACGCCGCCCTTGGCCGCGACCTTCAGGCTGTAGGAGTCGGGTGGCATTTCGTTGAGCAGGCGCACGGTGCCGGTGTAGGTGCCCTTTATCGCCGCGATGCCTATGCTCATGGTGATGTTGAAGCTGCCGTCCTCCTGGGCCTCGAACCTCTGGCAGCCGGGGAGGGTGCGCCGCAACGTCTCAGGGTCGGTGAGCACCTTCCAGACGAGGGCCTGGGGGGCTTTGATGGTATGCGTGCCGGATAGTTCCATAAGAGGCTCCTTGTGTGAGGCTGTGCGGTACCAAGTCTACCACATCAGGCTGTTGTGAGCGCGCCTACAAGGCCGCCGCCACCGCCTCCAACGCGGTCGGGTTCTCCAGGGACGACAGGTCGCCCAGTGGTTCGCCCAGGTAGCCCTGGCGCACCAGGCGGCGCAGCGTCTTGCCGTTGCGGGTGTGCGGCAGCTCCGCCACGAACTTTACGGCTTGCGGCTTGAGCGATTTGCCCAGGTGGGCCACTATGCCGGACGCTATCTCGCCCCGCAGCTCTTCGCCTGCCATGTGGCCTGGACGCAACACGACCAGCACCACCAACGCCTCGCCTTTCAGCGCGTCGGGCACCCCTATAGCCGCCGCCTCGGCCACTGCCGGGTGCGACACCGCTGCCGCCTCCACCTCGGCGGGGCCGACGCGCTTGCCCGCTACCTTGATAGTGTCGTCCGAGCGGCCCAGGATGTACCAGAAGCCTTCGTCGTCCACCCGCGCCCAGTCGCCGTGCACCCACAGGCCGGGCACCCTGGACCAGTAGGTGTCGAGGTAACGCCCGTTGTCGCCCCAGAAGCCCTCGGTCTTCCCCACCCACGGCCCGCGCAGGGCCAACTCTCCGACGCCGCCGCGTACTGGTCTGCCGTCGCCGTCCACCACGTCGGGCAGCATACCTGGCACCGGCCCGCTGAACGCGCACGGCTTGATGGGCAGCAGCGGGTTGCAGCTAAGGATGCCGCCCGACACCTCGGTGCCGCCGGAGTAGTTGATGATGGGGAGCTTGCCGCCGCCCACCACGTCGAATAGCCACCGCCAGGGGCCGGGGTTCCACGGCTCGCCCGCCCCGGCAAGCACCACCAGGCTGGAGAGGTCGTGGCCCCGCACCGCCTCGTCGCCGTGGGCCATGAGCGAGCGCACGGCGGTGGGCGAGATGCCGAGGTGGGTAATGCGGTGCCGCTCGACGATGGACCAGAGGCGGTCGGGCTGCGGGTGGCTGATGGCGCCTTCGTACAGGAAGCAGGTGGCCCCCAGCATGAGGGAGCCGGTAATCGCCCACGGCCCCATCATCCAGCCGATGTCGCTGATCCAGTAGAGCGCCTCGCCCTGGTGCAGGTCGAAGCAGTGGGCCAGTTCCTGCGCCGCTTTGATGGGGAAGCCCGCGTGCAGGTGCACCACGCCCTTCGGCTTGCCCGTGGTGCCCGACGTGTAAATAATCATGTACGGCTCGCCGGCACTTGTGCGCACGGTGTCGCACTCCTCGCTCTGCCCGCCGACCAACTCGTGCCACCACACGTCCCGGCCTCGCGTCCAGGGTGCGGTGCTGCCCCTTGCCTCGCCTTGCCTGCTCACAACAAGCGTATGCTCTACCGTGGGGGAAGCAGCAACGGCTTCGTCGGCGGCCTCT
>DASVQO010000044.1:0-2179 GCA_036389075.1 Chloroflexia bacterium | reverse complement strand
CCGGCACCGTGATCGAGCTACCCGTGTCGTAAGCGGGCATCCCGCGGCGCAGGCCGTCGGTGGTGGTCATCGAGACGCTGCGCACCCAGTCGTTGCCCAGGTGCTGCTGCACTTCGCAGATCACGCGCCCGCTCGCCGCGCTGCCGCTGGCGTTACCGTCGCCCACGCCCTCGCGCGCAGTCTCCTGCGTGATGGGTATCTCCACCGCGTTGTAGATTTCCGGCAGTTGGTCGGGCGGGAACTCGATGTCCACCACCGGCCCCGTGATCTGCACGATTCTGCCTGTTGCTCCCCTGGTGCTTGTTGCTACCATAATTCGACCTCTCCTTTGACTAGAGAACCCTTCTCTTCATCACAAATGTTATGTGGTGCCGGTTGCCGCCTTCCGGGGCGAAGACGCTCGCTTGAGCCACCAGCCCATCACGGCCCCACCCAGCACCGAAGCCACGAATAATGCTATCAGGTTCATGTTGGCGGCGACCCTTCCGTTCACGAAGCTCAGCAGGTACCAGTAAACCGCCAGGAACACCAGCACCCCGTAAATCGCCCCGCCCAGTATCCTATCTATCTTGAACCGCCTGAACAGGGGCACGTACTGCACCAGGCCCACACCCAGGAGGGCAAACACGAGCAGGTGCAGCAACAGCCCCAATCCTATATTGACAACGTTAAAGCGGTTAATCTCCGCGACCGGCGTGCCGGTCAGTATGCTGCCCAGCAGCCAAAAAGTGGACCACCAGGGGCGCTCCGGGGTAAGGAAGTCCGCGACAAGCATCACCAGCGCGAACGCCAGTCCCCCGATCAATCCAGCAATCGCCCCTTCAAGCAGCTTCGTGCTGGTAGGTTTCGCATGATAAATTTTTGCCATAACGCCTAACTCGCAATCGTTGGTATGTAACCCTCGCCACGCTGGTGCTCACCTTGAGTTACGCGTTACGTGTTACCTGTTACTGGTTACCTTTTACTCCACTATCGGGCCTGCGCCGCCGCGCCGCTCGACACCTCGATAATCTCGCTCGTGATGTTGGCCTGCCGCAGCTTGTTGTACGACAGCGTCAGGTCGGAAATCATCTCTTTCGCGTTCTGGGTGGCGTTTCTCATAGCCACCATGCGCGAACTGTGCTCCGACGCAAGGTGCTCCAACAGCGCCTGGTAGAGCCGCACCTCCACGAAGCGCGGCAGCAGTTGTGCCAGCACTGCGCGGTCGTTCGGCTCGTACTCGTACTCGACCTCGGTGTGCCCGCTCTCCACCTGCTCGTCGGCGTTCATGCCGGGCAGCGCGCCCTCCTCACCAACGTGGCTCACGTCGATGGGCAGCAGGCGGTACACGTTCGGCCTCTGGATGAGCGTGTTGATGAAGTCGGTGTAAATCAGGTACACGGCGTCCGTGCGACCCGCCACGAACTCGTCGCTCACCACCCTGGCGATGGCCCGGATGTCCTGAACCGTCGGCCTGTCGCCGATGTTAGTGAACTCGGCAAGCAGCGGTCGCCCGTAGCGGATCATGAAGTCGCGCCCCTTTCGCCCCACCGCCACCACGTTCACCGGCACCCCGTTCACCTCGTTCAAGATGAAGCGAGTGGTGCGCCGCAATACGTTGGTGTTCAACGCCCCCGCCAACCCCTTATCGGCGGTAAAGACGATGACCGTAATGTTGCGTATAGGCCGTGAGAGCAGCAGCGGGTTGAGCGTCTCCGTATCCGACAGGTCCAGCCGCCGCGACAGGTTGCGTATCAGGTCGCCTATCCGCTCCGAGTAAGGGCGGCCCGATAGCGCCTGCTGCGTAGCCCGCTTCATCCGCGAAGCCGCCACCATCTCCATAGCCCGCGTAATCTGCGAAATGTTCTTCGCCGACCTGATGCGCCGGCGTATCTCTCTTGTACTAGGCATATTGCCCCTTCGGGGAATTTGGAATTTCGAATTGCGAATTTCGAATTTACGAGGTATCCAGCAAATTCGAAATTCGCAATTCTTCTTACAGGCTGACGGTGCGCTTGAACTCCTCGATGGACCGCACGAGGGCTGCCGTGGTCTCGTCGGAAAGCCTCTTCTCGGTGGTGATCGTTTCGAGGACTTCGGGGTGAGCAGTGCCCATGAAGCTGTGGAACTGTTCCTCCCAGCTTCGGATTTGCTCCACCGGCACGTCGTCCATGTAGCCGTTGGTCACCGCGTAGATGAT
>DASVQO010000043.1:0-13707 GCA_036389075.1 Chloroflexia bacterium | reverse complement strand
TACGCGCCGTGCCCGCTCGTGAGTGGGAGCGAGCAGTGCAGGGTGGCTTCCTCCCCAGATTGCCACACTCCCTGGAGGAACTGCGCATCGTCTTGAGCCGGGTGACATACCGGACGATCATGCACTACGGCATCGAGCTATGGGGTCTGCGCTACAACTGCCCACAGCTCGCGCCCCTGCGGACCAGGTTGGAACGTCACAGCAAGCGAGCCAATCTCCACCAGACGGAGCGGCAGGACGAGCCGGACTACCACGGTGTCCCACGCGCGGGAGGTGCGTGGCCGGGTGCCTACCAGGGAGATGGGGTCAGCGGCAGGGCCGTCACAGTAAAGTATCACCCCGGAGACATCTCGCGTATCCATGTGTACGACCCCTTCGATGAGCAGTATATAGAGGTGCCCGCGCTCGGAGCTAACTACGCCGAGGACCTCTCGCTATGGAAACACCGCGTCATTCTACGAGTAGCGCGCGCTCGTGAAGACAGGCCGGATATTGTCGCCCTGGGCAGGGCCAAGCGGGAGATACAGGACATCATAGAGAACGCCCGCACTCGTGGCCGGAGGAAAATCAGCACGCGCAACACCGTGGGACGCTGGGACACCGGAGGCAAGCACGTAGCCGAGCTGCGTACAGCGCGAGCGACCGGAGAGGAAGCGCACACGCGGGCCAGTGCTGACGAAGACCTAAGCAACGCTGACTATCCGCCTATGCTGCCAGCACCCGCCGCCGAGCCGCACTCACCAGCGTCTGACACCCCGCCGTTGTCGGCCAGTGCCCAGACCTTGCCTGAGCATACTGCGTCTGGTGTGGAGATCGGCGCGCTGCCTAGAACCGCACGAGAGACACCCTAAGACACCCCAAGTATGAAGGGAGCCATAGCGATGACAGCCAAAGATAACAAGAAGACCATATTTCTGGATGCCCAGAGCATCGAGGAGTTGGAGGTCTGCCGCCAGCACTACCGCATAGGCAGCCAGCTAGCGCCGATAAGTCGTGTAGCGCAGATCGTCATTCACGAGGCGGCGGAAGGCCCCCGGCTCGTTCCGGGTGTAGATCATGTGACAATACGCCCGCTCGTGGGGCGTACACATACCTATCACTTTGTGTTGGGAACGGAAGGACAAGCGCGACTTGAGGAGCTAACCGAGCAGTATGCGCCGCTTGTCTTAAAAGGAGAGGGTAAAACACCCGGAGACCGAACTTTCCGCTTTACGGCAGCCGCGCTCCTGCGCTACCTGATAGCGCGGAAGGCCGAGCAGGTAGCTAACAAGAGTGAGGGCGGTAATGAGCCTGTGCTCACCTCTAGGCCCAGCCGTAGCGCTGGAGCGAATTCCGCGCAGGCGGACAGAGCTAACGACCTCGCTAAGAACGGGGACACCACGGCCTGAATACCGAGGCCCTAAGATGGAGGTTTGCGATGGGACAAACAACTGAAGAGCGTGCGGACGAGCACGCGTCGCTGGGCGACAGCTTGCTGGCGAGCGCTAACACGGCGCTCATCCGCTATCCGAGGTTCGGAGAGCTGCGCGCCGATATTGAGCGCTGCCAGAACCTGTCAAAGCTGTCGGGCGAGCCGCAGTGTATGAGCCTTGAAGGACCGACTGGCGCTGGTAAGACCACCTTGATGCGCGTGTATGCCTCCGCCTCTCGTCGCACAGACGGAGAGTTGGGAACACGCGTTCCGGTCCTCTACATGGAAACTCCCAGTCCGATCAGCACGAAGGGCATGGCGGCGGCGATGTTGGAGGCGCTGGGGGACCCTGCTGCCCACAAGGGCACGCAGTGGTCTCTCAACTCACGCCTCATAACGCTGCTGAGGGCCTGCCAGGTGGAGCTGGTGATCCTGGACGACTTTCAGCACCTCATCGACTCCGATACCGACCGAGTGCTCCAAACGGTATCGGAGTGGCTGAAAGTGACAATCAAGAATTCAGGTATTCCTTTCGTGGTGGTAGGGATTACCGGACGCGTCGAGAGGGTGCTCCAGGAGAATAGTCAGCTATCGCGGCTGTTCGCGTCGAGGGAGGAGCTATTGCCTTTCCACTGGCACCGGGAGGAAGAGAGCGGCAGCCAGGACTTCCGTGAGTTCGTGGAGCACGGAGAAAAGGCGATAGGGTTGCCACTGTTAGTACCTTTTGACCGGACGGAACTCCTCGACCGCATCTACTGGGCGACGGGCGGGGTCGTCGCCAATATTATGAACTTGCTGCTCCACGCCCAGGACAAGGCTCTGGGTAGGGTCCCTCGACCTGGGGATGGTGGCACTCTTCAGGTTGAGCTGGCGGACCTGTCATGGGCCTACGCGAAGCGGATGGCGAAGCACATGCGCCGCCCTAACCCGTTCGCCAGCGCGGAGGGCTGCTGGAGTGATACTGTGGGCGGCAGTGTGCTCGCGGGCAAGGCCATCAGGCGCTCGTCCGCGGAAAGAGCGACCGGCATGCTGCCCGAAGAAGGCGGGAGAACGGACGCTCCGAACTCAACAAGCAACCGGACTCGCAAACCCAAGAAGACAGCTCCTGAGCCAGCGGACGTGCTCCGTGCAAGCTAAGACGCTGTACTGTCGCTGCGCCTCCTGCCTGCATCAGCTTCATGGGAAGGAAGAGGGAGTAACTACGTGAAAGCACGCGCCACCGCTAGCAACGAAGGAGCACTGCGTCCGCTACTAAGGCGTACTCAGCTTTTACCTGGTGAGTCCCTACCTTCATTGCTGGTAAGGTTATCGCAACTCAACGGGTACGACCGACCGGGCATACTGTCGGAACTTGTGGGTGCTCGCACGACGGGTGGAGGTAAGCGCTCTCGCGCGGGGAGGCTAAAAGATGACATGGAGCGCCCACAGATGGAGACAACTTACCTGCGCCTGTCAGTCCTCACGCTCATCACCCCGGTTGAGTTATATCGTGCTACCACGCATTCTTTCGCGCCTACTATACTGCCGCCCGGAGAGGACTGCGACGTCCTGTCGCTGCCAGCAGCTAGCACTTGGGAACCAAAGACTGGTTCTGAGATGGGCGCATTCCACTCTGTACAGTCGGTACCCCAGGCGCGGACGCTGAAGGGGCCGACCGTCCCGACTGCGTGTCTACGACTGGTATCGTCTGGTTTAGTGCTGGCGCACTGCTACGGACCACACCACGCACAATTCTGTCCATTGTGTCTGCGGCACGCGGCCTATCACCGCCTGGTATGGATGCTACAGGCGGTATCTGTATGCCTTGAGCACAAATGCCTCCTTTGTAGCCAATGCCCTCAATGCGGCACGCAAACAACTATAGCGGACGTCACTTACGCTGTGTGCGGACAGTGTGGCGTATCTCTCGCCGAGGCCGATGCGTTCCCGCTAACCCACGACTTGGTTGGCTTGCACACCCAACTACTGCTGCAAGGCTGGCTACTCGGCGCGAGTGGGTATGTAACGGCAACAGGGGCTTCAGATTTGGTCACAAGCGCATCTGGGCTTGGGCACGGCACCGCGTCGGCTAGTGAACCTTTGCCCCAGGTGGAAAAAACACTAAGAGCTTCAGGAATTTCGGTAGTACCAAGCATGCCTGAAGTCCGCGGAGTGTCCTGTGCGACACGGAGCTACCTGGAAGGACTGCCGGAGGCTCCCTGCCCTGTCTTGTACCGGGTGATCCACGGCCTTCGGCACTCTATTAGTGCAGTGCAAACGGGAGCAGACTGGAGCTACTTGCATACAGTGCCGGGTCTCCACTCAGGTGCCTTCCCTTCGACCAGTGTGACTGAGAAGGGCGCGACTAAGGAACGACCACTGGCACGGCAGACTGGGCTGCGGCGGACGCTGACACCCGCGGTGACTTACGCACTGTACGCTACCGCTGTGAAGGCGCTCTGTGACTGGCCGCACGGCTTCAATGCCTTCCTGAGCAGGTACCATACTTTGGTAGGACGCCCTAGCTCCCAAACCGCTAAGGCTCAACGAGCGCTCCAGAGCGACGGGAACCATGCTGCCGAGGACGGACACAGTGGAGGGCAAGTGGGGAGCACAACAGGTAGCCATAGTGCTCAGGGCACCACGCGAGCGCCAGGAAAGCTCAAATGTATTGCAGACGAATTTGGCAGTCTGTACGATACGTGGGTGCGGCGTGACTGGCAGGACCCTGCCTTTGAGTTTGTCAGGGAGGCATTCTATGCCTATTTACGCAGAAACAATACTCCCGCAGCCGGGCCTTCCCCACTCCGTGGTGGTACCTGGGGCTACAAGTGGGGCCTGGGGAAGCTAGCGCGTGACACCGGCTACATCAGGTTTAGCGAGGCCGCGCTGCTGCTGGGCACTGACGAAGAGACCGTTCGGGCGTTAGTACGCTCCAGACGGCTGAGGGGCCAGCGGCTCCGGCAAGGGCCTGTGTCTCGCGCGGTCTTTGTGGCGCTACTAGAGGTCGAGGACTTACGACAACGGAGGCGCGACCGCATTGCGTTGTCACGTGCGGCGGCTATCCTCAATGTCTCACCGCTGACCGTGCTAGAGATGGTGCGGCACGGCCTACTAAAGGCCGAGTACGGGCCATACCTGGACGGCAGCCCTGAGTGGCTGTTCAGTGAAGCAGGCATTACTGAGTGCTGGACGTCCATCTCTATGAGGGCAGAGGGTGTCAATACGGCAGCACAGCAGTTACACGCCTCGGAGGGCACGTATACGCGGGAGACAGGTTACACGTCCAGAGGCGGACCTCACCACCTCCCCGCGAAAGATACTGGCCCAGGCAGAGACACGCTACTTACGCTGCACCAAGCAACTAGGGTGCTGGCCGTGATTGGGCTGTCTACAGTAGATGCTTTGACGCTACTGTTGGAGGGGGAGCTACACGCGGTCGTCAACTCACTTGGCGAAGGACAGGCGAGCACGCCACGCGCAGACATGGAAGCGTTAACGGCGGAAGAGGCCCAGTGGCCCCCCACCCTGGGTCTTGATAACCTCTATTTCCTAGAAAGCAGCGTTCTTACATACCTGCGTCGGATCATGGCTCGACGCGACTGGATAGGCTACCTGGAAGTAGCAGCGCACATGAATGTGGTGAAGAAGCACAAGGTAGTCATTGAGTGGGCGCGGCGGGGTTTGCTGCCGTCGGTACGGTCCAGGTACGGCGAGTATTTGTTCGCCCCAGAAGACGCCGCACGTTTTGTCGCCACTCACATGGTTGTGGGAGAGGCGTCGGCGTACCTGGGCGTGGGTATAAACACAATACAAGCGTGGGTGCGCGTCGCGCGCCTTGCTCCCGTGTCCGGGCCTGGCATAGACGAAGGTTTGGTCTTCCTCTTCCGGCGCGAGGACATAGAAGACTTCACTTAACTTGCGAGGGTGGTAGAGTAGTGCGAGCAGCCCGAAGGCCGGGCGACGTGCGCCGTCCGGTGCGACTTACCGTGGAGGGTCGTGCTCACCTTCCTGGCTCCCTCGCCGTAGTTCAGCCTCCTCACGTTCAGCTTGCGCTTTCAGGGTCTTAGCTACTCTTATTATGTCGTCTCTGAAGAAGACGGCCATCCTTTCATCCACGTACTCCGCCACAGGCAGCGCCTTGTCTGACAACCATCTTTGTACCGTGCGTTGGTCTATTCCCAATATCTCAGCCGCGGTACCCGTGCTAATGAGCTTGCCTCTTAAATTTGCTCTTTGCGCCTCGGTTACTTCCACAGGCTCAGTACCCTCACCGCCCTGGCTGGACGGTAGTGGTGGAAATGGCTCCCACTGAAACTGCCCTGGCGCGTCCACCGTATCAGGCAACTCGCCACTGCCGCCGGACGACGCTACCTTGTGCGGCCCTTTCTCTGAGTGCGGCAGAGTCTGTTCGCCCCCAAGCCGAGGCACTTGCACGCTGCGCTGCGTCTCAGGTAACGGCTCCGCCGACACGTCACCCTCGGTGAGCACGTTAAGCGGTGGGAAGAGGGCACCAAGCTCAACGCGTAGGGCGGCGGCGATCCTGATGAGGTTAGTCAAGGCCACGTTACGCTCGCCCGACTCTACGCCGGCGTAGTAGGCACGAGCAAACCCTGCCCTCAACACAAAGCTCTCCTGGCTCCTGAAGCCTCGTGCTCTGCGTAAGTAGCGTAGTCGCTCGCCCACTGCCCGCAGTTGCGCCCTGGTGCGCTCGTTGCGCTCTCCTCGGTCAGCCTGTGGCCCACGACCGCGCTGGCCGCCTTGCCTACCCCCTACTGGCACGTCAGAGATGTCACTCCTGTCACTCGTATCGCTGCTGTCCTGCCCTTGTTGGCGTCTTTGGGATGTCATTCGGACTTTGTAACCGAATGCCCCTTGACATTCCTTCTTATACGAGTGACAGTAGTGTCGCTGAAGCGTCAAAGCACCAACAGAGCACTTAAAGTAAGTACGGCGTCCATCATGGCGGTGGAGTAAGTACCAAGAGCGGTCAGGAGGAGCAGGAGGAGCGAAATGTTGCGGCAACTAATCGGCGGGCGTCCACGGTACGCGTCCAGTATTTCCACCCTGGCAGGGAGTCACTACAGCGTGAGAAACAGCCAACCGCCGGCTTTCCTTTGGAGCTGGGGCCTCGCGCTTGTGGCGGGCATAATGCTGCTGTCCACGGGCTGCGATAGCGGTGCGCGAAACTCCTCTGGGCAGCCTGGAGAATCAAGCGAGACAACAGGGGCCAACCGTTCCAAGCAACCAGGTAGCTCGGCCACGGACACGAGCAATGCCTATATAGCGGCCTGGGAAGACCAGGATGGTGCGGCCATAGACGTGCTACTCACAGATGAAGCGAGAGCGTTCTGGGCTATCGGTGGAGGACCATCCAAGTGGTTGGCGGACAAGGCCACCCGATTGGGCGCACCTGTCGAGGGCCAGGGTCGAGTGCTTAGGCTTACTAGTGGGAGTGGGGACGCGGCCACCGCGCAGGCGGACGTGGCGGTTGTTTACGATTGTAGGAATGCAAACTGCCCTACCAGGAGTTTATCGCTAGAATGGGTGCCGCAAGGCCAGTGGGCTGACGCTGATAGCCTGACGCTACAAAAGCAGGCAGATGGTAAGTGGCTCATCACTTACGTGGTAAGCTCCAGCTACTTCAGCGAGCAAGCGAGAGCAACCGAGCAGGTGCGAACTTCCGCCAGCAGCACGGCACAAGCCCTTAGCTACTGGGCCACTCAGACGGCGATACAAGCCTCTATTCCAACTCAGACGCCAGTGCCCACGATGACGCCGACCCCGGTCCCGGTGTATCTAACAGCGAAGACAGCTTACCAGCAGGTAGGCATAGCCACAGAGATGCGAGCATGGGCGGACGACGCCATCTTGTTCCGTGTGTGGGACCGTGCCGAAACAAACACCTATCCCTTTGACTACAATCCCGAAGCTCTGGGTGGGCGTTTCGGGATCAATGGCGACCCTATGACAAATGGAGACGGCACCTCGCGGCAGTGGTTGTACTGGGTGGCCTCTCCCAAGAACCAGGAAGTCAAGGTGTACCGCGTGCTGGATGGCAAACTGGACCGTGCTGACGTGAGCGCCGCCCTCTACCGCGATCTCTTCGCTGCCCAGGCACTCACCCCAACGGCGCTAGACTTTGATGCCTACATTGACAGCGATGAGGCTGTAAAGCTGGCGCGGGAGCACGGGTATCAGACAACCAAGTTGAGGAACATGTACGTACAGCTTGCCAGCGATGATCTGTACGAGCGTGAGTATACACCCTCTGCCACGGCTTGGAACGTGGTACTAACAGACGGCGCCTTCACGTATAAGGCTGTCGTGTTAAATCCCCATACAAGAGATGTACTGCGAAATGATTTCTAATGTTTTGGGCCTGATACTGCGACTCTAACACGTAGCTAACATCACGGAAATTCTGCGCAGGCTAGGGCCTCTTATTGGCAAGAGTGATTGCTTCGCGAAGCGCACTCGGACTCCAACGTACTACCTTTGTCGCGTGCTCACGCAATGCCTGAGCTAGGACACGAGGAGCCTCTTTGCTTTCGTACATTCCAATAATCAACTTACGTTGGGCGAAACTCTCTTCTACTTCCCAATTCACCCAGTCACTCTCTGAGCTATGCTCCGTAAGGTAACAGACCGTGAGTAGAGTCTGTCTTATGCGCTCTCTAGCTCCACGCTTGAAGAGGTCAATATCGTCGCTGCTAAAAGGCTCCTCTACTGCCTTGTCAACAAAGTCGATTTCCGGAGTGCTACTTCTGGCCGCAGTGAGTGCTTGTGCGACTGCTACTCTGTCTTCTACGGCATAGCTTAGGTAGACAGCGTGCCGTTCGGCTGCAGCGGTATCCGCCCCACCTATGCCCGCCCTCAGTGCCTCTTTACCTTCTTGCTCAAGAGCCTTTAGGTCTTTCGCCGAAGGGCGTTTGCCCGTCTTACCTCCCATAGGTTGCTCCTCCTCTGTGTCTACAAAGAACGTTTTGCCTCTACGCATGAGACACATTCTCCACATGGCGTAGCAGTCCCGGCATGGCAGGAGTATGTGCCGACCAGCCCCTTTCCGTCAGCCAAGTTTAGCACGTCAGCCTTATTAAATTTCATGAGTGGAGTTAGTATCTTCACTTTGCGCCCCATAGACAGTTCAAGTAAGTCCTCAGCAGCTCTTACAAACTTCGTGGTCTGATCGGGAAACAGATGGCTGTCTTCAGAAAGCAACCCGATTGTTACACCTTGTGCACCCACTTGGTAAGCGTAGGCAGCGCCTGCGAGCAAGAACAGCAAGTTTCGCCCAGGCAGGAATGCATCTTCATTCACACGTAAGTCTGGTGAAGTCAGGCCTGAGGCAATCGTGTAGCCGAAGCCTTGCAAGTTCATACAAACGGGTGTAGGCAAGCCAAGCCGCTCATGGATATCAATGCAGGCCTTCCACTCTTGCTCTTTGCATATCTGCCCGTAATCTATAAACAGAGGAAACTGCCTAAAACCTTCTTCCTTTGCCCATATCGCAATGAGACTGGAGTCCACGCCGCCTGAAACAAGTGTCACGATGTTCATGTTGCAAACTCCCTCTGATAAACCCTCATGACAACCCAAATTGCTATATCGAGATATGAAAGTTCCAAGCACAACCCGTCAGCGTATCCTCGAAGGTTCGCCTCCACTTTGTCATAGCCTCTTACCGTACAAACATTGCTGTTGCCCCCCATATAGAGACCAATAGCGGACATGTACCGCAAGATGTGTACATCTAAAATTGCCACATCATTTGCATAGCCTATGTTGCGTAGAAACAAACTTGCCTGCTTTGGACCTATGCCTTTAGCAGATGCAATGATGCTATTGCGAGTCTCGCGAGTATTGCTACCATCCATCAGTAAGCCCCGTAGTGTTCGATCTCTACTGTATATCATTGCAGCAGATTGGCAGATATGACTAGCTCGCATCTTTGGGTATCTATATTTGCAGCCTTCACCTGTTTGCTTTATCGGCGGGAAAATTGGCTGTGAGAGTGCCTGGACAATGCGCTGCTCATGCTCACCCAACAAATTTCCTTCTGGTATGCAGAGTAGGCCGCCCTTCTCAAGGTACTGCGCAGCAGCAAGAGCTTGCTCAAACAGGACATTACTACCAAGCATGCAAGCTATTAGCTCAAACCAGAGTGTGTGCTCATCCAGTTGCTTCCACTGGACGGGCTGCTCTAGTTCCTTGGCCTTTCGCGCTACACGTAAGACTGCCTGCTCTAGGGTAGAGGCTATGTGCTTGTCAATGGAACAGGTATGCGCCATCTCAGGAAATCTGCGCTAGCCTAGTGGTTAGCGCGTGTAGGAAAGGTGCGGGTATATAGTTTTGTGCAAACTCAAGTAGAGTACCGCCCGATAATGCCTCCTGAATCTGTATCATGAACGTCCGGTAAAACCGGAGGTTGTGTGCCAATGTAAGCGACACGTAAGGTAAATCCGGTAACGTTGCCGCAACGGGCTGTATCTTGAAGAGTTCACGTTGCTGAAAGTGGTAGAGCAGCCCAGTCTCATGGTCAACGGTTGTCTGGCACCACTCTAGCCCATCAAAGCTATTTGCACCTGCAATTATGTAAATCAGTAGAGATATAGGGTTGCCAGTACCCAGTAAATGAAGGGCACATTCGGACTCTACTTTATCCAAGGCGTTCCGTATCGAAGCCACTGACTCTGCTCTTGCAAGTATACCTTCGCCCAGCCGCCGTTCTGGTACCGCGAGCATAATCGGCTGGAGCCTAGTGGCTACTTCCACCACAACGTCCGGCAACAACTCTGTTGGTGCATGAACAATGGGAAGTACTGTGCCCTGGCGCGAGTGATCTTTGTCGCGCAAGACTGCTGATTCAATTTCCTGGGTAATTTCTCTCACTCCTCCTATAGGGTCTTGATTATCATAGCAGAAGGCTAAGTGATGTGGTACTACTTCAAGCACTGACCAAAAACGCCCATGATCCCAAGCCGCGTCTTGTTTCCAGTAGCTCTCATAGTTGCCGCTATCCAGGAGCACGGCACTATTGCCATCGGTAGCTTTACTTAAGAGGTCTATGAAGGATGAATGCTCGTCGCTAGGACTGTTGTATACGTCATAAGCCGACACCAAAAATTGCGGGTAATCTACAGCCAGTAACACCCGTAGATACTCAATTGAGGGAAGATTACTCTTGACGCTGGAGATTGAGGGGAAGAAACAGGGGAGAGCTAAGGACGTGCCACCAACGGGCAAGTAGCTCCTCCCTCGCTTAGACAAGGGCACTTTGTCCACAAGCTCCACTCCTGCATCTTTATTTGTACTCGCCCCTTGAGGATTATTGCCGCATGCACTAAGCAAGGGAACTCTACCTCAGAGTACGAAAATAATATAAAGGCCTGCTTCATGAACAGTGTACTACAGCAGAAGTGAAGTATAAAGACCCCGATTACACCTGTCAAGTTGACTTTTGCTCTACCAGAGCTTCGACGCAGTTAATTGACGGTGCGAGGGGTTTTCATCGGGGCACGCAAATAGTGGGGCAGCCACGCTTATTGGACGCCTCAGCAGGTTAGTGGCATTACCTGCGCTGTGGGACGTCAATGGCACTGCGATTACGAACTGCGTACATGTTCAACCACCCCGTCAGCATTTGGGGTACCCCACACGCGCCCCCTGTTTACAGTGAGTTTACGCTCCGCCTGCTCAAACAGCGAGAAGCCTTGTTTCTGTGCAAAGTGTAGCAATAGCAAGAGAACATCGGCGGCTTCCTCAGGCTCATGGCTATCCCAAAGTTCCCGGACTTCCAAGATGAGGTGAGCCAATAGAGAATCTGGGGTGCCCTCCCCAAAAGTGGCTTCTCCCCAAGCTGCTACTTCTTCTTGGAACCTATCGAGAGATCGCTTAGACTTCATTGACAGCTCGCTTTCTGATGCTACTGCAACGTCAGCTACCCTGTACGTCTGTTCGTGATACCACGATTATAGCTATAACTCTCATGGAACCGGAAGGTTTCCCACCCGTTTGCTTTTCCTAGTTATACCCTAGTTACGGAGTTGAGGAAAGGCCCCAGAACATTCTATGAAGTACATCGGTGATTACACCTTATCAGGGAGCGACAATGGCAAGAGTAGAGTGTGTCCCATTGCCGATCTCCTGGTTTAAGATGGTTGGAGATTGGGAGCGCTTTGCAGCCTCGCAGTACACATAAGGCACTTCTTTACGCAGCGCCCTTATCGTTTCTTCCTGTTCGCCATGCGTGCTGCCGCAATCAGGGTAGAGGACCAGGCCGGCGCACCTTAAAAAGCTGCTCAGCCACGTGCGACAAATTTAGCGCTGTAGAAAATTTCACTCCTGAAGATTTATTTGGCTCGCGCCTGGCCGCAACAGCTCGCTCTCTACCCAATAATCCGCCCTTGCCCCACAATGAGTCAGGTTAGCAATGGAAAAGGACCTGTTTCTAGGTACTGCGAGGGCTACCGTGGATACATCGCCCCGTCCCCACAATTCGCTAATCAGCTAATCATCCTTGCGCATTAGCAATCAATGCTGACTTTGAGGGCCATGCTCAACCTGTTCCCCGCTTCAGTATGTTCCTCCTGAACCCCACAGTAACTGCCTGAGTGCGATTATTAGCATCTAATTTAGCTATAATGTTCCTAACATGATTCTTTGCGGTACCTGTAGAGATGCTCAATCGGTCAGCGATCTCCTTGTCTTCCAAACCCTCCGCCATAAGAGACAGCACCTCAAGTTCTCTCGCACTAAGATCGCTCGCGCCATGCTTGGTCTCACGAAGTGGCTCAAAATCAGATATACCCAGGACGGTTCTAATCATCTTGATGAGTTCTTCTCGTGTAAAATCCTTCGGTATGGCAGCAACCGCACCTGCCCTACGCGCATCAGGAATTAAATGCCTGAACACTGTCAATGCGATTATCTTTACATTAGGGCTGCTCTCTCTGATCTGTGCAATAGCGGCGGCCCCTGCCGTATCATCGTCAAACCAGCTAAGATCCATCAGCACCACGTCAGGGCGGAGTTCGCTGACAAGCCGCGGGGCTTCCTGTGCACTAACTGCTTCACCAATCACCTCCATGTCCTCGGCGGTCTCGAGGATTCTCTTCCAACCTTCGCGAGCGATCAGTGTGTCGTCTGCAAGTAAAACTCTAACCTTCTTTGTCATCGGTGGCCTCCTTACTCTTCTTTGCTCGGAAGCCTGGTATTTTGGAGCTAAATACATCTAATACCCGGCTAAACAGTTGATAAAGCGGTTGCTCCCCTATTACATCGGAGAAACGTCCCGCGAAAACAATCGTCACAAATATGAGGAGAAAAATAGCAAACACTGCAATCACAAATCGTTCGGGTGGGAGGTAAATTCCGCCCACAATGAAGACTGCTGCAACCATCAGAATGCTAAGTGTTGGGAGAAGTATTGCTGCAGCCAAGTATGCAGGACTTCGATATTCAACTTTTGGCTCTTCCGGTGCGCCCAAGGGCGTCAGCACATGCTGGGGTGGAGCATCGGAATAATCCAACACGTGTACAGACCTGATGGTCCTCACAAGCTCTTCTCTTGTGAAGTTCTTAAGCAAGGCCGCTGCGGCTCCAATCGACTTGGCGTGCGCGACAAGACTAGGGTCCACTGTGACGGCTACAAACTTGGTCTTGGGGTAAAGTCTTAGGGCTTGTTGCATGGCATCGGCACCCGCGTTGTTGTCCTCGAACCATCTCATGTCCATCAGCACAACGTGCGGCTTGAGCTCATCGACCAGCGTAGGCACTTCTGGGGCGGTCACAGCCTCTCCAACGACTTCAATGTCGTCTGCGGTGTCAAGGATGCGCCGCCATCCCTCCCTTGCGATGAGAGTATCGTCAGCAAGTAAAACTCTTATCTTGTTTGGCATCCAAAACCTCCTTTAGCGGCGTACAGGCTACTACAATTGTGCCTCTGTCGGGCCTTGTGATTATTCGCAGAGGCTCGCCCAAATCGGCCGCGAGCTTCTTCATACGCTCGAGACCATAAGGTGCTGGGTATGCAGCCTTGGTCGCTTTCAGATCAAAACCACGGCCATTGTCTGCAACTCGCAAGATAATATAGCCATTCTTGAGGCGAAGCGACACGTCCACGAGTCCGTTAGGTCTATCACCTACTCCAGAATGCTTGACGGCATTATGTAGGGCGGCCTGTGCAGTCCTGAAGAGTGCAAAGGACACATCGAAAGGTAACGCAACGTCAACGTTGCTGGTGAACCTGATCCACTCCGTGCCGAGTAGTTCTGTGTACTTTTCGAGTGCCACGACTAGACCCGACTTTGTGAGGA
>DASVQO010000042.1:0-4285 GCA_036389075.1 Chloroflexia bacterium | reverse complement strand
GAAGAGGAGCGAAAGGGCATCGAGCCAGCCGAAGAGCACCAGCAGCACGATGGCGACGGCGGCCGCGAGCGTCCCCATGATCGAGCCTAGAGACACGTAGCGCGAGATGAGAATGGTCGGGATGCCGACGCCCAGGGCCGCGACCACGATGAGCGGATTAACCACGAAAGCCGCACCCATCGCAGTGGCCGCTCCTCGTCCCCCGCGCCAACGGCCTTGCAGCAGCCGCAAGTAGATGGACCACACGTGCCCGGCGACCGAGGCAAGGGCCGCCAGCACGCTGGCAAGGGTAATCACCTGCACGGTGAATCCTCCGACTTCCACGCGGCCCGAGCCACCCAGGAAGATACCCACTATCAGGCGGGCGACGAGCACCGCCAGGGTCCCCTTGAGGAAGTCACCGGCCAGCACCAGGGCAGCGGCCCTCTTGCCAACCGTCCTGAGCACGTTGGTGGTGCCCATCTTGCCGCTGCCGTGGGACTGGATGTCCACCTTGTTGGCATCGGCCACCAGCACGCCCATGGGTATGCCTCCAATCAGGTAGGCAACTATGAGTATCAAGCCAAAAGTTAGCAGCATCCTTGCCTCCGCCGCTCGTAAGCCTTATACGCCATCCGGTCGTCTGCCGTAGTGTACAACGCTCCTGAGAAGTACGCCACCTGTGTAGAGTTGGGCTCCCACTTCCGACATCAGAAACGTGCAAGAGGCGTGCCGCCTCTCCGTCTGTAGGAGTAGAATAAATGAGTGCCCGGCCCGATGGCGCGAGGGGAGTCTGGTGCTAGGATGCTGGCACGGCAGGTACCGGCGACGCCTGCCTTACGTGCCGTTGAGAGGAGAGAGGTAGAGCCATGACAGTAGACGTGCGCGACGAGGCAAATTCCGTGGGTCCGGCCAGCGCTCCCCAACGTGAGCCGCGCGAACAGGCCACTTCAGATTTCCCGCAAGCGATGCCGTCGGGGGCCGACGCATCCAACGGGAGGCGGGCTTCAATAAGGACCAACAACCTCACGCGGCAGTACAAGGTGAAGGCCGACAAGAAGAAGGGAGAAGCTGCCAAGACCCTCCTGGCCCTCGATAACGTGAGCCTGGAAGTGTACGAGGGTGAGTTGTTTGGCCTCCTCGGCCCCAACGGCGCGGGCAAGACGACCCTCATCAAGATACTCACCACGCTGCTCGCTCCCAGCAGCGGCGAAGCTTACGTTGACGACCTGGACGTAGTAAAGCAGTCCAACACTGTGCGCCAGCGCATCAATATGGTGAGCGGCGGCGAGACGAGCGGCTACGGCGTCCTGAAGGTGCGTGAGAACCTCTGGATGTTCAGCCAGTTCTACGGCGTGACGTGGAAAGACGCCAACGCCCGGATTGACGAGATGCTCAAGATCGTGGAGCTTGAGGACAAGGCCAACGCCCTCGTGAGCACACTCAGCACGGGCCAGCGGCAGAGGATGAACTTCTGTCGCGGGTTCATCACGGACCCGAAGGTTATCTTCCTGGACGAGCCGACCCTGGGCCTCGACGTACACGCGGCCCGCATCGTGCGCGATTTTACAAAAGGGTGGCTCCAGAAGCACCCGGACCGCACCCTCTTGCTGACCACGCACTACATGGCCGAGGCCGACGAACTGTGCGACCGCATCGCCATCATCGACCACGGCAAGGTGCTAGCGTGCGACACGCCCGGCAACCTGAAACGCAGCTTGCAGAGCCAGCCCATCTTCGAGATAGACGTCTCGGGCATCACGGAGCGTACCATTCCCGTCCTGGGAGATGCACCCGGGGTGGAGCGGGTGACCGGGGAACCTGACGCTAGCGGCTCCACCTACAAGCTGAAGTTTATCCTCAAAGACGAGTCGGCGATAAGCTCGGTCGTCCAGGCGCTCACCTCGCAGGAGGCGAGCATATTGAGCTTGCAGAAGCACGAGCCTACGCTAGAGGACGTTTTCATCAAGCTGGTGGGCCGCAGCCTTACCGCCGATGATAAGGGCGGCAAGTGAAATTAGAAGGGCGGGGAGGGGAGTAAATTGAGGAAAAGCACGGGCGTAGAACTGTTTCTGCGGGCCGCCTTTGGTAGGGGCTACCCGAGGGTGATTGGCGCGCAGCGGGAGCTAAGCTGGCTCTTTTTCGACATTGTAATACCACTGATTACGATGTCGGCCTCGGTCTTCCTGTACAAGGCACTCCAGGCCGACCCGGCCTATGTGGGCTTCGTGATAGTAGGCGCGGCGCTGGCTACGTACTGGCTGAACGTGCTCTGGATGATGGCCTCGCAGCTCTACTGGGACAAGCAGGCAGGGCTGCTGGAGATCTACATCATGTCGCCCGCCTCCATGATGGCAATCCTGCTTGGAATGGGCGTGGGCGGCCTGTACATGAGCAGCCTGCGAGCCGGGTCGATAGCCATAGTGGGCACGCTCCTTTTCAACGTGCAACTCGACGGTTCCCAGTGGGGGGCCGCTGCCCTGGTGTTCTTCGTCACGATGGTGGCGCTGTACGGGCTTGGCATGGTCCTCAGCTCGGTGTTCCTGATGTGGGGGCGCGAGGCCTGGCAGGTGTCGCTTGCCCTCCAGGAGCCGGTGTTCTTCATGTCCGGCATGAACTTCCCGCTCAACCAGCTTTTCAACAGCGTGCAGGCCCTTACGACCCTGGTCTCCGCTCTGATCCCGGTCGGGCTAGGGCTGGACGCGCTGCGGCAGTTGCTCTTCCCGGGCAAGATCGAAGGAGTCTTGCCGTGGGGTTGGGAGCTCGGGGCTCTGGGGGTCATGGGCGTCGTGTTCGTGACTGCGGCCTACCTGATGCTCAAGCGCATGGAGTGGCTGGCTAAGGTGGAGGCACGGCTGAGCCTGCGCTGGCAGTAAGGAGAGTCACATGATAGAAGCACAAGGTGCGGGCGGGAGCGGCGACGGCCCTGTATCGGAGCTAAGGCAGAACGTGAGGACGTTCAGGATAGCGGCCTGGCTCGGCTGGCAGGTCGAAGGCAACTGGGCCGACCCGCTCGTGTTCTTCATTTTCACCATCCTGCGGCCCATGGCCTCCGCGCTGATCCTCTACGTCATGTACGAGGTGATACGCGGCGGGCAGCGGGACAGCTTCTTCGATTACCTGTATGTGAGCAACGCCTTCTTCATGCTGGTGTTGCAGGCGCTCTCCGGCATGGCCTGGGCCGTGCTGGACGACCGCGAGAACTACAGGATGCTCAAGTACATCTACACCTCGCCCGCGCGGCACCTGTCCTACCTGCTGGGCAGGGCGGTAGCCAAGGTGCTCATCGGCCTGGTGACGACAATCATCCTGCTAGCCACCGGCGTGCTGTTCCTGAGGCTGCACCTCGACCTGGGGCAGATTGCCTGGGGCTGGCTCGCAATCTACTTTGTCCTGGGCATGGTGATTCTGCTGTCGCTCGGCATAGTCATGGCGGGCGTGGCCCTGGTAGTGGCGAGGAACGGGGCCGCTATTGGAGAGGTCGTGGGTGGCAGCTTGCTGCTGTTTAGCGGCGCATATTTCGCTGTGGACATACTGCCCACGCCCCTGCGTGAGATAAGCCTGGGCCTGCCGATCACATACTGGCTGGAGGCCATGCGCCGTGCTATCGAGGGTGGCATCTTGACGGTGGCGGTGCCAGGGCCGAACGGCCAGGTAGTTACCCAGCCGGTCAGCCCTCTGCTTGCGCAGTTCGACAACTGGCAGTTGCTTGGCATCCTGGTCGTGTCCGCCGTTGTGTGCACGGTCGTTTCGTACCTCTTCTACAACTGGGTTGAGAACGCGGCGAAGGAACGGGGTATGATTGACAGGCTGACGGGGTACTGACGAGTCAAAGTGGTACAAGTCATCCCACTGATGGAATAAGGGGCCGGCCATGTAGGTCGAGCCCCTTCGTGTTAGATGAGAAGCCATCAACAAGGTTGAGGCTACATATCCCTGAAGACCAAACAATAACCTGCGGAGGAAACTAAAAGGCGAAGGGTCGATGTATCACTTGCTTCGATGTTATAATGTCGCAGAACCACGCACAGTCACAGGAATATCACGAACAGGAATATCACGAACAGGAATATCACGAAGAGGAGACGACACTATGGCAGTTGCAGAACGGCGGGCAAGCTCGGTATGGGAGGGCAACCTGACAGAAGGTAAAGGGCGCGTGCAGTTGGGCAGCGGAGCGCTGGACGAGTTCCCGGTGACATGGGCCTCCCGGACGGAACGCTCGAATGGCATGACCAGCCCCGAAGAGTTGATAGCGGCCGCCGAGGCTGCCTGCTTTTCAATGGCCCTGTCGAACGACCTGGCT
>DASVQO010000041.1:0-14897 GCA_036389075.1 Chloroflexia bacterium | reverse complement strand
TTCCGAGACGAGGTCGGAAAGACGGTTCGCACCCCGCCTCGGCCACAGATAAAGAATCTGGACCAGCAGCCGTTCCCCGACCGGGACGCCATTGACATGCAGCGTTACCTGGGCACCTGGAAGGAGCACCACGGCCGTAGCTCGGTATCGCTGATTACCGCCAGGGGATGCCCCTACACCTGCCGCTGGTGCAGCCACACCGTTTTCGGCAACACCCATCGCAGGCGCTCGCCCGAAAACGTCGTGTCGGAGCTTGAGCTAATCATCGAGCGCTACCAACCCGGCCAGCTATGGTACGCCGACGACGTGCTCACCATCCATCGCACCTGGACCCTCAAGTTCGCGGCGCTCCTGAAAGAGCGAGGCATCAAGGTGCCGTTCGAGTGCATTTCCCGCGCCGACAGGCTGGACGCGGAGGTAATTTCCGCCCTGTCCGAGATGGGATGTTCCCGCCTGTGGATAGGCTCTGAGAGCGGCAGCCAGCGCGTGCTGGACGCGATGGACCGCAAGACGCGCGTGGAGGACGTGCAGCGCAAGACGCACATGCTTCGCCAGGCGGGCATCGAGACGGGTATGTTCATCATGATGGGCTACGAGGGTGAGCAGATGGAGGACCTCGAAGCCACCGTGGACCACCTGAAGAAGAGCGCCCCCGACCTGTTCCTCACGACCGTCGCCTACCCGATCAAGGGTACGCCCTACTACAACGAGGTTGAGAGCCGCGTGCTCGAGTCGATGCCCTGGCACGAGCGCACCGACCGCGACCTCACCGTGGCGGGGCGGCACTCGAAGCGGTTCTACTCCTTCGCCACGCGCTGGATGGTCAACGAGGTGGGGCTGCACAAGATGCTCCACGCTAAACCGCGCAACGTCCGCAGGATAGCGCGTGCCTTCATCAACTCCCGTATCGGGCGAATTGGCATGGCCCTCAGCATGGGCGAAAAGGAGCTCGCGCCCGCTGGCCGGGGGCAACTGCACACTGAAAACATCTCCGGCAGTTAGGCGCGCCTTCTATCGTGGCTAGGGCCGGTTGCCCCTCTTGGCTCGGCTCTCTAACAGGTGGTCGTAGAACAGGTATTGCTGCGCCCAGCCTGCCTTCTCAAAGCGGGTCTGGAAGAACTGTAACACCTGCCCATACGCCGTCGGCGTGAGGGTCTTGCCACGTAGCGCAGGCAGGTACCTGTCCCGCGTAAGCTGCCACACGTGCGTGTCCACCGGCACAGCTTGGTCCTTGGACATGGCGAACAGGCACACGCAATCAGCTATCTTCGGCCCGACGCCCTCCAGGCGCATTAGCTCGCCACGCGCGGTCGCGTAGTCTAGTTGGGCCACTTCATCGAGCCACCCCACCGGCTTAGCCGCGACCTGCCGGGCAACCTTCACCAGGTTCCCCGCCCGCCATTCGAGCCCCGTCTTCTCTGCCAGTACGTTCGGGTCGAGGGCCGCGATTACCTCGGCTGCCGGGAATGAGTGGGTCCACACCTTGCCGTCCGGCCCCTCTATCGGCTCTCCGTGCTCCCGCGCAATCAGGGCGATGGCTTTCATGATACGCGGGATGAAGTTGGCCGTGGAGCACATGAACGACAGCAGGCATTCTTCGGGACGCTGCAGGACGAGGCGCAGCCCGCCGAACCGGTCACCCAGCCCGCCCAGGTACGGGTCGGCGTCACGCCAGCTTTCGTAGAGGGGTGGCAGCGCTACATCCAACCGGAGGAAGCGGCGCACGAACGCGAGGTCATCCGGTTCGGGGTAAGTGTAGAACTCGAAGCGGTCGATGCCGGGTTGTGGGGCTTGCACCTGGCGAATGCGAAGCATGCGGGAGCCGCTAACGGCGTCCCACCAACCGTCGTCGGCCTTGCGCCAGCGGAACATCTGCCCGGTGCTCAGCGTGTACTCCAGGTGCAGCTGGCCCGCCGGGTATTCCAGCACCGAAGGTTGTTGAGCGTCGCCCTGTGCCATAGCCGTCTCCTCACCCGCTGTTATAACACAGCCCCCGCAACGAGTCGAACCTGAGGCGCGTTTAGGAAGTGACCGGGTATCATGTTATAATGTTCATTAGTCTTTTACGAGCCGCAGTCCGTCTCCCAGGCTGCGCACCGGAGAAATCTAGTTGGCAGTCCGTTCGAATCACATTCGGGTCGTTGAGTTGAGAGCGCTCTTGAACCGGGAGCGGTACGAAGCGCTTGACGTGCGCGACCCTATCGCCATCGCTCGCGCCGCCGAGCGATTCAACGTGCTTGACGCCGCCCTGAGCGAGTTCCCTTCTGAAGAGGTGCTCGACCTGTACCGGCCCCTGCTCTCGGTGTCGCAGGCCGCCAAACTGCTGGGCTACAAGCCCAAAGAGGTGCGGCGGCTGCTCGGCCAGGGCAAAATATCGGGGAAGAAGCAGGGCAACGAGTGGCGAATACCGCTCAAAGCGGTGCTGTAGAGGAGGAGTTACAATGGTAGTAGATGTTGCCGGTAGGGCCTCGGGCCGCGAGTCGGGGGCAAAGTTCGTTTCGAGCCGGATAGAGGCGGTACCACCTTCCGGCATTCGCCGCTTCTTCGACATAGCGGCCACCATGTCGGACGTTATCTCGCTCGGCATCGGAGAGCCGGACTTTGTGACGCCGGAACCTATCGTGAAGGCGGGCATCGACTCCCTGAAAGCGGGGCACACCAGCTATACCTCGAACTCCGGCATACTCGAGCTAAGGCAGCGTCTCTCCAGGCAGCTCAACAAGCTCTACGACCTCGAATTTGACCCCGAAAGCGAGCTTCTTGTCACAGTCGGCGTGAGCGAGGCGCTGATGCTGGCGCTCATGGCGGTGCTGGAAGCGGGAGACGAGGTAATCGTGCCGGAGCCCTGCTTCGTAGCCTACCAGCCCACCGTGACCTTCGCCGGCGGCGTGCCCGTACCCGTCCCCACTTACGTCGAACAGGACTTCCAGGTGACCGTAGATGACCTTGAGAAGGCACGTACCCGCAAGACGCGAGCGGTGCTGCTCGGTTATCCAAACAACCCCACAGGGGCCGTCCTGGAGCGTTCCAGGCTTGCTGAGATAGCCGAGTGGGCCGAGCGCAACGACCTGCTGGTGGTCTCTGACGAGATTTACGACCGGCTGGTTTACGGCATCGAGCACACCTGCTTCGCCGCTCTTGAAGGCATGCGCGAGCGTACGGTCCTGCTGGGCGGCTTCTCCAAGTCGTACGCTATGACCGGGTGGAGGATAGGTTACGCCGCCGCGCCCCCCGCCATCCTGGCCGCCATGCGCAAAATCCACCAGTACATCATCATGTCCGCGCCCACCACTGGGCAGGAGGCGGCTATCGAAGCCCTGCGTAGCGGAGAGCCTTTCGTGGAGGCCATGCGTGAAGAGTACGACCTGCGGCGGCGCACCATCGTAGACGGCTTCAACCGCATGGGCCTCGACTGCTTCGAGCCGCGTGGCGCCTTCTACGCCTTCCCCTCGATCAAGAGCACCGGCCTCTCGGATGCGGACTTCTCCGAGAGGCTACTCATGGAGCACAAGGTAGCAATGGTACCAGGCTCGGCTTTCGGGGAGTCGGGCGCCGGCCACGTGCGAGCCTCATACGCGACCTCGCTGCCAAACATCGAGGAGGCGCTGGATCGCATCGACAGGTTCCTCTCGGCACTGAAGAAGTGATTCCTGGCGCGTAAGTTATGCAGCGAGCAATGCTAAAGAAGTCCCCACGTCGGGACTTCTTCGCTTTGGAACGGTCTTTTTGGGCAGAGTTCCAAGCTATTGGGTGCTGTTTCGAGCCTCGTTACTGGCTCAAGGCAGCCCCAAGGTGAGGGCCTCAAGAGCCAAGCGGGGATTAACGTTCTCCAGTAGCTGCTTGCGGGTCTGCTGAATCAGGCGTACGGCGTCCGCGGCTTTTGCAACGGGCGTGCGGCGGGCAATCGAATTGAGCGAAGGAAGCTGGTCCACGCTTACCGCGAGATCCCCAGCCCCTACCTTCACCACCATCACGTCCCGCCACCAGGTCTCCCACTCGTCCAGCATATCGAACAGCTCCGAGCGGGCGTCCGTGTAACGCTTGGCATACCTGGCCGCCGCCTCCACCCTGTCCAGCACCGGTGCGCCCGTGAGCAGGGCCGCCTCCTCAAGGGCCGCGCGCCGCCTCGCAAGCGCCTGGTCGTTGCCGATCAGCCCCACCGCGTAGCCGAGCCTTCCTCCGGAGAGCGCGGCCAGCGTCTCTGCCTGCTCCTCTTCAGCGCCCCAAACGGAGGCAAGGCTGGAGGCCACCAGGGCTTTCGAGAGCGGGCGAAATTGAAGTTGCACGCACCGGGAGGAAATGGTCGGCAGCACCGCCTCGTCGTCCGGGGCCATCAGCACGAGCATGGAGTGTTCGGGCGGTTCCTCCAGCGTCTTCAGTAAGCAGTTGGACGCCTCCTCGTTCAGCCGGTCGGCATCGCCTATCAGGTACACCTTACGCCTGGCGCTGTGTGGGTTCAGCCCCAGCGTGGCCTGCATGTCACGCACCACGTCGATGCGTAGCTCCCTGGAGGGCGCGCCCTTCTTGCCGGACTCCCCCTGTTGTTGCGCCTGCACCTCCAGGTTTACCTCCGATACGTCGGGGTGCGCCCCGCGCATTATCCGGGCGCATGAGGGGCAAAGCAGGCACGGCACGTCTGGCCACGGCTGCCCTGGCGGCACCTCGCCCAGGCAGTTCACGGTCATCGCAAGGGCTAAAGCTACGGTACGCTTGCCGATGCCGTTCGGGCCCGTAAAAAGGTAGGCATGAGACAGCCTGCCGGTCCTGAGAGAGCGGCGCAGGATGCCCACAGGCTGGTCCTGCCCTATCACGGGCCAACCTGAGGGCTGCGGCGGGAGATTGTGCATGGCTTCTGCGCCGCTCCCGCTAGCTACGTGCCGAGGCCGGGCGGGTGACTGCCTGAGTCGCCTTGGTAACCGTCGCGGGTCCGAGGGCAACGTTCAGGCGCTTGCGGTCCTCGCTCGTGAGCAGCCGCTCCGCATCAAACCCTTCTTGGCGTTCCTCGGCCATAATGGTCTGCAACTCACGCACGGCCAGCCTTAGCTCGTTCAGTGGCACCGCTGGGTACGAAGAAGCGTCTATCTCGATTTCCGGGTTGGCGACGAAGACCACCAGCCCACGCACCGGCACGTCTTCCTTGTCCTGCCCGGCGAGGAGGGCTTTCACCGCCGCCGTGGCCGCGTCAAGCTCCAGCGATGGGTTGCCTATAGGTTGGCGGGTGCCGGAGAAGCGGTCCATCAGCGTCATGCGCGTCTGCCAGCGGTCGCCCCTGCGGTCCGTGGTGCAGGTTATCGGCCCCGTGGCCTCGTTGGCTGAGATGACGATGATGCCCGAAGGGGTAATCAGCAGGTGGCCGATCTTGCGCCCGCCCACCGATGCGCCGTGATGGAGGCTGTACTTGTCGCTCAGGCCCTTCAGCTCGCTCGTAATCATCTCCTTGATTTTCGGGGCGTTCACAAGTTGCCTCTGCCGGTTGCGCCCTATCGTCCAGAGAGGCAAGCCGATGAACAGCAGGGGGTAAGCGAAGAACACCAGCGCGGCGTAAAAAGGGAAGAAGAGCGAGCAGAGCACGGAGCCGACTATTGCCAACAAGCCGCCGTACTGCATGAGCCGTGCGCGCCGCCGCGCCGCTTGCAGGTCGGTATTGTCATGAGTGAAAACGTTCATTGGTGAGCCAAATCTCCTAGCGCCCGGCACCATCACCTACGTCCTGGGGAGAACGCGAGCAGCCACAAGCCGGAGTTGTCCGCTGGCGGACGGCATGCTAAACTGGGCCGGTGAGTAAGTCTAACACAAGGTCGAGGGCCATTCAAGAGCATTCAACGGCGAGCGTAGCCCCTGACGTGAGCATCGTTATCGTGAGTTGGAACACTCGCGAGCTCCTGGTGCAGTGCCTGGGTTCGAGCTTCCAACCCAGCGTAACAGGCGACTTACGCGCCGAGGTAATTGTGGTCGACAACGCCTCTAGCGACGGCAGCGCGGAGGCCGCCGTCAAGTTCCCTGGTGTGAACGTCGTCGCACTCCCGCGCAACATCGGTTACGGCCAGGCCAACAACCTCGGTATGGAGCGTGGTTCCGGACGCTACTTCCTTATCCTGAACCCCGACACAATCTTACTGCCCGGGTCTATCAAGGAGCTTGTGCGCTACGCTGACCGGGTGCCCCGTGCGGGTATTGTCGCCCCTCGCTTGCTGAACGAAGACCGCACCATACAGGCAAGCGCATTCAAGTTTCCGACCCTCACCATGGCAGCGATAGACTTGTTCCCGCTGCCGGAATGGGTGCCCGGCAGGTTGCGCGCTCATCTGCTCAACAGCGATTTGAATGGGCGTTACGTTGTTGAGCAACACGCTAATAAGCCATTTGTGATTGAACATCCGCTGGGTGCTTGTATGCTCATACGTCGAGAAGCATACGAGGAGTGCGGCGGGTTTGACCCCAACATCTTCATGTACTCCGAAGAAATCGACCTGGCCCTCCGCTACTCTCAGCGCGGCTGGCGGTGCTGGCAGGTGCCAGCCGCACAGGTGGTACACCTAGGAGGCCGGAGCACGCGCCAGGCGCCCGTGGCCATGCAACGCGAGCTTTGGCGCTCCCGCCTGTATATCTACAGAAAGTACCACTCCCCGCTGAGATACGCAGCCCTGTCTGCACTTCTTTTGCTCGCGCAGGCGGTCACCCTCCTGGCAGTGCCTCTCCGCCGTGTTCTGGGCGTGCTACCCGCAAAGGAGGCTGTTCGGCGGCAACGCCTCGCCCGTGCCCTCATCAAGGTGGTGCTGTCCAGATGAGCGCTCCCAAGCCAACTGGCCTCACCGTGGCTGCGCTTGCCTGGCGCGAGGGCGCGCACCTGGCGAAGTGCTTTGCCAGCCTCAACCCCCTGCTTGAGCTTACCGGTGCGCAGACTCTTATTGTGCTTGACGGGGAGGCAGACACCAGCACGTCCGAGAGTGCGCGACGCGTGGCCGGGACCGTGCTTACCCGCAGGTTCGACAATTTCGCTCGCCAGCGCAACTTTGCGTTGGACGCGGTCACCACGAAATGGGTATTCTTCATCGACGCGGACGAGCGCATGACGCCCGCCCTTGCCGTCGAGATCGCTGCACTCGTACGGAATGGAAACGATGCCGCATACCGGGTGCCGCGCCGCAACATCCTGTTCGGCAAGGAGGTGCGCCACACAGGCTGGTGGCCCGACCACCAGGTGAGGCTGTTGCAAACAGCCAGGTGTCGCTACGACGAGGCGCAGGGCGTCCACGAGGTGCCCCATGTGCAGGGAAGCATCGGTACCCTCTCGAACCCGCTCATCCACTTCAACTACGAGACCTGGCGGCAGTTTGTCGCCAAGCAGCGGTCGTATGCACCCCTCGAAGCCCGCTCCCTCCAGGCTGCCGGACAAAAGGCTCGCTTGCGCAGCTTCGTGGGCCAGCCTGCGAGGGAGTTCAAGCGTCGCTACATCGATTACCAGGGTTACAAGGACGGACGCCTCGGCCTGGGCCTCTCACTGGCTATGTCAGCCTACAAGTTCCTCACCTATTGGCACCTCTACCGTCTCGCGAGACGACCGCGCTAGCCCCTTTCCACAGCCTTTGCACATTTTGACAAGGCACCCGGACTGCCCTATCATGTCCCCACCTACCGGCTCCCGGTAGGAACCGGCGAATGTGCGACGGCTAATCCATACAGTAAGCTTGGGCGGGGACGGCGCAACATGGAAGGGACAGGCGCGGCAGCTAGTGCGGGTGTAAGCGAACACGCGAGACTGAGAGGGGCGCAGAGCAACCTGCGCGCCAGCGATATGGAGCTCGTTCGCCGGTACGGCGTCCTCGAGCGCCGCACGGGGGCACGGTTCTACATTCTGAGGCGCAGGGAGGTCGAACGCTACCGTGAAGTCGAGCCCAGGCTCGCCAAGCTGCACGACATGGTGATGATCGTGTCCAACGACGACACGGTGGTCACGGTGTATCGCAACAAGAAGGCGCTGCGGGACATCAGGCGCAAGCCGAAGATGAACCTACACCGTTCGTAGGCGAAGTCAAGTCTTTTGCCATAACCAGCCGGGACAGAAAGGGGACCGCATCTGATGCGGTCCCCTTTCTGTGTGACCTACGCCTTGTCACGATGCACCCACGCAGCCCGGCCCTCATTAGAAGCCTCTTCCACTAGCAACCCCTCCAGGTCAGTTACTTCTCGGGAGTCTTTAGGCAGCAGCCAACCCGCGAAGAACCAGAACAGCGCGAACAACTCCCAGGAGAACGGGCCGTAGCCCAGGTAGCCCAGCAGCGGCATCTCGAATATTTTCCAGAACCCCACGAAGGGTATTGTGTAGTACCACTTGGGGAACGCCCAGAAGTTCCAGAATTCCCAGAATACCCCCGTGATTGTCCCGCCAATGAATAGTGCCAGCGGCACGCGCCAATCGCCCCTCGACCAGTAACCCAGGATGGAGGGATAACCGCGCCAGTAGTTGATGGGGTCGAGGATGAGCGCGGCGAAGCCCCAGATGAGGGGGAAGAAATAGAGGGGCAGGAGCGCGGGCAGTACAAAGGAAACCACGCCCGCGATGACAAGGGCCACTAGCGCCCACTTCGGCACCGAGAAGGTCCGCGTGCGCCGCAACCCCCGTATGAAGCCCCAGCCGCCCACCCAGTCGGCAGTCTCCCACACGGCGGGGATTACCGTGCTGAAGAAAATCATCGACCAGAGCTGCGCCCACCACTCGGGGATATCGTACGGGCGGAGGTAGTTCCAGTTCTGCACGAACCAGTTCACCCCTTCGAAGCCGAGCCACACGAGCGCGGAAAGGGGCAACATCCAAAGGAAGACTTTGCGGTGGTTGACGAACAGCGACCTGCCATCCCGCCGGTAGACCAGGGCATCCAGCGCGAAAATGTAGCCGAACCAGACCGCCGCGAACCAGTAGTCAGAGAGCGGTCGGAGGTGCTCCCCGGACGGTCCGGGGGCAAAGATGAGCACGTGGCCGAGGGCGAGCAGCACGATTCCGGCCCAGAAGTGCGCCTTCAATGTGCCCCGGTCTGCGTTAATTGCTTGCGCCAAGTATCCGCTACTTCCTGGGAGAGCGCTTGCCGGGGAACTTCACTCGCAGCCAGCTAACGAACGCCAGCAGGAGCAGCACCACGAACACGATCACCGTGCCGATGCTGGCAGCGCTCAGGCCGGGTGGTCTGCCGCTGTCGATGCTGTAGGTGTGCATCGACTGAAGCCCGAACCACTCGACCAGGTAGTTGACGCCCATGAATGTGAAGAGCACGACCGCGAACCCTATCAGCGACAGCCAGGCCATCGTCACGTTGCGCACGCCGCGCTGCACTCTGACGTGCAGGTAAGCCGCGTAGGTCAGCCACGTGATGAGCGCCCATACCTCTTTAGGGTCCCACGACCAGGCTTTGGTCCAGGCCTCCTGCGCCCATATCGCCCCCGTAATGAGCACCAGGGTGACGAAGGGGAAGCCCACCGCCACCGCCCGGTACATGAACTCCTCTATTGCCGCCCCGGAAGGAAGCGCGGCGGCGATCCTGCCCTTGAAATAGTGCTTCGCCAGGAACGTCAGACCCGCCCCGGCCGCCGCAGCGAAAGCGCTGTAGGAGATAATCGCCATCGACACGTGGATGAGGAGCCAGTTGGAGCGCAGCGCGGGCACCAACTCAATCGTACGCTTCAGGTCCGTGGGTATGAACCACACCGCGTAGCTGTGCAGGCAAAATATGACGAGCACAACGAAAGCGCCCACCGAGCGCGTCTTGAGCACCCCCTCGAACAGCACCAGGTAGACCGTGGTGATGCCGAACACGAGCATGGTTGCGATCTCGTAGAGGGTGACATAGGGCGGGTGCCCCGCGTGCGCCCACCGCAGCCCCAACGCGGTAGCCAGCGAAAGCCAGGCGAACAGCACCAGCCCGGTACCAATGCGGCCCAGCAGCGGCGAATAAGAGACCCCCCGCTGTGAGCCTTCAGCTTGCCCCTGGATATCAATATCCACACTGCCACCACCCGCTCCCGCGCCCGCTCCCGCGAGCGTCACCTGGCTCCGACGGGCGAGCAACGCGCGCCCGGAACGGGTCATAAGGTGGGCGCAGAAAAACAGGAAGGCAAACAGGTAGCCCAGGTAGGCCACTATCGTCAGCGTCGGTTCGTTAAAGCCGAATGTGGGTGCGTCGAAACCCATAACTCCTCCTACACAGACCGGAAAGTAAATTGGAGCCTACAGTTCTGCTGCTTCGATGGCAGCCACTGGCGCATCAGAGGTGCGCACACCGGCGACCTCGCGCGCCGCCCGCGACAGGTTCTCTTTGACTCGTACCGCTAAGCGTTCGAAATCGCGCTCGAAGCTCACCTTGTTCTTCTCTGCCAATCCACCCACCAGCAGGTTCACCGTCCCGGGCCGCGTCTCGTCCACGACGATACGCGCCCAGCAGCGGGTAAAGCTGGTGTATAGCGAGAGCGTGAAGCCGCCAGCCATTATGACGAAGAAGAAGCCAACCAGGCCGAGGCCGGGGTCCTTGGCGACCTCAAGCACGGTGGCGGTATCTCTCGTAAAAGTGAAGTTGATGTCCTCGAAGCCGGGCAGCTTCAGCGGGCCGGTGCGCGGGAGGAAAGCGTCGTAGATAGGCGTCTCGAACTCCTTGTCCACGAACACTTGCGCGTACACCGGCGGGTTCTCATTCTCCAGACGGGCCACGTCCTGGTAGTAGACCAGCGACAGAGTCAGGAACCGCTCGCCCCCGGGGAACTGCACGATGTCGCGCGGTAGATTGTCGCTGCTCACCTGATCGAACTCGACTAACGCCCCTGCCGTGCCCACCGTCGCCGTAATGGGACCGCTGGCGGTCATCTTGCGAGCTTGTAGCTCCTTGCCCGACGCGTCCGTGGCCTTCACGTACATCACAGGCTGGTAGCTGACCAGGAAGAAGTTGATGTCCTGGTAGCGTAGCGGGTCGTTGACCACGATGGTCTTGGTCAGCACGTCCTTGCCGTCCTGGACCACCGCCAGGGTGTGCTTGTACTCCTTGATGGTCTTGCCATCCGCGTAGTACTCGATCCAGAACTTGTCGTTTCGCACCGAGAAGGTGGTGTCGTGCCCGACGTTCACCTCCTGCCCCGGATAGAAGTAGACCGATTGCTCGCGCCAGCCGAAGTTAGCCAGCCCCGCCCATACGAGTATCAGCATGACCAGCGCGGCATGGCTCACAAAAGTGACCAGCTTGGACCAGCGGTCGCGGTCGGCGTACACGTAGACCCTGCTGCCGTCCTCCGAAGCTTCGGCCACCGTGCGATAGCGACCTTTCCGCAGTGCGCCCCGCAACGCCCTTTCCGCAGTGGCGACATCCACCGGCACGCTGCGAAACTCGGCCTTCTCGGACAGCCCGCTTATGAAGGCATCGGAGAAGCGCAGGCTGGGAGTCCGAATCTGGCGCATGATGGGCTGCCAGCGGTTCAGCGTGCACATTATGATGCTGAACACCACGGTCACCACCAGCAACCGGAACCAGAGGGAGTAGTAGAGGTCGTAGAACCCGGCCCAGTGTAGCAGCCCCGAAAGGTCCCCGTAACGAGCCTGAGCGTTGTCGAGAAAGACCTTCAGTTCCTGGTCGAAGTTCTGGATGCCGGCGGGCATCTGCGGGATGACCGTGCCAAGCATGGCCGACAGGGCCAGGGCAATGTTTAGGACCACCGCGAACCGCACCGAGCAAAAGAGCGCCCAGACCGTCTCCACGAAGTCGCTCCGCTGCCGCCCCTGCGCTTCGGCCAGCCCACCGCCGCCGCTCGTAGGCACGGGCGCTTTGCCGGGGGTGACACGCTTATTGGGTATGGTCGTTACGCGGTTTGCCATATCGAGGCCGGTTGAGGAGGTAGTGTATCGAGGAACTAACAGGCACGGAGAAACTAGCCCGAAAAACGGTATGCCAGCTTGATATTACCATCAGGTATATGCACCGTCAAGCAGCCACACATGAATATTGCGTTAACTCTGCACCCACCGCAGGGCTAAAGGAGGAGGAGCAGGACGCACGGCCCCGCTCCTCCCACAGTTCGATCTATCGCTTCCTGCGTGAGACCCACCCACGCACCTGCCGTGTGGGGAGGCTACGCACGAGGCGGCCCCTCAGCGAATCCCAGGCCTTCTGCACGGCCACACGTTCAGAATGGTCGGTGGGCCGGGCGCTGAACCTCTCGCGCACGTAGCCACGCGAGATCGTCCGAGCGAGTGAGGACGTGCCGGGGAACTCGCGTCCCAGCGTCTCGCTGAACTCGTAGGGCGTCTGGTGCGAGGCGGGACCGAGCCTCAAGAACCTGGACAGCGAGAGCAGCTTACCGTAGTACACACCAGGTGTCGCGACTGTACGGGGCCTGCGGCGCACGAAGAAGACGGCACCCAACCCCGCGCCACCCGCGAGCAGCGACAGCAGGACCCAACCACCACCGGAACCGCCTAACCCCCACGGCAGCGAAAACCCACCGCCAGCGCCAGCATCAGAGATTTCGGCTTGGTCCTCGCCCAGGCCGCGCGCCGGGTCCGGTGCCGCCACCGTGATAGTCGGCTCCGGGGCCGCCTCGCCAAACGGGGTCGGCTCTTCTGCCGGTTGGATGGCTTCGCTCCGCACCGGCTGCGACGGCGTCGGCTCGAACTGTATCCAGCCGTAACCGGGGAAGTACACCTCGGGCCACGCATGCGCCGCCGACTCGCGCACCACGAACTCTTTTTGCTTCGTGTCGTAGCTGCCGGGGGCGTAACCGGCCGCGAACCGCGCCGGTATGTCCAGGCTGCGCAGCATCACAATCATGGCCGATGCGTAATACTCGCAGTAGCCTCTCTTGTTCTCGAACAGGAACCAGGCGACCCTGTCCCGGCCCTGCGGCGGCTGCCCAATGGACGTGCTGTACTCGTAGTTCTCGCGCAGGTACGCCTCTATAGCCCTGGCCGTATCCAGGGGGTTACTCGCCCCGGCGTCCCGCGCTACTTTGGCGGCTAGCTCCCGCACGGTGGGGTCCAGCGACACGGGCAGTGACAGGTAGCGGTCGCGCACCCACGCCGGGTAATTGGTGGAAGCCAGCCGAAGCTCGTCGTCGGTGGCCTCGGAGACCAACGACAGGGCCGTGTAGCTATCACCCCTCGATAGGTCTTGCGGCGCGTGCACGGAAGATAGGTCGTCGTAGACCGGAATCTGGCCCTGCGCTCGCAGGTTGATCGCGTACTCAGGACCGGGCGATACGTCTATCTCGAAATGTATGCCCCGCGTCGCCAGCTCCTTGCGCTGGGCCTCCACCTCGGGTGCGCTCGGCACCGACGCCAGCCGCGCCTCGATGTCCTCGTCCACTCCCTCGGCGGGCGCGGTTCTCTGCAACTCTTTCTGCAGCTGGTTCAGCACGCCTATCAGCTTGCGCATCTCCAGCGGCACCTCGTTGATGCTGCGGGGGTTCTCCTTGTCATAGAACCTGTCGATGTTATACACCTCGTCCAGGTCGCGCCAGGAGAGTTCGAGCCTGCTGCTCGAGTCGAAGCTGACCGGCCTCAGGGCCGCGTATATTATGTCGTCCTTGGGACTGACTATCTCGACCGTGTAGCTGATGGGCCTGCGCTTGGCGTCGTCCGATCCGAGCGGCTGCTTGGCGTCCAGCGAGAGGAATGAGCTCAGGTCCTTTATCTTGAAGGTGCTTGCCGCCGTGTTGTTCCAGCCCGAACCGGTGTACTGGTCGTAGGTAGTGGCCCGCCAGTAGAGGCGCTCTTCGGCCTTCACCTTGAGGGCGATAGCGTCGGATAGGTTCAGCGCCCCGCCCATCGTGAACTGCCTGTTGAACGAGGCGTAGCCCCCGAATTGCTGGTTCCCCGGCACGGTAGACCAGAGCTTGCTCATCGTGTTCTGGAAATCGACCCAGGGCTTGTTCACGCGCTCCCAGACGCCGTTCAACGTGCTGTTGGGAGCGCTGGCCGGTACGAACCACATCGCGAGCGCCAGGACCACCGAGACGCCGGTGCCCGCCCACAAGAAGGCCCAGGTCAGCGTTGGCGAGTAGTTCACCCGCTCGCGCTGCCACCGCTCCTCCTTCATCAGCAGGTTGAACCGGATCATGAGCAGCAGCGCGCTGAACATGAACACGACGATGTACCCGTTCAGGTTCGTGGGCGAGTAGGACAGGTTGATCAGCAGGGCCACGCCGTTCGGCACGAGCGCCCACCATAGCTGCCTAGACCGGAATACAAAGTAGGCCGAGCTATAGGCTAGCACCCAGGACACCACAGCCAGCGAAAGCACGAACACCACCAGGTCGTCACTGACATCCTGGCGCATCGCCACGCTCACCCACGCTGACGTGCGGGCCACGAGGTTCTGTACCTTGTCCTGGATCGTCACCAGTTCCGGCCCCCGCATCACGCTGGACACAGCCACGAGCACGGTGATGACGCCAATCTCCAGCCCCAGCACATCGAGCAGGAACCGAGGTACCCCGCGCACCTTGGCCATCACGATGCCCGTGAGTAGACCGATAATGGTGATAGGCGTGAGAATAGACAGGCCGTCGGACCACTGCGCCTGCTGCATGGAAAGGGTGACGCTAAACAGTAATAAGGCCAGCAGACCGACGGTCAGCCAGCCCTCTTGTAAACGGAAAATCTTGCTCATGATTGCTTCTAGGAAAAAGTTGTGCGATGTGGGAACGGGACGAATGAAGTGGGCCTGATAATTATACCCGATAGTTACATAACGGTGAAACTGAGAGCATTACTACGGTCTAATGATTCGGGGTACACGGCCAGGTGTGCCCTGGAATGACGCCCTGCCAATAAATTGGCGGGCTGACAAGAGGCAAAGTCTCCTTCGGAGACTACCCTGATGTTCTCCTAGTCTCCGAAGGAGACTTTGCCCCTTGTCAGCCCGTGG
>DASVQO010000040.1:0-16069 GCA_036389075.1 Chloroflexia bacterium | reverse complement strand
CGCGAGGAGCCGTTGAATATTACCCTCGTGGTGCTGACGCTCCAAGACAGAGGCAAATGTAGCATCTTAGATCCTTCGCTGCGCTCAGGATGACACGGGGTGCTTTGGCCGCCCCGTATGGTATAACGTAACCCCTGATACGCCACCCTCCATTGTCTTTAGCCGCAATATGCTAGCAGACTTCCACACACGCATACAGGACAACTCGGCCCTGCGCACGGCGACGGTGGTGCTGCTGGGGGTGGGTGTGGGGGTGTTCGGCGGGCTGGCGGTGGCGATGGGCAACCCCGTGCTGCCGTTCGTTGCGTTGGTGGCTCTGCTGGTGCTGCCCTGGCTGGTGACGCGGCCCCTGGCGGATATAGCGCTGGTGATAGGCACGGTTATGCTGCTGCCCTTCGCCGTGCTGCCGGTGCGGCTGGCGGTGCTCACCCCCACGCTGCTGGAGATGGGCCTCCTTTTCCTCTACATCTCCTGGCTCATGTCCCTGCTGTTCGGGGCGGGGCAGGGGGTGGGGCTGGCGCGCACTCCCCTCGATGGCTGGGTGCTCGTGTTCCTGGCAAGCACCCTCTTTTCGTTCCTCGGCGGGCTGACCCGCGATAGTTCCTCCGACGTGGTGCACAACTACATTAAGCTGGTGCTGTCGGTGGGCCTATTCTTCGCGGCGGGCAGCGTGATACGCGACAGCCGCACCCTGGCGACGGTGATGCGGTGGCTGCTGCTCGCGGGTGGGGCGGCGGCGGCCCTGGGCGTGGTACTGTGGCGGCTGCCCGACGCGCTCGCCACCGGCCTGCTAACCCGCCTGAGCGTTGTGGGCTACCCCACGGGCCGGGTGATCCGCTACGTGGAGGATAACCCCGCGCTAGGCGAGCGGGCGGTGGGCACGCAGGTGGACCCCAATTCGTTCGGCGGCCTGCTCATGATCGTGGCGGTGATTACGGGCGTGCAGCTACTTGCCCGCAAGCCGCTCCTGCCGCGCTGGCTGCTAGGCGGCATCTTCCTGGCCGAGGTAGGGGCCATAGTGCTCACGCAGTCGAGATCGGCGCTTGGGGGCGTGCTGGTGGGGGCTGTGTTCGTGGCTACCATGCGCTACAGGCGGCTGTGGGCATGGGGCGTGGCGGGGGCGGGGGTGCTGCTGGTGGTAGGCGCGGGCAGCGGCTACTTCGCCCGCATCGCCGCCGGCCTGCGCTTCGAGGACCCGGCCAGCCTGATGCGCCTTGCCGAGTACCGCAACGCCCTTGCCATCATCGAGCGTTACCCGGTGTTCGGCGTCGGCTTCGGCAGGGCAGGCGAGCTTGACCTCACCACCGGCGTGTCGAGCCTCTACCTGACGATAGCCGAGCGTGCCGGGCTGGTGGCCCTGGCCCTGTTCGTAATCGCCATGCTAGCCTTCTTCGCCCACACCATCCCCGCCATAGTCGCCTCCCGCCGAGCCGCCCCAGGTAAAGGCGACCCCGCCGAGAACGAGTGGTCGGTGCTCGACTCCACCCTCTTAGGAGGCACGGCGGCCATGTTCGGCGCGCTCATCTCCGTCGGGCCGCTCGACCACTTTTACTTCAACATCGAGTTCCCCCACATGGTGGCCCTCTTCTGGCTCACCGCCAGCCTCACCTTGTCGGCGTGGGGGATGACGAAGACGCCAAGACGCCAAGACGCCAAGGACCACGCCAAGTAAGTAAAGGTTTAGAGAGTACAAAGAGGTCCAGAGTACGACAGATGTACCCTGGTCCTCTTGCTTAGAACACCAGCCTCTATCTTGGCGTGGTCCTTGGCGTCTTGGCGTCTTGGCGTTTAGATACCCAGTCCCCTACTTGCGAATATGCGCGGGTTTGCGAATGCGGACCGCGAGACCGCCGAGGGTCATGAGCAGGGAGGCCGAGAGCAGGGGGAGGAACCAGTCGGTGCCGCCACCCGTGCGGGGCATGCCCACCGTGGTGCTGCCCGGGGCGTCGGTGCGGGCCTGCACGATGATGGTGCCGTCCATGCCCTGGTTGTAGTGGAGGGCGCAGATGTATTCGTAGCGGCCTGGTTTGGTGAAGGTAAGGGCGTAGCTCTGGCTGAAGGGGCCGGGAGGGTCGCCGCTACCCCGGATGATGCCGCTGCTGTAGATGCCCGTGCCGTTGTGCATGTTCGGGCCTAGCGGGAAGAAGACCTCCGTGGGTACGTACACCTTGGGCGGGCCTGCGGGCTGCGGCTCGAAGTTGAACAGCGTCGGCTCCTCACCGAACAGCACGTTGTGGAAGCCGTGCTCGGTCGGTGACGCCCATTCTACCGTGTCTCCCGCGTTGATGGTGAGCACCTTGGGGGCGAACCGCAGGTAGTCCACATTGTCGGCGTTGTTGCTGGCGGTGGCATAGTAACCGGCATTCACGCGGTGTATCTTCGCGCCGTTAGTGGAGGCGCGGGTAATCACCGCAGGCTCCTCGGCCTTAGGCTCGGACGAGGTGGCCACTCCGCGGTCGGCTTCGATAGCGGCTTTAGCTGCCGCGTCGACCTGGGCGGGGGTCATCGGGTAGGCGCTACCCGCCGCCTGCACAGTCAAGGTGCCCACCATTGGGCGGCGCGTGCCGTCGGGGTACTGCTCGGTGTGGACCAGGCAGATGTACTGGTAGGTGCCGGCCTTGGGGAAGCTCACGCTGAACTCGTGCGGGCCGGGTATATCGGCCGCCATCGCGCCCGAGCTTACGAACTGCGAGCCGTCGTAGGTATTGCCACCCTGCGGGAAGAGGATCTGCGGGTTGACTTCCAGCTTGGGCGGGGGCGGGCCTTGCGGCGGGCCGGGGGGCAGGTTGAAGAAGGCAGGTAGCTCCGTCATGGGGCCGAGGAACGTGGCGGTATGGGGGTCCAGGCCGCTGTTATGCTTGAACACGATCGTGTCGCCCACGTTGATAGTAAGCTTGTCGGGGTAGAAGCGGTAGGCGGACCAGGATGACTTCTCTCCCTGTTCGGTGAAGTACTCGGCCCCCATGAGCACGGTGAACGTCTGGGCCGCCTGCTGGCCGGTGGGCCGAGCCAACTCCGAAGCGGAGACGTACCTGGCCCCGAACACCGAGATTGCCAGCCAGGGTAGCACGAGCACAGCCGCAATAACCTTGAATTTCGACCTCATTTCTCCCTCCCTTAAGCGATAATATTGGTATCCTAACTTTGCACCAATGCTATGCTCACTTTCCATCTCAAACGCTGCTCACTTCTTGCTCATAATTCGCCTCGATACGGCACATGGCACTAGCTGAGCGTCGCGAACGGAAAGCAGGCACCACCAATAGGGCCGGGGTGCCGGGTGATTGTGCTACAATGGCCCGACGAAGTTACATCATAACGTGTATGGAGGGGCCAATGTCCGACCAGGTAGACCAGGCGCAGGAGGTGGAGAGCGGCGAGGCGGCGCAACCCACGACGTTGAGCAGCGTGGAGATACAGAAGATCATCCCGCACCGCTACCCGTTCCTGCTTATAGACAAGATAATCGAGATTGAGTACGGCAAGCGGGCTGTGGGCATCAAGAACGTCACGGCCAACGAGCCATTCTTCGTCGGCCACTTCCCAGGCTTCCCCGTCATGCCCGGAGTGTTGCAGGTGGAAGCCATAGCGCAGGTGGGGGCGGTGGCCGTGCTCGGCATGCCTGAGAACAGGGGCAAGATCGCCTTCTTCGCGGGCGTGGACGAGGTGCGCTTCAAGCGGCAGGTGGTCCCAGGCGACACCCTGCGCATCGAAGTGACCATGACCCGCGTGCGCGGCATGTTCGGTGAGGGGTCGGGCGAGGCCACTGTGGACGGGCAACTCGCCTGCCGTGGCCTGTTCAAGTTCGTCCTGGCGAAAGCAGAGGTTTAAGAGACGGAACCGCCAAGACGCCAAGGACGCCAAGAGCGCGCCAAGAGGATGAAAGGTTCGGCTATGTAGTGGCACGAAGCATTGTGCCCTCGTGGGTAGTCTCCTCAGCGCCAACTTTGAGAACCCGGTTTTGCCTTGACATCCTGAGCGTAGCGAAGGATCAGGTGGTTAGACCAGAGTCCTCAACGTACAGGATGATGGCGGTTAGAGGAACAGCGTTGCCGCGCCATGAAGGGTCAAGAATGGGCGGCTGATCCTTCGCTACGCTCAGGATGACAGTAGAGAGTTGCGCCCTGTAATTTCGATTGTGGGGCTGTCCACGAGGGCACGATGCTTCGTGCCACTACAGCCACTATTTGCGGCCACTTTATTACGGAATCCTTACCGGGCGTTTACAATATCCTTACCGTTGGCGTGGGGGCATCTGGTTTGTTACCTTTTGCGTTTATAATAGTGATGGGTATATTTATGTTGGCAGGTCTATAGAGCAAGCGTTTGCCTCGTTGCGTATAGGGGAGACGGGTATATGGCATCTATGAGAAAAGCGGCTATAAGAGGCGGGTTCGGGGCGGGCGTGGGCGCGGCCCTCGGTATGATGCTCGTCATGGCGGTGCTGCGGTTCACCACGAACACTACCTCCATACCGGAGCTGATGGAGGACAGCCTGGTTCGCCTCACGGGCGGGCAGATAAACTCCTTCTTCATCAACAATCTCGGCGTGGGCGGCAAGGCGCTCCTGCTCGTCAGCATCGCGGAGGGCACCCTGCTGTTGGGCGGCCTCCTGGGGCTGGCCTTCACTCACCTGTGGCTCAAGCTGGTGAGCTTTTCGCTGCCCAGGTACATGTCGGGGCTGGCGTTCGGCCTGCTCCTGGGGCTGCTGCTCAACGCGGTGTTCCTTCCCATCGTGGGGCAGGGCTTCTTCGGCTCGACCGCCCTGGAAGTGACCGCGCCACCTGACGTCGCGCTATCCCTCTACGGCGACAGCCTCGCCCCTTACGGCGTGCCGATGTGGATCAATATGTTCCTGCTGGCCGCCGTGTTCGGGCTTGCGCTCGCCTACCTGCTGCCCTGGCCCGCCACCGCGAAAGCCGCCGAGGGAGCCGTCGCAATCGCGGATAGGCCGATGGACCGCCGGGGTTTCAACAAGGCGATTGGCGGTACGCTGTTGGCCCTCTTTGGCGGGGGCGTGCTGTGGGTGGGCATACGCCAGGCCCTCGCGCCGCCCTCCGTGGCCGGGGTGCAAGAGGTGGACATCACGGAGCTGGCCCGCCAGTCTGCCGCGACCCGCGTGGCTGAGTTAGGCGGCACTCCCACTCGCCCCGCGCCCACGTCTACGGCCGTCCCACCCACGGCCACCACTGAGCCGGAACCGGGTAAAGCCCTGGGCGGCGAGGACGCCACGCCCACCCAGGCACCCGAAAATAGCCCTACGCAACCGGCCCCCGCCCAGGAAACGCCCACCCAGGCACCGGCAGAGACCCCTTCCGCCGTGGCCGATGCCAACCATGACCTGGTGGACCGCCCCACTCCGCAGCCGACCAATATGCCCGAAAACGCGGGCGTACAGCCCGGCTTCGAGGGTGTGAAGGCGGTGCTGGTGCCCGCTACGACCCCCACCGAGAGCTTCTATATCACCACCAAGAACTTCATCGACCCCACGGTGGACGGCAATTCTTGGAAGCTTACGTTCGGCGGCATGGTAGATAACCCTTACACGATAACGCTGAAGGACTTGAAGGCGATGCCCTCGTTCGAGCGCACCGAGACGCTGGCGTGCATCAGCAACCCGGTGGGCGGTGACCTGATTGGCAACGCCGTCTGGAAGGGAGTCGATTTCGCGGCGCTGTTGAAGAAGGCGAAGCCTCAGAAGGGCGTGGTAGACGTGATTTGCCGGGCCGAGGATGGCTACGGCGATAGCTTTCCTATCAGCGTGGCGCTGAACAACGAGTGCATGCTGGTCTACGAGATGAACGGGCAGCCGCTCACCAACAAGCACGGCTTCCCGGCCCGTTTGCTGGTGCCTAACATCTACGGCATGAAGAACGTCAAGTGGATCAACGCGGTGGAGCTTGTGAATTTCGACTTCAAGGGCTACTGGGAAGGCCAGGGCTGGGACGACGTGGCCGAGTACAACACGCTCACGCGCATCGACTATCCGAACAAGGGCAGGATAGATGCGAAACCTCTCTATATAGGCGGCGTGGCGTTCGCGGGCAACCGGGGCGTGCAGAAGGTGGAAGTTACCACCGACGGCGGCAAGAGCTGGAACGAGGCGCAGATACTGGTGGTGCCCAGCAAGTTCTCCTGGGTGCTGTGGACCTACGCCTGGAACCCGCAGCCCGGCTCTTACACTCTGCAAGCTCGGGCCACCGACGGCAAGGGCAACGTACAGACCTCCAAGAAGGCCGATACTTACCCCGATGGCGCTACGGGCTACCACACCCGCGTGGTGCGCGTAGGGTAGAGATAGCCCTGCGATAGCCTCGCAAGAGTGGCCCTGTGGGATGGCCCTGCCAATGAATTTACGGGCTTACAAGTAGAGAAGTCTCCTTGGGAGACTGGTAGATGTTAGACAGGCTGGGTGTGGGTACGGGCAGGGCGTGCTTGCGGGGGACGCCCTGTGGCTGAAGCCACGGGCTGGCAAGTAGCGAAGTCTCCTGCGGAGACTACCCTCATCTTCCTTAGTCTCCGAAAGAGACTTTGCCCCTTGTCAGCCCGCCACTTTAGTGGCAGGGCACCCCCACAGGGCGTCCTCTGCACTTGGCATAGTCCATCTTGCGCGAAAGGGTGGCTTTCGGCTCAGGGTACGTCGATTTGGAGCGGCTCGGCGGGCAGTTCTCCGGCGAGGACAGGCCCAAGCAGGTCGGCCAGGCCCGGTGGTAGGAAGATTTCCGGCGAGCGGCGCATTTCAGCAAGAGACCACCAGCGATGCTCCCTGTACGTTTGCCACTCCTGATCGAGCAGGTTGTCCAGGCTGATTTCGCCGCCCGGCACGCGCACCAGGAAGTAGCGTTCTTGCGACAGTATGTCCTGCCCCAGCCAGACGAACTTGCGCTCCCGCGTCCACAGGCAGGGCCCTATCTCCACCCCGCTGAAGCCGGTCTCCTCCCATAGCTCCCGCGTTGCCGCCTGCTCGAACGTCTCATCGCCCTCAAGGCCGCCGCCCAGCGTGGCCCAGTAGAGAGTTATGGGACGTTCCGGGTCGAGCGGCACCTTGTCCTCGTATTTGAACATCAACACCCGGTCCTGCTCGTCCAGCAGCACCAACCGCGCGGACCTTCTTACTCTCACACTGCCTCCTGACATTGCAAATCTTACTTGATAGTTACGAGGAGACGGAACCGCCAAGACGCCAAGAACGCCAAGAGCGCGCCAAGATTAAGTAGGTGTTCTAAACAGAAGGACCAGGGTACGTCAGCATGTACCCTGGTCCTTCTGTTTAGAACTTCCTCAATTCTTCTCTGCGTGCCCTCTGCGTCTCTGCGGTGAACCGTTCTTATTATTCTTGGCGCGCTCTTGGCGTTCTTGGCGTCTTGGCGGTTCCGTCTCCTATTACCCGAAGTAGCCAAGCTCGTCTTTGGCTTCCTCGCTCATCATGGAGGGGTGCCAGGGCGGGGAGAACACGAGGTGGATGTCTATGTCCTCAAGCTCGTCGAAGCGGGAGGCCGACCTGCGGATGTTGGTGATAAGCTCCGGGCCCACGGGGCAGCCGGGGCTTGTGAGGGTCATCGTGATGTCGGCCTTGTTGTCGGCCACGGTGATGTCGTATATCAGCCCCAGATCGACTATGTTGAGGCCGATCTCGGGGTCGTAGACCTCGTTGCGTATCGTCTCTCTAATGTCTTCCTCAGTCACTCCCCCGGGAGCAACACGCGCTCCCTGGGTCTCGTCAGCTCTAATATCTGTGTCTGCCATTTTGTTTGCCTCCTCTACTGTGGGCCACTCAGACCTATTATAGCAGGGATTGGGTGGCAAGGGCGAGTCGGAGAGGACCACTAACCACTAACCACTCCTCACTCATCAAACAGGTACGTGGCCTCCTGGTAGAGCCGCATCTCGTTGGCGGCCAGTTTGCGCTTTAGCTGGTCGTGCCACCAGGCGGTCTTATGTTCGAGCGGGTCGGGGGACATGAGGATAGCGATGGGCATGTTGACACGGAGGGCGCGGGGGCTGATTATGTGGCGGGTGATGCCGGTGGGCACTACCATGCCGGTGGTCGCGAGCTTGAGGATGTCGTCGGGGGTGTACTCCGGGAAGACCACCAGCCCGCTCACGTGGTCGTAGTATTCCACCAGCTCGTCCAGGTTGTCGGTGCTGACCCGGTGAATTGTGACCTGGGGATCGCCCTTGTAGGTGTCCACCGTGGCGTTCAGCAGGGCGGTGGAGGTCTCCGTTCCGTGGTGATCGGTGCCGGGCACACCGTCCAGCAGGTAGACGCCGGTGCCGTCCCGCTCGTGCGGCACCACGAGGTAAGCCAGCACCTGCTTGTCTGCCAGGGCCGCGCGGGCCACTTCCAGAGGCGCGTCCAGAACCGTAATGCCCTCTACTCTGCGTATCTCGTCCAGGAAAGTGGCGGGCGTGCGGCCCACGATGAGGTGGTACCACGTGTAAAGCTGCACGTCGTCGGACTTGTAATCGACCACCTGCGCGAGCACGTGAGGGCTGCCCATCGACCTGAGGGCGCTCACCCTGTTCGCCCCATCGAGCACCACATAGCGGTCCGTGCCCGGTATGGGAGCGATGATAGGGGGGTTCTTGAGCAGGCCATCACCTTGCAGCCGCGCCACCAACCGCGCCACCCGCTTGCTGTCGGCGTGCTCGTGCAGCACCAGCGACTCGGTTGGTAACATACGAAGGTCGGGTATCTCGAAGTGTTCTTTACGTATAGCTTGCCTGGCGCTCGCCTGCACCTGTGAACCTATCGCGCGGTCTGATGCCATTCTATGCCTGCTTCTTTATGCTCGCAAAGTAAAATGCGCCCGAAAAGGGGGCTAGCTACCGTTATATCAGAAGGCAGGTAACGGGGCAAGCGGGGCGAGTTGTTAGTTGTTAGTTGTTAGTTGTTAGTGGCAAGATGGATGCCGCAACGACGCAAAGAATGCGTTACGATTAAGATAGCCTTGGATGCGCACGGCACTTTGCTTCCCCCATCACTAACAACTAACAACTAACAACTAACAACTAACAACTAACAACTCGCCCCTTTGACATTCTCCCCTGAAACCGCATAACATCCTGGTATGTCTACCGCTCCCCGGCGCTTCCGATTGAGGCGGCGCGCCTTGCCTCCCCAGCCTGAACTGGACCTGGAACCGTTCGCGCTAGGGCCGCTGGACTCGCCAATCGGGTGCTTGCTGGTGCATGGGTTTAGTGGCAGCCCGCCGGAGATGCGCGGTCTGGGCGCGTTCCTGGCTGAGCGAGGGGCGCGGGTGGAGGGCGTGCGCTTGGCGGGGCACGGCACCCGCCCGGAGGAGTTGAAGGGTCTCACTTGGGGCGACTGGCTTAGCTCGGCTGAAGACGGCCTGGCACGGTTGCAGCGGGAGGGTCGCAGGGTGGTGATAATCGGCTTCTCGATGGGCGGGCTGCTGGGGTTGCGGCTGTGCGCGGCCCACCCGGAGCAGGTAGCGGGTATAGTCACCATCTCGTCCCCGGTGTACTTCCGCGACAGGCGCATCCACCTCATCCCGGTAGTGCGCCACGTGGTGCGCTGGCACAACGTGAGACGCCCCGGCGCGCACACGGACCCCGACGCCCACACTCGCTACGTCTCGTACCGCCGCTACCCCCTCATTGCAGTGGACCGCCTGCTCAACCTCATACGCACCACCCGCAAGCTGCTGCCCCAGGTGCGCACCCCCGCCCTCATCATGCACGGGGTGCGCGACCGCGTAATCCACCCCCGCAGCGCCACGTACATCTACAAGCACCTCAGCTCGCCGCAGAAAGACCTCGAATGGTGGCACAACAGCGGCCACGGCGTAGTGTTCGACACCGAGCGCGAGCAAGTCTGGCAGCGCGTATGGACCTTCGTCCAATCCCGTACAGGATAAAGAGACGGAACCGCCAAGACGCCAAGATTAAAGAACGGTTCACCGCAGAGACGCAGAGGACGCAGAGGTTACGCAGAGATAGAAAAGGTTTAGTAAGGGGTAGGGGCAGCATCGTACGGTAAATTGCTGCCCTAACAAAGAACACCCTTCATTCTTCTCAGCGTACCTTTGCGTCCTCTGCGTCTCTGCGGTGAACCGTTCTTAACTTGGCGCGCCCTTGGCGTCCTTGGCGTCTTGGCGGTTCCGTCTTTACTTAGCCCGGCTGGCGTAGGTGCGGCCCTTCCAGGTGACGCCCCGGCCGGTGATGAGGCGCAGGAAGGAGTTGAGGAGGATGAGGCCGAAGACGACGGTGCCGAGCGGCTGGGTGAGGGTCCAGCCGACGCCCAGGCCGAGCGTGCGGTCCACGCGGCGGCGGTAGATGAAGGGCACCAGCGTGCCCATGATCGCAAGGGCGCTCACCCAGGCGGCGGCTAGCTCGTCGCTGGGCTTGCGGGTGCGGTCAGCGGCCCGCCAGCTACGCCTGGCCCACCTCAGCCACAACAGCGGCAGGGTGGGCGAGAGCACTATCGAGGGCACCCCCAGCACGCCCACGAGGGGGTTCTCGCGGAAGGAGAGCACGGTGTTCTTGCCCCAGCCCTCCCACAACTCGCGCAGGTTGGTGTACATGCGCACCGTCATCAGGTGCTGCCCGTCTGCCAGGTAGAGCCGGTACCCCTCCGACTTGACCAGCTTGCCGAACTCCAGGTCTTCCGCGATCTTGTCTTTCACCCGCTCGATGCCACCCACCGCGTCGTACACAACCCGGCGGATGAAGATATATTGCCCGTTGGCGATGGCGACCCGGCTGCTGGGGTCGTTGACCTTGACGGCCGGGAAGAAAGTGCCGATGCCCATGAAAGCCACGGGCATCAGCAGCTTCTCGGAGGGGGTGCCAAGCTCAGGGCAGGGCGCGATGGTGAGCAGGTCTATTCTATGCCGCAACGCGTAAGCCATGCTCGATGACACCGAAAGCTCGCTGTGCTTGGTGTCGGCGTCGGTGAACAGCAGCCACTCGCCTCGTGCAACCTTAGCGCCCTGGTACATGGCGTGCGGCTTGCCGTGCCAGCCCTCCTCCCTGGGCAATTCCACGCCCCGTGTGACCTTCAGCCTCTCGTCCTTCGCCGCCCACTCGGCCAGAATCCGCGGCGTGTCGTCGGTCGATTGGTCGTCTACCACCACCACTTCATAGTTGGGGTATCGTTGCGACAGGAGCGAGGGCAGCAGGCGGGGCAGGTTGCGCTCCTCGTTGCGCACGGGCACGACTACTGAGACGAACGGCCAGGTACCCCCACCCGGCGGCCCTTCGCGCAACGCATCTACCTCCGGCACCTTGTCCGGGGGCCGTTGCAGCTTGAAAACGAGCGCGGTCGTGCCTGACAGCGTCGCGGTGAGGGCACTCAGGCCCAGGAAGCGCAAAATATTCGAATTCGCCATTAGCGACCTTTCTAAATCGTAATAACAGCTACCGGATCCAGAATCGTACAAAGCGAAGGAAGTATTGGAATGTGCCAAACTTCGGCATGGAGCACCCCAGCTATATTAACACGCCCCAAATCCGATGCCGGATTGCCAGGCATCTATCTCAAAATGATCGCGTCGGATATGAGCACCCGGCCCCGCCTTTGTCATTTCGAGCGTAGCGAGAAATCTCGTCCTCCAGCACCCAAGTATCACCTTTCCTGCTGCAATAGAGCCCCATGAGAAGAGGGGAACATCCCGGCGCAGGACGAGATTTCTCGCTACGCTCGAAATGACAAGGGTGGGGCCCGGGTGCTTTTGTTCGACACTGTTGCTTCGAGGTAACTTCTAGTGCAAGCTTGAGGCCACAAAAAAGCAGGCCGCTCCAACAGCCTGCCACAACAATAAAGAATTAAAAATTAAGAATTAAAAATTCCCTCTCACGCCGCCTGCAACATCACCAGCCTGTTAGGTCCGGACATCTTGGCGGCTCGCAGGGCGCGCTCGGCCAGGGCGATAAGCTGAGGCTCCCAGGTGCCCTCGCCGGGGCGGTTCACAGGCTCCCAGTAGGCGACGCCCACGGAGGCTGTGAGGCTTACCTCCTCCCCGCCGGCGGTGCCGGTGTACTTGTAGGCGGCTACCGCGTCGCGCAGGCGATTGGCGGCTACCTGCGCGCCCGTGGAGTCGGTGTCGGTGAGGAGGGAAATGAACTCATCGTCGCGGTAGCGGGCCACGATGTCGGTGGCGCGCAGGGTGCGGGTGATGATGTGGGCCATATCGCGCAGGATGGCGTCGCCCACGTGGTTGCCGAAACGCTCGTTCACGTCGTCCAGCTTATCTATATCGAGCAGGAGGCAGGAGAGCGGGTAGGCGTGGCGAGCGGAGCGTTTGACCTCCTCCTCCACGCGAATCATCACATAGCGGCGGTTGAAGAGGCCCGTAATCGGGTCGTACAGCCTCTCGGCGGCCAGGCGGGTGTTTTCGGCCACGAGGGCGTCCTGCAACTTCCTGGAGCGGAGGGCCTCACGAATGCGCTCGCGCAGACCGGCGTCGTCCAGCCCGGTTGCCGCTTCGGAGGCCATGTCGGCCTCTTCAAGCTCTACGTAAGGGATGCCCCAGTTGCCGAGGTTGATTTGCAGGGCAGGCCAGTCTTCGGCCTGGGTCGATCTGTGAGTGGCGATCACCACGTCGGGCGGGGTAGACTCGACGATGGCCTGCGCGGAGTCGGCGTCGTCGGCAGAGCGCGCGGTGTAGCCCAGGCGCACCAGCCTGTCGCGGAAAGCCCGCTGGTTGATGGGATCGGGGTCCACGACCAGTACGACCGCGGAATGTGAGCCTTCAGAGTAGGTTCCCGCCATATAGCCCCTTAGCAAAGGTAGGATAGGAGATGTGAGACCCGGTGCAGACAGTGCCGCTGCTCTCAATAGGAGGCAGCACCCCCCGGTAGCACGCGCCACCCTCCTCGCTATTGTAGACTAAACAGCCATCAAAAGCCAATATGGTGCAATTCCTAATACCTCAACACCTTTAGTACTAACTCTGTTTCACCGCCTTATGATTACCTGCCGGGCCGCATGCCGGAGACGGGGCATTCGTAGCAGCGGCGGGCCTGGCAGTAGAATTGGTAGAGGTGAATCAGTCCCTGCTGGCGGCGCGCACCACTTACAGACTTGCCTGCTCGCGGGCCGAGCGCTTCTTCACACATGACGCGGGTTATCGCATTTTCCGACAGCCGGGGGAAGGCGGCGTACGCGGCGAGCACCCTCTCTCTTAGCTCATCGTTGCCTTCGCGGTCGGCCACCGCCAGCAGGAGCGGCATGACGACGTTTACCACGGTGTCAGCCGCCCGCGAGGCCCCTAGCAACGCTACACCCTCTTTGGCGTTATGAGCCGGTAGGACGTGACCGAAGCCGTCGTGGGATGCCCAGTAACCCTCTGCCGGTACGGCGAGCAGGTCCGTCCAGCGCTTGGATAGGACGGCGGGGCTGGGGGCAGTAGTCGCGGCCTCGATGAAAGGCCCGAGCATGCCGCCTTGCGCCCACAGGAGCCGGGCCAGGATGCGAGCCGCCGCTGCCAGCCTGCGTTGTGGAGAGTTGGCCGGGCGCACGCGGTTGGTTATCCAGCCACTCGTAAGAGGGCGGTCGAGGGGCACATCGAGGAGGGGTGCGTGGGTGGACCACAGCCGCTCCGCCTCTTCCCCGTACTGCGAGGAGAGCCAGTCGAGCGGGCCTGCCGGTGGACTTTGCGAAGGCAGGAATCCGGCAGCGCCCAGGAATATCGCTTCCAGGAGGGCCGCACGCTCTTCTTCGTCGCGGCTGAGCGGGAGGGTGAGTAGCTGGCTCACAGGCAACTCGTCGGCAAGCTGGCGCATGGGCTCGCGATTGGCCGAGTAGCCGAGCGCGTCCATGATGCCCCGGTAAAAGACCTCCTCCGGGCCGCGCTCGCTCAATCCCGCCTCCATCCGGGCGGCTTTGTTCAGCAAGCGGGTGTCGCCTGCCTCGTCAATGCGGTCCAGCAACTTCTCCAGGGGGCAGTCCTGGGTGCGCTGCCAGCATGGCTCCTCGGAAAGCGCGCCCAGGTTCGGGATGAGGGGCGTGACGCTCTCCAGCAGTTGCGGGGTGGGCATGGTGATGTAGTCGGCGAGCACCAGGGTGGGCACCGTCGCGCCGTCGGCCCTGGTGACGGGGCGAGCGCCGAGGGGCCAGAGTACCACGTGCAGGGCCACCGAGTTGTACCGGGGGTCGGCGTGGTGCCCGTGCGCCCACCAATCGCCGCAACGCAGGTGCATCTCCACCGAGCCGCCGACGAGCGTGCCGCCCTCGCCCAGCGCCAGCATCGCGCCCTCGAAGTCGGGGCCGCTCCCCGCCGTCCACCGCCCGCGATAGACCACCGCCACCGGGTTGCCCTCGCAGTCCCACATGGGGCCTCGCAAGGGTGCCTGCTCGTTCCAGACGGCGGCCAGCACCGCCTCGGTTATCTCCTTGCACACTGCTGGTGCGTCAGCAACTTGCACGGGCATGCACATCAGCCGGCCCTCCCACGTAGCTGTATTTGCTCATGGCGCGAGCAGGGGCTACATAGGTAGTTCCGGCTGGGAGGGCATTGTTCGACAAATTGGGGACTACATTGCCTGGAATGGTAGAGAACAGGAGCAAATCTTCCTCTGTCATCCTGAGCGTAGCGAAGGATCAGCCACCCGTGTTTGACCTATACCTATGGCGGACCATGTTCCCCTATGTCATTTCGAACGCAGTGAGAAATCTCGTCCGCCACCCCGATGTTCCCCCTTCCTGCATGCTTGCGGGAGAATCATCTGTTTTGGTCTTGCTTCGCGTAGGAAAAGCATAACTTTGAGTGCAGGGGGACGAGATTTCTCACTGCGTTCGAAATGACAAAGCCGGGGCTTGGACCTAGTTGTTCGACATGGGTATGTAAGCAACAGCGCGCAATCAATGGCTCCAGGCTCAGATGCCAGCTACACCAGGTGCGCAGCCTTCAACTCGGCCATCTCGCACCTGAAAGCCTGCTCCATCTCCTGCTTGCGCTCAGGTGGGAGGAAGCTGTGGTGGATGCCGTTGAGCAGCAGATCGTCTATGGTGGGCAGGTCGAAGTTGAAGGCGCTTGCGAGGAGGGCTACCTCGTCGTTGAGGGTGGTGTTGAAGAGGGGTGGGTCGTCCGAGTTGACGGTGAGGGGCACCCCGGCCTCGTACAGGCGGCGGAAAGGGTGGACCTGAAGGCTGGGGTAGACGCCCAGGTAGACGTTGCTGGTGGGGTTCACTTCCAGCGGCACCTGGTGCGCGGCCAGGTGCTCCACCAGCGCCGGGTCCTCTATCGAGCGCACGCCGTGGCCTATCCGCTCGGCGCCCAGCAGCCGCAGCGCGCCCCAGACGCTCTCCGGCCCCGCCACCTCGCCCGCGTGTGGGTCGCTGTGCAGCCCCGCCTTGATGGCGCGCTCGAAGTGGCTCACGAACATCTCAGGCGGGTAGCCTACCTCGCCACCTCCCAGGCCCAGCGCCACCACGCCGTTACTCATGTTCTCAATCGCCACGCTCACCGTGTAGTCCGCGTACTTCTCCCGCAGCCCCGGGTCGCTCACGCTACGGATAATATCAAACACCCAGTTGATATGCACCCCGAAGTCTTTACGGGCGCGCTCCCGGCCCCTCAACAGGCCCTCCATGTAGGCGTCATCGGGGATGCCGTGGTGATGGTGGAAGGCGCAACTGAAAGTTACCTCCGCGTAGCGCACGTTCTGGCGGGCCATTTCGGCGCCGAACTCGTAAGCGATTAGCTCGAAGTCGGCTTCGGTCTTGAGACAGCGCGAGATTACCCCGTACACCTCGATGAAGTGGTCGAAGTCGCGGAACTTGAAGTACTCCCGCAGCCCCTCCACAGTGTTGGAGGGCAACACGATGTCGTTGCGCGCAGCCAGCACCAGCAACGTGGCGGGAGAGATCGACCCTTCAAGGTGCACGTGCAACTCCGCCTTGGGTACGGCGGCAAGGTAGCTTTGCAGCGACATGGTGTCTCCGGGGACGAGTGGTTAGTGGTTAGTGGTTAGTGGTTAGTGGTTAGTGGTTAGTGGTTAGTGGTTAGTGGTTAGTGGTTAGTGGTTAGTGGTTAGTGGTTAGTGGTTAGTGGTTAGTGGTTAGTGAAGAAACGGAAACCCGAAGGCGCAAAGAGCGCAAAGA
>DASVQO010000039.1:0-7201 GCA_036389075.1 Chloroflexia bacterium | reverse complement strand
AGCTTTCGAGTTGGTCGCGGAAAATGGTGAGAAATTCAGAGCCGCAAAAGTCATTCTGGCGGCGGGCTTACGGGAGACTCTGCCAGCTGTTGAGGGGATTTATACCTACTACGGCAAAAGCCTCTTCAACTGTCCTTATTGTGATGGTTGGGAGTTGCGAGATAAGCCGTTGGTCATCATTGCCGAAAGTGAGAGGGGGGCATCCCACCTGCCCAAGATAATTTACAACTGGAGCCGCGACATAGTGGTTTGCACTAACGGGCATCGGGTGCTAGATGATGAGCGTAAACTCTTTCTCGGTAGGTACGGCATCAAAGTAATAGAGGATAAGATAGTGGCCCTGGTCGGGCAAGCTGGGCAATTGGAGCGCGTCACATTTGAGAACCATCCTGGCATTGAGCGAGCGGGGGGCTTTGTGGAAATACAGCGCAAGCAAGCTACTACCATTGGGCACGACCTGGGCTGTGAAATTGATGAAGCAGGCAGCATCGTCACAGATGAACTGGGCCGCACCAATATTAAAGGGATTTATGCTGCCGGGGACGCCATGAACATTATGCAGAATCAATTGATATGGGCAGCTGCCAGTGGTAGCAGGGCGGCTATCGGTGTTAATACTGACCTCACGGCAAATTTTTTTGACAAGTAGAAGTAAGAACAGCCATACAGGCCCGCGTCTACTAGGACAAAGACCCCATTCTTATCTGGGTCGTGCTGCGGATACTGGAGCGCCTGGGAATGTAGACTTGTAAGACTTTCGTCTTAATCGCTCGTCTCACTTTCGGCGCATCCCTAAGCGCCCTATCTTGCATATACTCACATAGAACCTACTGAATAGACGCAATCGAACGCCCCGGTACTTTATCAGTGCCGGGTACAAGTTGGGCCTCTACACTCTCTACCTCTGCTGCCGGCCTGAAAGGATATGAAACGATGGCAACAGTAAATACGCAGAACAACGCGGGTGTAATCACTACGGGGCACTCTCGTGGCTTACGTGGCTGGAAACTGGTGGCGATTGGTGCCGTGCTATTGCTGGCTGTGCTTGCCGTCCTATACTTCCTGATGATGCAGCGCATGCAGGATGCCAACACGCCGCCCCCCGGCCTGAACACCTCTTGGACGCAGACTTCGACCAACGGGCTGTACCGCGGCACAGTTGCCCCCAGCCTGGAGCCTATCGCCATCAACCAGCTTCACACCTGGCGGCTCCACCTGGAGACCGCCGACGGTAGCCCCGTAGATGATGCCACTTTCACCATACATGGCGACATGCCCGGTCACGGACACGGCCTGCCTACCCAGCCTGCGGTCACCCAGAAGCTCGGCAACGGAGATTACGTCGTTGAGGGCATGAAGTTCCAGATGACCGGCTGGTGGTACGTGGACTTCGGCGTCACCGGTTCCAAGGGCAGCGACACCATTCGTTTCAACTTCATTCTGAAATAGATAGATAAGGTGCTCACCTAAGCATCCAGGCACGTGAGCATCGACTTCAAGCAAGTGTACCAACCACGGCCCCGTGACAGGTGTGGCAGGGTGCTCTTCTCAAACAGGGGCCGCGGTAAGACTCGGCACAGTGGGAACGCAAATATTGGATATCAAAGCGAGACTTTTGATGAAACCCTTATCAAAGCTGCTACTTCTGGCCGCCATCACATTGGCTGCTATTGGCACACTGGTGTTCGTTGTGTGGCCGCGTATGGAGTGGAGCGACGAGGAGCGGGCTACCCTCTCCGGCCTGTGGATCGGCAACCTGGCCCCTCTCTCGCCTGACCCCTCGAACAAGGTGGCCGACGACCCCCGCGCCGTCCAGATGGGGCACAAGCTCTTCTTTGACAAGCGCCTTAGCGCCAACGGTGCGGTCTCCTGCGCTACCTGCCACATGCCCGACCGTAACTTCAACGACAACCTGCCCCTGGCGAAGGGGGTTGGCACCACAACTCGCAAGACAATGACAATCGTGGGCGCGGCTTACAGCCCCTGGCAGTTCTGGGATGGACGCAAGGACAGCCTGTGGGCGCAGGCGCTAGGACCTCTCGAAAACCCTGTGGAGCATGGTGGCACCCGCACCCAGTACGCCCACCTGATAGATCAGTTCTACCGCACGGAGTACGAGGCCCTATTTGGCCCACTGCCTGATTTCTCCGACCGCAGCCGCTTCCCGGACAGGGCAGGCCCCGTAGATGACCCCGTAGCCGCAGCGGCCTGGAAAGCGATGACCGATGATGACCGGGAGGCTGTCACCCGCGTATATTCCAACATGGGCAAGGTTATCGCAGCCTACGAACGCAAGATCCTGCCTGGCCCATCACGATTTGACCGGTATGTCGAGGCCCTGCTGAAGAACGATGCCGCTACTATGAGGGAGCTGCTCAGCCCCAGCGAGATAGCGGGCGCAAAGCTGTTCATCTCGAAGGCGCAGTGCATCAACTGCCACAACGGTCCGCTGTTCATGGGCACTGCCTTCCACAACACAGGCGTGCCCGCGGCTGCCGGGTTGCCCGAAGATCACGGGCGGCAATCAGGGGTGCTGAAGGTGCTGGATGACGAGTTCAACTGCCTCAGTCAGTGGAGCGACGCCGGGCCACAGGACTGCGCCGAGTTGAAGTTCGTTGCCACGACCGGCGAGCAACTTGATGGAGCCTTCAAGCCGCCTACCCTGCGTAACATCGCGCAGACAGCGCCATACATGCACGCAGGGCAGTTTGTCGCGCTGACAGATGTACTAAACCACTACAACGCAGCAAAACCGGGGCCGGTGGGCCACTCTGAGATTAAGCCGCTGGGCCTTTCGCAGCAGGAGATGGGGGAGCTGATAGACTTCCTCGGCAGCCTGAGCGGACCCCTCGCTGCGCCACCGGAGTTACTGAAGCCACCGGCTGAACTCCAGGCTTTCCCATAGAACTGGAGAATAGTTCCTGAAGCTTCACTGAAGCATCTTTGGACCGCTCGCCTCAGCCGCCGGTTGACGACCTAGCGGGTCCCAAAAGTGCGAAGACAGGAAATGCTTTGGCGGTAAATTAGAGCTTGGGTTCGCGTGGTAATAGAGGTATCTCCAAGGTTCGTTTACGGGTCTGTTCTGGAGAAGAGGTGACCGAGCGGTCAGGGTCTTGTTCAATGACCTCTAGTGCCCATTGCGTATCACGTAGGTGTTCTAGTAGTTCCGCCTCGTCCGTTGCCAATAGCTGGTCTCGCTTCATTTCCCGCAATTTAAGCTCTACAGCACCGATAGCCCGCCTGTAGTATTCCTCAATGGCATCGCCACCTTCTACGTCGAAGTCTCGCCCGGCTTGGGCACCCGCCACCTGCCCCTTGCACGTAAGGTACCTCGCCATAGTCAGCGACCCGGCGAGCACGCTACGTTCGAGGGCAAACCAGCGCACGAACACCTGTAGGCCCAGCAGGCCGTAGATGATGGAGGGCACACCCGCCAGGTTGGAGATGTTCAATTCAATGAACCTATTCAAGCGGCTATCCGTCGAATACTCCTCCAGGTATATAGCGGACATGACACCCAGGGGCAGGGAAAGCAAAATTGTGAAGAACATCATGTATGCGGTGCCGAACAGGGCCGCTTTGATGCCCGCCCTCTTCGCAAAGCGCGAGTCGAAGCTGCTCAGAAATTGCCAGTCGAGCCAGGGCACCCCCCTCACGAGCACATCCAGTATGAGCGTAAGGAGCACGCCCAGAGCTATCAGAATGCTCAGGATGCCCAGCCCGATAAAAACATAGCTGCGAACCTTGCGCGCCGCCATGTTCGGCTTGAACACCTTGATAACACTGGGTGCGCGCTGCCCAGTTTTCCCCTTCTGCATCGTGTCGGTAGCCCGCATCAGTCGTACACCTCTCGGAACTTGCGCACGAACCACTGGCTAAACGCGTTCATGGTGAATGTCAGCACGAACAGGGTAGCGCCCACCGCGAGGATCGTCTGGTAGGCCAGCGACCCGGCAGGCGTATCACCCAGGCTCACCTGCACGATGTACGAGGTCATGGTAGCCATAGATTCGGTAGGATTGAAGCTGAAGTTGGGGTTCTGCCCGGCAGCTATAGCCACTATCATCGTCTCACCCACCGCCCGCGACAGTCCGAGTATCACCGAAGCCACGATACCCGACAGGGCCGCCGGGAACACCACCTTCACCGCTACCTCGAAGCGCGTCGAGCCTAACCCGTAAGCCCCCTCACGCAAAGAGGCAGGCACGGACGACATGGCATCCTCGCTCAACGAGGCCACCAGAGGTAGGATCATGATGCCCATTATCAGAACGGCACTGAGTGCATTGTAAGTGGAGAGGCCGCGGGTGAAGTTCTTCAAAAAGGGCGTCACCACCAATAGGGCGAAGAAGCCATAGACAACAGTAGGCACACCCGCCAGTATCTCCAACAGTGGCTTGAGTAACTCGCGGGCGCGCCGGGACGCGAACTCGCTCAGGTAGACCGCCGCGAGCAGGACCAGGGGCACTGCTATGAGCATGGCTATCAGCGAGGTCGTCAGCGTTGCCGAGACCAGCGCCCAGATACCGAACCGCTGCTGCTCGAAGAGCGGCGTCCACTCGGTGCTGCCCAGGAACTCGAACAGCGAAACGTGCTGGAAGAACTGCACCGCCTCGCTAAAAAGGGCAAGCGCTATCCCGAACGTCGTCAGCAGAGACAGCGCGGTTGCCCCGAACAGCAGCACGCGCACAACACTCTCCTGCGCATCCCGGTGAGACTTCCGCCCTAGCGTGTGCCTGCCGGGAAACGCCCCCGGAAAGCTCTCCTTTGTAACCACTTCACGCGCCATACTTGGCTCCATCTGGTAACGCACTACTTACCGCGCAGAGGCTGCCCCTACACGGTAAGTAGTACGGGCTACGTACCTTACTTCTCAAGGTACCTGTCCAGAGTGCGTGGAGAGCTGGATGTGCAAACAAGTCTCGAAATAGAGAAGGTCCTATAGAAGGGAGTAGGTCAAGAGTGGGCGCTGCTCCTTGAGGCGCGAGAGGCTTTCTGGGGCCTGGGCCTGCACGATAAATATATTACAGTACACGGTAGCTATTACAACTACCACCCTTGACTCCTTCCCTACCCCGGTGCTATACTCAGCCTGCAAACAACCGAATACGAGAAAGCGCAGAGGTCGCCCGAAACCCGGAAGTTAGGGCGGCAATGGGGGAAGCCGGTAGAAGTCCGGCGCTGTCCCGCAACTGTACTCTCTAGCACCCCTAGAGAAAGCCAGGATACCCGCCTCTGTGTCACTCCACAAACCTTCGCGAGAAAGGGAGAGGAGGAGCGATGACCCAGCCACGCACGCACAGCCCACCGTAGGCACCTGTCATCCCCCGGACGTAAGCCGTCCATACCACGCAAACCCTTGTCGCACCGGCAAGGGCTTTTTGTTTGTCACGCGACACTCACATTTCGTGTGGAGGAGGAACAGATGTCTACACTGGCAACCCGAATGAAGAGGATAGGGGCTGTATCGCTGTCCGTGCTGTGCGTCCTGGGGACGTTCGCGGGCGGCGCGGCGGCCCAGGGCAAGTACCAGGGCCAGGCCATGGCGGCCCTCAACTGGATGAAGACCCAGCAGTCGCCGGACGGCTCGTTCGCCGGCTTCGGCGCAGGCTCTACCGTGGACGCGGTGCTGGCGATCATGGCGGCGGGCCAGTCCCCCTCGTCTTACACCAACGGCGGCAACACCCCCATCACCTTCCTTGAGAGCAAGGTGGCCGACCTAACCAAGACCCCCGGCAGCACGGGCAAGCTGCTCATCATCGCGGGCAACCTCAACGGCAGCGGCACCTTCGGGGGCGTGGACCTCGTTGGCGTCATCAACAGCAGCTACGACCCCGCCACCGGCCACTACGGCCCGGACGCGCTAGGCCACGCGTTCGCCATGCTCGGCCTCCACGCTGCCGGGCAGACCATACCCCCTGCCGCGGTGGAGTACCTCAAAGGCACCCAGACCCCCGAGGGCGGTTGGGCCTTCACCGGCGACACGGCGGCGGGCGCGGCTGACACCAACACCACGGCGGTCGTCATCCAGGCTTTGCAGGCGGCGGGCGCGGTCAACACCCACCCCGACCTGATCAAGAAGGCCGTCATCTACATCGACTCGCAGCAGAACCCCGACGGCGGCTTCCCTTACCAGAAAGTGGGCGGACCCGACAGCGAGAGCGACGTGAACTCCAGCTCCTACGTCGCGCAGGCCATGCTCAGCCTCGGCAACACCACGATAGCGGACCAGACGCTCGCCTACATCGCCTCGCTCCAGAAGGCGAATGGCGCGTTCCAGTGGAAGCAGTCCGAGCCGGACGACAACGCCGGGGCCACTTACCAGGCCGTGCCCGCGCTGCTGCAAACGACGCTGGTAACCCCTCTGCCCGGCACAGCACCGGAGGGTGGGGCAAGCAGCCCGGTGCCCGGCATGCCCACCACAGGCAGCCCGGTTGGCGACCTGCTGGGTGCCCTGGCCGGCCTGGCTGCCCTGGCGTTGGGCGCGGGTGTGCTGGCACGGAGAAACGCACGGGCCGGGTAAGCGCAAAACACCCGGACAGGCAGTAATCGATGCGACGAGGATACACGGCAGGGTATGGCAAGACAAGCCCCCACACAATGCGTAGGGACATGACTTACCGTGCCCTGTCGTTCCTGCTCGCCGTCATGTGCGTCGCGCTGACGGGGGGAAGCACCGCCAGCGCGATGGGCGCGCAGCAGGGTGAGAGCCACGCGGGGCTGGTCGTGCAGTTCGATGATGGCACCACCAATACTTACTGCCTGGCGTTCGCGGGCGAATCGATAACCGGGCTGGACCTGCTGCTCAAGTCGGGCCTCGATGTCACGGCGGAGACGCAGGGGGTGCTTGGCGGCTGGGTTTGCAAGATCGGCCCCGACGGCTGCAACTTCCCGGAACAGCCGTGCGCCTGCCAGTCCTACGTCCCCGGCGGCAAATACTGGGTCTACAACCATCTCAAGGACGGCGCCTGGAAGTGGTCGCCACAGGGGGCCAGCAACTACAAGGTACGCGACGGCGACGTTGAGGGCTGGGCCTGGAGCAGCGGTAAGGGGCCAAGCGTTACCCCCAGCTTTGCCGAGCTCTGCGCCGCAGCGCTGCCCCCGACACCCGAGCCTACCCCTACAAACCCTCCGCCCCCACCGCCCCCACCGCCCCCTCCGCCACCATCAGACACGCCCCTACCACCACAACCCACCAACA
>DASVQO010000038.1:0-3614 GCA_036389075.1 Chloroflexia bacterium | reverse complement strand
GCTGGCACCCAGCAGAGGCGCGCCAACGCCGTAGTGCTCCTCTGCCGAAGGCTTTGACCCTAGCAGCCCGATAACCAGCCCCTCCCGCAACGCCATGCCCGCGTGCAAGTCGAGGTCTTCCAGCAGACCCACCATGCCAATCACGGGCGTGGGCAGCACCGCGACCCCGTTGGTATCGTTGTAGAGCGACACGTTGCCGCTCACCACGGGGATGCCCAGGGCGTTGCAGGCGTCCGCTATGCCGTTGACCGCGCTCTCCATCTGGTAGAAGACGTGGGGGTCTTCGGGGTTGCCGAAGTTAAGGCAATCGGTGACGGCGAGGGGTGCAGCACCCACGCAGGAGAGGTTACGGGCGGCCTCGGCCACCGCGTGCACGCCACCCACGTAAGGGTCGAGGTAGCAGTAGCGGCTGTTGCAGTCGGTGGTGAGGGCGATCGCTTTGCCGGTGCCCTTCACGCGGACGATAGCGGCGTCCGCTTGGCCGGGTTGCAGCACAGTGTTGCTGCCTATCGTGTGGTCGTAGGTGCGGAACACGCGCTCCTTCGAGGCGACGTTGGGCGAGGCGAGCACGTCCAGCAGGGCACGGTCGTAGCGGGTGTGCTCGTCCTCGTGCGGGAGCAGGGCGTCCCAGTCGGGGTGCTGCAAATGCTCCATTTGGGGGTCGGGCCTGCCAATTACGTAGCGGATCGGCACCTCATCGGCCAGCAGGTGGGCGGGCAGCTCGGCGGCGAGGAGGGGGCCGTCGTACACGCGCACCAAGCCGTTGTCCGTCACGTGGCCTATCACGTTCGAGTGCAGGCCCCACCGGGCGAACACTTCCCGCGCCTCGTCCTCGCGCCCCGACGTGACGATCACCAGCATCCGCTCCTGCGACTCGGACAGCATGATCTCATACGCGTTCATGCCGCGCTCGCGCCGGGGTACGTGCGCCAGGTCAATCTCTATGCCGCTGCCAGCCCTCGCCGCACACTCCACCGCCGAGGAGGTAAGCCCGGCCGCCCCCAGGTCCTGCATGCCCACCACCAGCCCCTCGATATCGAGCACTTCCAGGCAGGCTTCCATGAGGCACTTTTCGAGGAAGGGGTTGCCCACCTGCACGGCGGGACGGTCTTGCAGCGAGTCCTCACCGAGCGTGTCGGAGGCGAAGGTCGCGCCGTGTATGCCGTCGCGCCCGGTGTCGGCACCCACCAGCAACACGGGGTTGCCCAGGCCGGAAGCCGCCGCGCGCATCAGCCGCTCCTTGCGCAGCAGGCCCACGCACATGGCGTTCACCAGGGGGTTGGCGGCATACGAGGGGTCGAAGTAGATCTCGCCGCCCACCGTGGGCACGCCGATGCAGTTGCCGTAGCCACCGATGCCCGCCACCACGCCGCCGAACAGGTAACGGGTGTGGGGGTCGGTGAGAGGGCCGAAGCGGAGGGAGTTGAGCAGAGCTATGGGCCTGCCGCCCATCGTGAAGATGTCGCGCACGATGCCGCCCACGCCCGTGGCCGCCCCCTCTACAGGCTCGACCGCCGAGGGGTGGTTGTGCGACTCGATCTTGAGGGCCACCGCCCAACCGTCGCCTATGTCCACCACGCCCGCGTTCTCGCCCGGGCCTTGCAGCACGCGCGCCCCCTTCGTGGGGAAGAGGCGCAGGAGGGGCTTGGAGTGCTTGTAGCCGCAGTGCTCGCTCCACATAGCCCCCGCCATGCCAAGCTCGACCATGTTGGGCTGCCGCCCCAACTTCGTCACAAACTGCCTGTATTCGTCGTGCGTGAGGCCCACTTCGGAGAGGAGGGCGTGCAGGTCGTGCAGGGGGAGGTCCGCCGCGATAGGGGCTACAACAGCTTCACTGGCGGCATGTGTTGGGGGCGCGTTATCGGGGTTCTCGTTGAGAGGGATGGCCATCGGCTCCTGGGGGCTTGAGACGGTTGAGCGGCCGGTCGTACGCCAAAAGTATACCAGATTGGCAGGGCGGGGTTATGCACATCCTGGTGTGGGCGGGAAGATTTGAGAAGGGGGACTCAGGGGCTTAGTGGGCGTCAATACCCCGGGCTGTTGCTGAGTCTGTACGTCTTTCAAGGGAGGCCACAGACTTGCCTGCCATTTGTTTGCCGTACAAGGAGAACGGTATAGATAAGATGAACAGTACAAGGACAATGAAAGCCGCGGTGCAGGCGAAGCGCAATATGCCCGGCACCTCGATCGCAGGAACCCCTAGCAGCACACCAGGGATGTCCAGCCCAAATGGTATACCAAATGTATTCCCGTATGCTTCTATGGTCGGCGCTGTTCTAAAAGGCTTGCCAAACAAATTCATGAAAGAAATCACAGCCGCAATGACAACCCAGACAACGCCCGACAGAAAAGAAAGCTTACCCAGGCGCTTCCATGCAAGGTGTCTGTCGTCCCTCATGCCTACCCACAGTGCGCATGCGACATGCACTGCCAGCAAGCCGACAAAGAGCAAAATCATTATTGTAACCGTTGCAAATTCGATGGATTCATCGGTAAGTTGCATTCATACCACCTCTCGGCAAAACATAGTACGAACTGCATCTTCGCTTCTAGACCACTTATGCTTGAGCTTTGCCTGCATGGTGACAGGATAGCTCAGGGGACGAAGCACTGCATCGGCAGAATTACCGCATTCATGGGAGGTATGCACGGGAGCAATATAGGTAGTATTGCCCAGCAACGCATAGGCAAGGCAGGACACTTCCTCGTAAGGAACACCAGGCGGTACTAGCTTCTAGCTCCCGACTCCCCGATCAAGAGGCTCCCACCACATTCCCCGTAACCCTCGCCGGGGAGCGTTCCGGGTGGTTGTCCTGCACGTGCGGGCGCATTAGCACCTTACCTTCGGGCTGCACCGTGGTGCGCACCGTCGCCATGATGTGCTGGTTGGGCACCAGGGCGAGGCGGAAGCGTTGCAGCACCATCGCCATGACAAGCTTGATCTCCATCTGGGCGAAGCCCGCCCCGATGCAGGAGCGGGGGCCTACGGCGAACGGGATGTAGGCGTACTGGGGCGGCTGCGGGCGGAAGTCGGGTGCCCAGCGTGCGGGCATGAAGACCTCCGGGTCCACGAACTGGGTGGGCATACGGTGGCTCACAAAGGGCACGTAGCTGACGATCTCGCCCTTCTTGATCGTGTAGCCCTTCCACTCGAAGTCCTCTTTAGCGGTGCGGTTGGCGCTGGGCGCGGGCGGGTAGAGGCGCAGCACCTCCTTCATCACCTGTTCGAGGTATGGCAGACGCTCCAGGTCGGCGGCGGTGGGCGGCTCGCCTTTTAGCTCGCGGTCCAGCTCGGCCAGCAGCCTGGTGGTCACGGCGGGGTGCTGGGCGAGCAGGTAGAAGGCCCAGGTGAGGGCGTTGGCGCTCGTCTCGTGCCCCGCCACGAACAGGGTGAGCAGTTGGTCGCGTATTTGCTCGACGCTGAGGCGGTGACCCTCCTCGTCGCGCGCCGCCACCAGCATCGACACCACGTCCCCCGTGTCGGTGTGCCCCCGCTCGTGCTCCGCGATGATGCGCCGCAGCGTGCGGTCGATGCGCTTGAGGGCGCGGCGCACCGTGGCACCTTCGCCCACGTTGAGCAGGTCGAAGGGCAGTTGGGCCAGGCCGATGTTGAG
>DASVQO010000037.1:0-18542 GCA_036389075.1 Chloroflexia bacterium | reverse complement strand
GCCACAGGGCGTCCCCCCTCGGCCACATTGCAGGTACCTTGACAACTGACAACTGACCACTAACCACTAACTCTGGTCGTCGGTGTTATCGCCGAGGCCGCGGGGGTCGGCGGTGCCTGGGATATCGGTGCCGCTGCTGGTGTTGGCATCGTCGGTGGGGGTGTTCGCGTAGGTGGGGGCCGTATCCACGTCGCTGCTCGCGTAAAGATCGGTGCGGTCCACCTCCTCGCGCGTGCCGGGGCCGTAGCTCGGTCCTGCCTCGTACACGTCAACCGTGCCGGGGTCTTGCTGTATCGGCGCGGCATCGCTGTCCACGCGGGCGTACTTGTCCTCCACGGTGGCGTCCCGCTCGTCCGGCTGCGCCGACTGCTGCGAATCGGTAGAGGCCCTGCCACCCCTGTCGTAGTTGGCCGTGTCGGGCGTGGCCCCCTGGAACTCACCCGACTGCGTGGCCTGCTCGCCCGCCGCTGTGCCGGTGCCTATCGTCGAGCCTGACACCCCATGACCAGCCGTTACCGGGGTGCCCGCCGTGCCGAAAGTGCCCGTGTCCGGGTTGATGGCGCCTTGCGTGCCGGTGGCCGTGTGCTCGTTTGTGCCTTCAGGGTTATCGTTCAAGTCGCTTTCCTCCTGTCGTTGCATGCTCGCGATATCGGCCCAGGTCTCCTCGTCTTCCGTCAGCCCCGAGCCTGTAGCCTCTCCGACGTTGGCAGCCGGGGCAACAGGTGGGTTGCGCAGGGACTCGTACCAGCCTGTCTCCCCTGTGCTCGCCTCCACGTCTTGCAGTACCTCTTCCTCCGTATTCGTCGCGTCGTCATCGCCGGGAACGCTGTTCTCCGGCGCATCGCCACCCATCCACTTATCGTGCATATCAGGCTCCTCCTCTTGCCGAGCTATGGCCTGCAAGCCGCTGAAATCGCCCAGGCCCAAGGGCGTGGGTTCCGGTGCCGCCGTGTCAACCGTGGTAGGGGCTGTAACGTCTGAACCCCCCGGCGTCCACACGCCGGAGGCCACGGCTGAGCGCACATCACGGCCCCCGTTTGTCGCCAGCACTTCTTCCACCCGCCCCGTGTCGGACTCGGCGGGGGTGCGCACCGTCACCAGGATTCGGCCACCCGTATCGCCTTCAGCCTCTGGTGACGCCGGAATCCTCAGCCCCACCAGCGCTCCCACCAGGCCGCCCATTATCGCCCCGAGAAGGCCGCCCGTCGCGCTGGACGCTATCGAGCCAATGCCCGAGTAGGGGCCCGTTCCCGGCAGACCCATAGTGCCCAACGCCAGGAACCAGGCCGCCGCCCCGCCCATGATCGCGCCGAACAGCGCGCCAATCCCGCCCGCCGCGAGTACGTTCGAACCCGCATCGACCCCCACCCTGCTGTGTGGTGCGGGATCGCTCGGCACGACCGATATATCGCCGGCCTCTATGCCGCTCGACGTGAGCCTCTCCAGCGCCCTTTCGGCGTCCTCGTCGGTCTGGAAGGCAGCAACGACCGTGCCGCCCGCGTCTCTTGACATTGTGACAGCCTCCACCGCGTCATGCCCCGCCGCAAGCGAGCCGGTCGCCGCGTGCGGAGCTTTCCATTGTAGGAGACATGATACCACAATTATCCTCGGGGCGGCCCTTATCGCCGGGGCGGGCGTGCCGTGTCGAGTGCAACACTCGTGCCCGTGGCCGCCCACCTGTGAGACCATGAACCTGGCCCCCGCGCGCCACGGGTGATATAATCGGCGCAACATTGAGGCAGGTGCGGCAATGAACTCGATAGGCTTCGTAGTGGCCTGGGTCGCGGGCTGTGTCGCCGGGCTGTTCCTGCATCTCCTCCACCCGGAGGGGCTTGAGCCGGTGTACGGCGTGGTGGTGCTCGCTCTCTCGGCCGCGGCGATCTTAGCCACCATCATAGGCTGGGAACAAAAACGGCTGCGCTGGGCAGGGCTGTTGCTCGTGGCCGCGCTGGCCGGTGCCGGGCGCACCCTGCTCGTACACCCCCCGCTCACTCCCGCCGACCTCGCCCACTACAACGGCACGGACGACTCGACCCCCGTCCGCGTCGTAGCTTACGTCAGTGGCGAACCCGTCTACCGCGACCGCTCGCAACGCCTGCGCCTTACCGCCAACTCCCTCACCCTGCCCGGTACTGACCGGCCCATCCAGGTCTCAGGGGATATGTTGACCGTCCTGCCCCGCTACCCCAGCTTCTACGCGGGCGAGCAACTGACGTTATATGGCAAGCTCACCACGCCTCCGCAAATCGAAGTGTAACTTCGCCCGAAGATTTGAACACCATACAGGTGAAGTCGCGGACTCTCTTTCTTACCCCTACGCACATCCTTATCAAGTAGATGGACCCAAATCCAACCTGTTTGGCCCGGATTCCATCGAAGTTCCGGACAAAGTACGATTTACAGGCTAAGTTGCCGGACAAAGTACGGAACGAGAAACTATACCGTAAACAGGTTAAAAGCGATGAGGCAGATCGCAAAGGGCATAGCGTCACGCTTACAGCAAGAGAGTGACGCTTCCTGTGTCCTCGAACACTAACTGTGCTTTGTTTTCTCGGTAGGCCCACGAAATACTTTCCATCGGGGCTATGTCTAGCTTTGTGCGGTTCTGGGTTTCCAGCGACTAGTGTTTACTTGTGCCAATCTTGCTGCAATATTTGTAGGCCACCCAGTTGAAAAGGTTCAAGAGCAGCTTGGAGACGAACCAGCACCCTGCGAGAGCTAGTCAGCAGAGAATGGCACGCTAATGTTCAATAGGTATTCTCCATTGAGCGTTTTCAATACCCAACATGCTGGAGATTTTGAAGGTGACTGACGTTACTTGTGGGTCGAACCAGTCACTCTTGAGGGTGAAGTCCTCACAGGAAAAGGTCCTTCCATTATTCCGACTAATGCAATTGAGTTCCATCGTCCAACGTTCATTAGGTTAGATCAGTACATCCGTGTCTACAAACTCACAACTCTCATACCAGAATCCGCCTCCTCAATATCTCCCAGAAGCATTTATTTTCCGGCCAAAGTTATTTTCAGCGGAGGGACTGTGTCGGTAGGTTTGGTCCTTGGGGAGTATGGGGTAGGGACTGGCTCATCGGGAACCTGTACATCAGGCAGAGAACTTATGTTTGGCACCGCCGTATTGGAGGGCCTCTGGAGTGCGTCCTTCAGACTTTGCCAGCCGGTGGTGAATTGAACTATCGCGATGATTGCAGCTATTGTCCCAGTGAGCGCAACTGCTGCCCTCATTACAACCTCCTTTCTGATCTTATCAATCTGGGTCTGGAAGAGGGAAAGTAATACGCTTCTTTTAGATCCACAGAAGGCACCTAGCTCACAACCGCAGGCTCCTAGAGGAACCTCTCAATATTATAGGCGGTACGTGGATCGAGTGAGTGCGAAGCGCCACTGTTCTCATAGTTTATAGTTACGGGCGACTCTACAAGTCCCCGATTGCGTGCTACAAGCGGAAAGTGCAGTCGGCATACATTGTGTAGGCCGTGTATACTTGCTTGTAGGTGCTAGTATCTGTTGCACTGTGGAAACCTTGAATCCTAAGGCAGAAATACCATGTTGGCTGCTAATCAAGATACTATGCTTACGCCTGATCAGCGCGTACGAGTGTTCATAAGTTCCACCTTAAAGGAGCTAGCTCCTGAGCGCTTAGTAGCCCGCGAGGCAGTTACTCGGCTCCGCCACGAGCCTGTGCTATTTGAATCGAATCCCCGCCCACATTCCCCACGCGACGTCTACAGAAGCTATATAGAGCAAAGCCATGTTTTCGTTGGCATCTATTGCCAGGAGTACGGCTGGGTTGCTCCTGGCATGGAAAAATCCGGTCTGGAGGATGAATACGATTTGGCGGCTACCAAGCCCAAGCTGCCCAAGCTCATCTACATCAAGAACTCACCCAAAGAGCCTGAACTGAGACTCAAGGCGCTGCTCACAAAAATACGAGATGAAGGAGGCGTCTCCTACAAGCGATTCTCCACACCCGAAGAACTAGGTTATTTGTTAGAGAATGACTTGGCGATCCTGCTGACCTGGCCGTTCATCCAACAGGTCACTCAGTCGCAAAGTACGAACAGTAGTGATCCTGCGCACTTTGCGCTCCCAATAGTACGTACAGCGTTCATTGGCCGGAAAAAGGTGCTAAACGATGTATACGCCCTTATTCACGAGCCTGATGTATGTTTAATCACCCTGACAGGTCCAGGAGGCATCGGCAAGACACGTCTGGCATTACAAGTAGCTAACAACGTGATGGAGGACTTTCCACATGGGGTCTTCTTCGTACCGCTTTCCTCAATCCAGCAGTCGAATCTGATTATTCCCCATATTCGTAAAGTATTGCGCCTGCCTAAGGCTGAAGAAGTAACGGCATTTGAGAGTCTCAAGGACTACCTGCACGATAAGAATATGTTGCTAGTTTTGGATAACTTTGAGCAACTAGCCTCTGGAGCAGCTATCTTATCGGAGTTGCTCTCGTCAGCACACCAACTAAAGCTGATCGTCACGAGTCGAGCGTTGCTTCACTTGAGAGATGAGCGGGAGTTCCAAGTACCACCTCTTGACCTACCTAAACAACTACCGGCGCATCTAACCTCCCTCGAAACGCTATCGGAGAATGAAGCCATAGCCCTGTTTGTACAGTACGGAAGAGCTAATAGCCCCAAATTTGAGATTACTCCCGACAACTATGATGCTGTAGCGCAAATTTGTATTGCTTTGGATGGTATTCCGCTTGCTATTGAACTAGCAGCATCCCGTGTCAGATTGCTTGCACCGGAAGTCATCTTGCAAAAGGTGAGTGACCATCAGCAAAAATTCAGATTTCTAAGAAGAAAAGCCGCTGATGTAGACGCTAAGCAACTGACATTGGAAGCCACGATTGATTGGAGTTATGGCCTCCTAAAGAAGGCTGATAGGGCATTGTTTTTAGAAATATCGACGTTCGTTGGCGGGTGTACTGTGTCAGCGGTACAAGCTGTTTGCGGGCTGCAAGACAAATCGGACATAGATGTATTGGATAAGATTGAATCCTTAGTGGACCAGAGCCTTGTACAGGTAGAGTTGTTTCTTGACGCGCCGCGTTTCAGAATGTTAGAGACCATAAGGGAGTACGCAATGACTAAGCTGACCAAGAAAGGAAACGATGAGGTATTAAAGCGCAAGCACGCAGAGTTTTATCTCGCCCTAGCAGAAGAGGCCTCGCCGCACCTCCGAGGAACTGACGCAAGCATCTGGTCGGAGCGCTTGGAAGTGGATTTGCCGAACATCCGTAAAGCACTGGAATGGAGCCTGTTGGAGGAGGAGAACTTGCCGGTTGGCTTAGAGATGGCTGGTGCCCTTGGATGGTTCTGGGAGGTACGAGGCTATATTGACGAAGGCCTGAGATGGCTGACCACCTTCCTGTCGAGGACGACACAACATAGAACTATGGCTCGCGCCAGGGCGCTCTTCCATGCGGGCCGGCTGTCCCTTTTTAGGGATGACTACTCAGTAACGGAACCCTTTTACCAGGAGTCTCTTGAGATATACAAGGAGCTTGGAGACAAGGCGGGAGTCGCTAGGGCGCTGATGGGCGTAGGCTCCGTCGCGAGCCACAAGCGCCGTTATGCCACCGCACACGCGCTCTATGAAGAGAGCTTGGAGCTAAGGCGGGAGTTGGGCGACAAGGGTGATATAGCACATTCCCTGGACAACCTGGGAGGTATGGCGAAGTTCTCAGGCAACTATGTCGAAGCGAGGCTTATGCTAGAGCAGAGTTTATCCCTGAGACTGCAACTTGGAGTCAAACGGGACATAGGCATGTCGCATGTGCGGTTGGGACGCCTCAGTGTCCTTGAGGGGAATTATGTTGATGGAAGAAGACATTACGAAGCCGGCCTACAGGCATTCAGAGACGCGGATCATCCACACGGTACTGCCTGGGCACTTACGAAGCTCGCACAAGTGGCAATGAAGCAAAGCGATTATAGCCAGGCAGAAGTTTGGTTAAAGGAAAGTTTGATGATAGGCAAGGAGATAGGAAAGAGAAATGGAAGCATTGCTGAGACCTTGGCTGCGCTTGCGAGTGTCCACCAAGCCCAGGGGCGGTCTGAGCGCGCGGCATGGTTGTGGGGCGCGACAGAGGGGCTGATTGACATTCTGGACTATAGTTTTCATGCCGCCGACTTTGTTGACTATTATCACAACACGTCAGATATTGCCGGCAAGATAGATCCTCATGCTTTCCTGGCTGCCTGGGAATTAGGTCGCCACATGAGTCCGGAACAAGCCATTGAATACGCGCTTTCCGACAGCTAAGAAATGCCCATAACACGGCTGCTGACCCAGTCCGGCGTGTAAGACCGTCTGCTGGGTCCACTCGCCTGCCCGGCCCGGCAGCCGTGAAGAGGTAGTTTCCACTTCTCATTTTGCATCAGCTTAGGCACCAGGATCAAGGCAATACAAGTGTAAATCCTGGTACGGGAGAAGTGAAGTATTGTCTCTCACGGAACTGTTTGGTCGATTAAATGCCTGTCCATACTCCGCAAGCACTAGCACGTGCGCAAGTGCTTGCAGCCTCTCTCATCGAGACGCGCACACCTCTGACCATTTTGCCCTTAATGAGAGCAGAGTTAGTAATAGGGAGCTGAAAATACACCGAACAGGCGCTTTCCTGCAGCTAAAGCATTTGCCCAAATAGAAGGTGCTAAGCGTGGCGAGACAACATTAAGGCAGCAGCAAACCATACACAAGAATAGCGTGCGCTCCATGGCACATGTCACTTTTCCGACCTCAACTCGCGATCTCGCGCATTTGTGATGCCACACGCCCCTCGCTAGTGGGCACCAGAATCCTAAATGCACCAGATAGTTCCGCCGCCATCCAAGCGCATAGGATCTCATCCTCACGGATGGTATTTTCATGATTCTCAAGTTCAAGTAGGCGCTAAGGCTACCAGCACCCACACCCGGAAGTAGGTACTGCAAACTGCGTCAAGGAGGTGCCTTCGTCATGGAGCAGAACGCAGCCGGCCAGATTGTATGGCGTCACTACTGGCAGCTGAACAAACGCCTGATGGCTCTCATCCAGCAAGTTGCCCCCGGCCTGCTACACGGCGGCGTTATTGATGAACTCAAGGAACTGGGTGCTGAGTATAAGCGGCTCCTTGAGGGCAACCTACCCTTCTTCATCACACAGGAACAGGTAATCGAGAAGATCGCGGATGCCACGTATCAGGCGGCTTTTGCCTCCACGCTGCTGGGAGATGTTCATAGTGCCCAAACCTACTACGCTGAGGCGGCGGACTGGTACGAGCGGATCGGCAGACAGAGCATGGCTGACTACTGTAGAGACAGCATCAAGACCGAGCAATTCCGTTACGAAGCGGATGTAAACGAGGAACTTGAACGCCTTCAGCAAGCACTCGGGTCGGCTCCACCAGACACTCTGGAACACGTGGAGCTAGCCGTTGAGGTTGCCAAGCTCTACCTATCCAACGGAGACGACTACGCAGCTTCACCCCTACTTGAAGAGGCGGAAATAGCATTGAAGCGCCTGGGTTACGAGCCACCCACGGGGGAAGAGGTAAGCGCCGCCTTCCAGCGCGGGATGAATAGAATTGCGGCCGACCCAGTTGCAGCCATTCAAGGGCCATACGAGCACATCATACTGCTGCGCGTACAATCCCTCTTCTGGGGATTGTACAGCGCGCTTGCCCAACTCCATCGCGATGATGCCACGAAGTCGCAAGGGTATATAGAGAAGGCAAAGAGAGTCACTATTGCCTCAGCCGATCCAGCGGGCGTAGAAGAACTCAGCCACATGTCCAGGAACAGACAAATGCTAATCCGTCTTGAAGAAGCTACGCAAGATGCGCTGCTGGAGATGACCTTGCGCGAAATGCATGAAGCACTTGGGGAGGAGCAGTTTCGCCAATTCTTTGGCAATCTACCTGAAGAGGTCGCCGAGACGCGCAGAACATACAATGAGATACGGCAGCAAATATGGGGAGAAACCGCCCAGGGTATTGACAGTCTGAAAAATCCCGACGCGAAAGGCATTATAGACCCCGCCGAACTCAGGACCGAACTTGAAAGCCTGGGTCTTGAGAACGCGCGACGGCCGAACAACGAGGCGCGCGATGATCTTCTGGAACGAGCCGTCGCGCTCGAAGGCCGCGCCCGCGCTGCAGGCATACCTGAATTCTTGATATTGGCGCTCCTTAGGCGGGCAGCAGTGCTGGTGGCCGCTGGTAAGGACAATGAGGCGATTGCGCCCTTAGAGGAGGCACGGGCTAAGGCTGCCCTGGTCGCGCAAAGCACCTATGGCGTGCAGGCGCTGTCAATGCTCGCGGACGTAGCGAGCCGACGGGAAGACTGGCACGATGTCATGGATATTGCCCAGGAGGGCATAAGTCTTGTAGAGAAGTACCGCTACAAAGTTGCCGCCCCGTACCTGCAAAGCGCATATATGAGAGCGCGCATCAAACTCTATCTCCTTGGGATCAGAGCAGCTTATGAGCGCGCTGAGATCCAGTTGATGATCAAGTGGGCAGAACTCGCCAAGAGTCGCAATGCTCTGTTCTACCCACAAGTAGAGACTGCCAGGTCCGAAAGTATTGACCAATTGCGGGAGGAATTTCGCAAAATCAACGAACAAATCGCTGCTGGGCGGGCGCAAGGGACCGTGCAAGAGGAGCTTCTACACAAGCGCCGCACTATATGGGACTTATTGTTCACAGCACGCCTGCAGAGTACATCCAGGATGAGCGTGCCTGAGTTTACGCTGGCGGCCCTCCAGGACAGGCTCGATGAAGACGAAGGGATCCTAAATTACTTCTGGCTCGACAGACTTACGTTGCTTATCATAGGTCTCGACAAGAGACGAATAGTGCCTGAGGTACGACGTCTGACACCGGATGACCGCCTCCTGTTGGAGAAACTCAGCCGAAATATTACACTGCAGAATCAGGGCAGTGAAGAGCACCCGAGGACCCTTAATTACGGGCTACTGGAGAAGCAGGTACGTGCGGCCTCTTCCTTGCTGTTACCAAGTTGCAGCGAAGACCTTTTCAAAGGAAAGCGTAAACTGATAGTGTCCCCACACCAGTTGTTGCACACAGTACCGTTTCATGCGTTCCAGTGGCACGAGGGATATCTTATAGAAAGCTTAGCCGTATCGTACGTCCCCAACTTGAGCAGCCTACTACTGAGCTACGCACCAACCGAGAACAGCCAGGTTCTTCTTGTAGGGGTCAGTGACTATAATGTACCGGGCCTGCAACTTCGCCCGTTGGCGAAGGCTACTGAGGAGATTGAAACGGTAAGAGGCATATACGAGAGTCGTGGAACCGCTGTAAAAATTCTCAAGGATCAGGAAGCCACTTTAGACCGCCTGAAGAGTCTGGTCACGGAGGAGGTACCTGGTGACTTTTCTTGCCTACATTTTTCGGTGCATGGTGAAAGTGTCAGCAGTAACACACCAATGGAATCAAGGTTGTTCCTGAGGGACGCCCAACTTGACGGGCTAGATATTGCAGACTGGGAGCTACGGGCACCCCTGGTTGTCCTCAGCGCCTGTTATTCCGGGCAGCGCTCGATATCAGGTCGGGGAATGGAAGAACTACCAGGCGACGACCTGTTTGGACTTCAGGCCGCGTTCTTTGCTGGAGGCGTTAGGCAGGTGATCGGTGGACTTTGGCCCGTCGACAGCTATGCAGCCCTCCCAATTATGGCTCATTTTCATGGCTCGTTCGCTTCCGGCGTATCTCCAGAAGTAGCATTACAGGAAGCTATGAAAACTTACCTCAAGACAGCAGACGCGCTGACACGCATGGTCTATTATTGGGGGCCGTTCTTCTTGGTAGCAATGGGGCGTGTTGATAAGTAACCCTACTTATTAGGCAGGAGGTGACTGGCATGGCCGAATTAATACTTCATTTCAATTTACCTGCAAGTGCGGACCAGGAGCAAGCAGCGCAGCAGATAAGAGATAGGCTCTCAAGGATCGAAGGGATCAGTGATATAGCGGCAAAACCTGAGGAGCCACGGCTTACTGGCCTGGAAGTGGCGGCTGCTATTGCGGTAGCTGTCGTTATTGTGAAGGGTACCACCAATTTGGTTCGTGCTACTCGTGCGCTCATTTCAGAAGTGCGCGGTCTTGCAAATGATCTGAGCACTGACGGGCCAGAGCATAAAGCAAGCGGAGAAGGTGGGCAACCGTTGAGCAAGACAGAAGTGGCTCTTGTAGATGTTACGGTAGAATACAAGGAAACACGGATATCCCTTGTACACACGGAACTCACCGATGCTCAAATTGAAGAGTTATTCAAGGGCTAGATTGGCAATTCAGCAACGAGTATCACGAACTTACGAGTTACGCGGCTATGCCTGTTAACAAGTAGCAGGCTGGGTTACAATAATTGACAACAGGTGAAAAGAAGGAAGTGAACGGGTTGTAGCAGCAGTTGCTCAAGCGTGAAACAATGCTGGTACGAAATTCAAATAGTATTACGTTTGGGTTCGCACTACTTGTTAAGCCATTCGGCATAAGCGCGAAGATCGATCATCGGAACTGTGGCGCTAGCCTGGAGGCGCGTTATCATTTCAAAGAGAAAGGCAGTTGCAGCTCTATCGTGGGGTCTAAGATCGTAGTTGGCCTGTTCATCGCAGCTAAAAAGGCCGTAAGTAGCGACACAACCGATATCGAGCCGTCCTTCACGCCCGCCTTTTTCGAGGATAGCTTTGAGGGCGTTTCCGAGTGGAGGGTTCCATTCACTATCGAGCGCAAGAAATCCGCCGAGGATATGCTGAGGAACTTTTGCCGCGGATTTGCCTCCGATATGTGGAACCTCTAAACTGGTACGATGGAGCTTGCGAACGCTCGCAACCTTTTTCTGTGCATATTCAACTAACCCTTTGTCAATGGTCTGCTTCGCTTCGAACACAGCATAGACACTCTCCGCCGGAACGATTTTCTCCCCTTCAAACTCGAATATGAAAGGTGAGTATTGGCGGTCAAATACCAGTACATCGATCTGATCGCTGAAACTGCCGTTGCTATCAACCACGTGCGCTTTTTCGGCCTGGTAGCGCTTGGGCAGGTAGGTTTGAAGCAACTCCAACCAAACTCTCTCGCTAGCGTCCCCCTTAGTGCCAGGGTGAGCGAGGGTCTTTCGCGCAGTCTCTAAACGGGTCTGTATAGTTTTATGAAGTCCTGCAAGTATTTCAGGCAAAGACCAGTCGCTCACTTGACTATCTCCCCCCAGGTCTGAGCGTTCCGCGCTTGTGCGGCGGCTGCTTTGATTGCTGCCTTCTCAGTGGCGGTTAGGGTATCGGAAATGATGTTGTTGCTGTTGGCGGGGTCAACCACGCGGGCATTGGTGAAGCTGTCGCGCAGGTAGTCAAAGACGCGCATCACGTTGTTCGCGACCGCTCCGGTGCGATAGCCTTTCAAGGCTTCTATAACGGTCAGCTCCAGGTAAAAGGAAAGAAACTCCAAGCCCTTCTGCTTCCGCCACAGTTTGATGATGCGAATTTCCTGCTGCCGACCGCTATTGGCAACAAGGCTGATGTGTTGCGCAACGTTGGTCTGCCTCCATGTGCCAGCCCTGCTGACGTAAAGGCTATGATCGTTGCCGTAGCTGCTCTGGCGTTTTGCTGGCACAAGGTCTACATCGTAATTGCCTACCCGAAGTCCAATAGAGACGTTCTGCCTTCTAGGAGAATAACCCTTACTGTGCATCAAGCTGTATACGCCGTCGTAGAGTTCCTTCAAAGTGTTTGTGGTAGTTGATGAAAACGAAATGAACAAATCTATGTCCGTTCCGCTACTGTTCGCTGTGCCTTTCATAAAGGAGCCGCTCGGCTCAAGGCTCGCTAGCGTAGTACCCGCCCAGGCGCGGATTATAGGACCTAATGTAGCCTGTGTACTTCGCACGGGCGAGTTAGTGCTAGTATCAACTTTCTCGCGGTTAAGAATTGCTTGAAGGTACTCGTCAGCAGTCACTGTTTCCCCCTTTCCAACTAAGACGATAAATCTTAATCGATTATAGCACAGGTGTGCTAGTTTTGCCTGCGCTGGAAGACCATCCCGGAGAAGAAATCTAAACTAGGGCGCGGGGAATACGGCTGCCTAAAGTGATGCGGGTAGACCTGCCGCCAATGTCCGGCTCTTAATTCCTAAGCGGCTAAGCTGTTTGGGACTCCGTCCCTGATGTAGTGGAAGCCGTCCTCTGGCGAGGCTGATGATCGGCAGCATGGCCCAAAAAGGAGCGGGAATACAAAGCATGGCGGTTTCGCTCCACAAAAAGAGGGGCCGGGACGCCCAATTATCAGCATGGAGAGGGACAACAATCGGAGAGTGCATAGGGCACGTGGCACACCTCACTTCTTCCACCCTAACTCACGCAACTTCCGGTGCCACACCTTCCTCGCCAGCGGCCCCCGCATGCCCTTTGCACCGGGCAGCTCCGCCTCCACCCGTGAGTAGCTTGGATACTCGCCCCTCCGGTGCAACTTCATGACCGCCGCTTCAACATCCCTCGTAATCTCCAGATCCCTTCTAAGCTTTCGCGCCCCCACGTACCTGACATACTGCTCGTGAATGCGCGCGCAAAGCTCCGGGAACTGCTTTACGAGATATGTGTTGCTGCACTTGAGCCTCCTCGCCACTTCCTTCACCGAGGGCGGTGGAAGGGTGCCTCCGGTCGCAACCGCCTCCAGTACGTTCCGCAGCCGCCCAAGTTCCGCATCGGTCTTGTTGCGCCTGCGCGGTTTCCGTAATGGGACGGCGGACGAAGGCGCGTCCTCAGGGCCAGGCCTAAGTTCGGGTCCCAGCGTACCCTGAGCGCTCCACGCCACCGGAACGTCCCCAACAGCGAGATCGGTACCTGTAAGGAATGGAAGCGGAGTAGTGCGCAGTCGGAAGCAAAGCTGAAGCAGTTGAGCCAGTTCCGGCACTATTCCATACAAGGCCCAGCAACGGAGTGTCTTGTAATCCACGCCCACATGTAAGGCGAGCTGGCGCAGGTTGGGGAACCCGAGTGCTACCCTGTACTCTTCAATGCGCTGCGCTATGATGCCGCGTTCGGGAGCCTGTTGCAATGTCGGTCCGGCAGCAAGCAACGCGCCCAAGCCGGCTGTCACCCAGCTCTGCCAGTGCCACTCTTCCTCACTCAAAGGCTCTACGCTGCCCCCCCCGTATGCCTCCGGCACCCCGAGCCACCCCCCACACCACGAGCAATGTCCGGGTCTGCCCCTGGTATACGCAGGGTAAAGCCGCCGGCCGCAGCCCGGGTAAGGGCAGCAGTCCCGGAACACGAACCGGTGCCTGGCACACCCTCGTATAGCCTGAAAAGTCCATAGAAGCGGCTCGTACACCGGGTCACCCTGCTCCCACCATTCGAGGTAACAGTGCGGACACCAGGCTCGGGTGCGCCGTAGGAGGCCGCGGGTGGGCAGCACAGCGCCCCAGGCCGACAACGTCAGGTAGCGCAGGTTCTTCCGCCCGGTCAGCCGTTCCAGTGCTTCGATGCCGTCACGCGCAAGGCTACCGGTGCCATTGAGGGCGGGTAGGTATCGCAGCACGAACGAATGGACTGAGTTTCCCTCAGGCGACAGCAGCCCTTGCCTGCCGAGCAGAGGGAGTATTAATTTGACCAACAGTCGCCGCGGATGTACGCGATGTGAGTATGCCAGTCTCATCAAGTAGCCCGTGGCACTCTCCACCATGGCCCCGCTGACCGTTACCCGGTCGCCCAGCGTCTCACCGATACCGACCGGAGGCAGGCTGTAGAGCTTGCTCCTCGGCGGTATCACGGGTAGAGCAAGCTCCCGGTCGGGATCAAGGTTCCGGGCCCCACGGATTTTCGTGCGCGATGCGCCATCATGCTGCAACACGGTGAAACATCCCACTTTCGAGGAATTGCTATAACCTACATCTCGTCTATCTCGCCTGTGGCCTCAACCGGATAGGTTAAGTTCGCCTATACAGGTTTCACAGCGCGGTCTGTTGCGGCTGAGAAACAAGGGCAACGCCAAACCGGAGCGATTGCTTCTAACTGGCTATCTTTACAGGGCCTCCCTTGACGCTCGCACGCTGCCGAATTATTTCCGCGCAAACATCAGGCAGGACGCGCCGCAGGTACTGAGCTTGGTACCCGGTCTGGAGCGCTACTTCCCCAACCGTCGGAGGCGTAGCACAGTTGAGCACGTAAGCCCGTACTTGCCGCCGCATTTGCTCCACGCCACCACTCCGAACGGGTGACACCTTCCCGATGGCCAGTTTGAGGCTGCGCTCGAACTCAGCGGGCCGTTTCATCTGGGATGCGTAGACCGGCTGGTGAGCGTTTTGCAGGAAGACTAGAGGCGTCGTGCCCAGGCAGTAGCATAGATGCAGCAGGACGCCCAGCTTAATACCCCTGTTCTCGTCCTCCAGCATGCGGTAAGGCACACCAAGTACCCGGCACAAGTCGCTGAAGACATCCCCCGCGGGAGGATAGGACACGCATTTTCTGAGAGAGACGTCCAGTTCAAGTCCAGACAGGCCAGCCGAGATGTGAGGCGGCGCTGCCAGCAGCTCACCAACGGCTTCCGCTACCCATTCTTCATGCGAAAGCCCAGATGCCCATACGCGGGATACGCCGCCGTAATAGGGGGCCGCCAGGTTAGTATCTATGGCTTCGCGGCCTTCCTGCCAAAGCGATGACGAGTGAGGAGCAGACGCGCTGAAAGCGGCACCTTGAATCTCTCCTTGCTCGTGGGCGGCCTCTGCACCAAGCCACGTATCGCAGAAAGAGCACACCCCCACCCTGCTTTGCTTGACCAGCAGGGGCACGTGGCGGTTACACCTGGGGTTCGGGCATACAGTCTGCAGAGGTGTATCATGCGTAGGGCACACTGTCACTACTTCGATGGACCACAGGAGTGGCTCGTACGCAACTGCTTCCCGGTCCCCTGCGGCTCGGGCCGCGCGCCAGTCACGCAGGCAGTACGGACACCACGCCCTGGAAGCGCGGAGCAGGGACGATGGAGAAAGAACAGAGCGCCAACGGTGCATGCTCATGCTTTGCAGGCCACGGCGCGTAGTAGAGCGTTCCACAATGTCGATAAAACCTCCCGCGAATCTCCCCATACCGTTCACCTGGGCGGCAATATTGCTTGGAACCTTTTCGGCGTCAGAGTTCGTGGCGTAGCGGCCCAGATGGGCAGCGAGCATCTCCCGCACCAGGAACGACATAGGACTGACCCGGTGGGCCTCAGACAAGCGCAATAGGAAGCTGTGAAGCGACTCCACCAGAGGCGTACCCAGCCCTTGTGGCTTCAGCGGGTACCACCGGCTGCGCGGAGGCAGTGCAAAAGTGTCCAGGTCGAGTTCTTCCCCCGCCTTCGCTGCAGAGGAAGGTGTTCCGGCTCCACCAAAAGATCCCAGGTACCTGGCGTACATGTCGGTCACGCTATGCATATTGCGCCCCCGCGCCACCGACTGGGTCGCGCGCCGGTCCGCGCCGGCCCGGAAGGGCGCGCTGGCGAGGCTTCCCAGTGCCGGTCCCAGCGCCGGCGGCATCTCCTTCGCCTCTACCATCCCCCCGCTTGGTGCTGCCATTTGTACCTGCCTCACCGCCCTTGCGTCCTCTACCTCCAGACTTGCTCTTCCCCTCAGCGACTGCCACCCCACCGGTATTACCCTCTGGATGGGGCAGAAGCGAAGCAGTCAGTTCACCCGGTTCGTCGTGTGTAGTCTTGCCCTCGAACATATCTCCTCCGGTGCCGGTCTCCGCGACCCGATTCGTATGGTCCCTGACCGATTGGGCGCACAGGCCGCGAGCCTTCTCCTGAATAGCCTGAAGTATCGACGAGCTGTTCGCTGCGGCACTCACGCGCTCCTCCCCCGCTATTAGCTCGGTACCCAGCTTTATCAACTCGGCATCCGGAAGGACTGTGTTATACACGTGGTCGGTGAAGCTCATCTTGCGCCGGCTCTCGTCCTCGGACTTGGCAGCGTAAAGAGCATCTCTCATAGCTTTCGCCAGCCAGTCCTTCAACGTGCCCACGCAGCCCCAGGAGCCTGCGTAGAGCACGTCGGACAGGTCACCCAGTTTTGCCTTGATACCCCCGAAGGTATAAAGTTGCTCCTGAAATTTCTTTAGCACAGCCAGGAAAGCAGTCCTGTGCGCTGGCTCACTCATGTTATAGCGAGGTAGATGGATACGTTCGGCTCGACGGCCCAACTGGCCGCTGAGGCCACGCAAGTTCAGCAACTCGTATGTGCCGAACAGCACGTGTGGAGTATTGGAGCAATTCGCGAGTGACTTAATATTGTCCATTTGATTGAGGAGCTTTTGAGCGCCAGAACCAACTTTGCCGAAGTGGTGAGCTTCATCGTAAAGCATAGCGAGGGGACGCCGGTGCAGGATGCACTGCTCTACCGCTTCACGAAGAGTATCGGCATCTCCACTATGGTTGCGCGTCGGCGGGCCGCCAGCGCCACTGCTCAGCCCGATCTCCGGATAGGATATCTTCTCGTCCGTCAATATTTCGTCGAAAGCCGCCAGCGCCAACTTCCACACCTTCTCCCACTTCAGAATACCAGTGGAGGGATTTGGCACCTCAAGGTAACCCACGGGCATACGGCCGGGATCGTCCGTCAGGTCCGCAAGGACCTGACGTATCAGCTCGGCCCTGATCTTCTTGCACAAAGTGGACTTGCCGACCCCTGAAGGACCGTACACGAGCACTACGAGGCCTGTGTCGGCGGTACTTATCATCTCCAGCAACTGGTCCTTAGCTTGGGTCAACAACAGATGCGCTATCCTGCTTTCTCGGAAAGCCAGAACTCGTTCCGTGATGTCTCTATCGAATGGCAACGCAAGATTCTCGGCGGCTTCGACCGAAGCCTTAGTAGACCGCCCGAGTGATTTCGGCGCGTTTCCCGTCTCGGCAGTCCTGTCGAGAGTGCGTGATGGCTGCATTGCGCCCTCTGCGCCCTCTGCGCCCTCTGCGCCCTCTGCGCTGTCTGCGCTCGTTGCGCGCTGTATCTTCGCTGCCATATTAGAACGCTCCCAGGTCGGGGAGGTCATCCCAGACAGAGTCCGAAACCTTGCCCAGCGTAGGCGTAGAAGGCGCTGTGGTGCTGGGGAGCAAGGTGGCAGTGGCTCCGCCCTCAGCCTCCCCGCTAGGACTACTGCCAGCCGCCAATTGGGGCAACGCAGGAAGGGGTCCAGGTAGATAGACTCCTCCGTTCACGGCAGCAAGCAGGGCGGCCTGGTAGTCGTACGTGTCACCTGCGGCTGTCATGGCGTTCAGGACCTTAATGACTGCCTGCTGCTCGCGGTCCCGCGTCCGACGCTCCTGCAGGGCCTGAACGGCTTCGACTGATACGAGAAAGTCGGCTACCTTCTTGTCGGATAGGTCAGTGGAGAGGCCCTGCATGCGGTACTTCTCTCGCAGTAATTGAGTGGCTTCCTGGACTTCCCTCATGCTGCGGCCCCGGTACTCGGCGTAATGCCGGGAGAAGCACTGAACCCAGCGGCCCAGTATGTAAGCATATGCGACACCGGCATCAAGAGGGTCCCATTTCACAGGCACACTGTTACCCAGGACCTCTGCCTGCTGCATGTCCTCATGCCAGTAGACGATGCGGTTTATCTTTACGCCGCTCAGCGTCACTTTGGCGGTACCCTTTCTGGTCGTAGGCAGAGTATCGTAAATGAAGTCCTGGTCGTAAACGATGTACTTGTGCTCACGGCGGCCCGTGATGCCTATCGACGTGTTGAAGATGTTGCGGGGAGAGTCCAGCAGGGTTTCGTGATATGCCTGGTCGTACACTTCGTAAGCCCACCAGCAGAGCGCGATATAGAAAGGCCCAATGGACCACACCGCCCGCCTTTTCGGGTCAACCTCTTGACTCATCTCCCGGGGGTTCCGGAGGTGTTGTGTATTGCCCTGCAAGTTGTAGAAGAGCTGTGTATTGGCCGTACCAAATATGCGCTCTACTATGGAGCCTACGCGCGGTGCTGCCGCGGGTCGCTCCTTCTTCGTGACCTCGTAACGAGCTAGAAGACTCTCGTAGAGGATACTTCCAAAGTCAGGACCACGGTCCGTGACGATGATCTGGGGCAATCTGTGCCAGCGCCGCACACATTCACGCATGAGCATCATGTCCGCTAGTGTGCTAGCTTCCTGATAGCTGCACCAGACGGCGAGGACGCGACGGCTGTAAGCATCAATCATGAAACTTACCGTCACGCGTCCTACTACCTCTACTTTGCCATCCGCCGTAACAAGCAGAAGGTCCGCGACGGTATGGTCTATATGTGCTACCTCAAAGGGACGAGAGCCATGTCTGGGAGTGGTAAACTCAAGCTCCCAGTAGCGTATAGCAAACTTGTACGCCGCGCGACGGCCCCGGCGGCGCTTTTCCTGCTCTAAGCGCGGTCGCATGTCTAAATACGCACAGAAGAACTGGTAGCTTGGAGGTGACTGTCCTAGCCCCTCCGCCTTGAACGCCGCGGTTAGCTTCCTATACACCGCGCGCTTGGTGGGCTGCTCCGGCACCTCGTA
>DASVQO010000036.1:0-7209 GCA_036389075.1 Chloroflexia bacterium | reverse complement strand
GGTACGATATCGTACCCTCCTCCTCTTTGCCTGGAACACCTTCCTTAATCTTGGCGTTACCTTGGCGTTCTTGGCGTCTTGGCGGTTTCGTCTCCTTATTCGTTACTCCCCATCGTCTCGAACTGGCCGATGCGCAGGTATTTGCGGCGGCGGGCCTCAAGTAGCTCTCGCTGGCCCTTCCTGGTGTTGAGGGAGTAGAGGGCGCGCAGGTCGTCCAGGTGGCGGACTATAGCGTCCCGCACGGCGTCTATGGAGGTGGCGGGGTCGGTGTGCGCGCCGCCGTCCGGTTCGGGTATCACCTCGTCAACCACGCCGAACTCGAGCAGGTCGGAGGCGGTGATGCGCATGGTGTGCGCGGCGGCGGGGGCCTGGCCTGCATCACGCCAGAGGATAGTGGCGGCTGCTTCGGGGCTTGCCACCGAATAGATCGAGTTTTCCAGCATCAGGATGCGGTCGCCCAGGCCAATTGCCAGCGCGCCGCCGCTGCCGCCCTCGCCCAGCACCGTGGCTATCAGGGGCACCTGCAAGTCGAGCATCGTCACCAGGTTCTCCGCGATAGCCTGGCCTATTCCGCGCTCCTCGGAGGGCACGCCTGGGCTGGCGCCGGGGGTATCTATGAAGGTGAGGATGGGGAAGCCGAAGCGGGCGGCGTGCTCCATCAGGCGCTTGGCCTTGCGGTAGCCCTCCGGCTGGGGCATGCCGAAGTTGCGGGCGATGTTCTCTCGGGTGGAGCGGCCCTTCTGCTGGCCTATGACCATCACGGTCTCGCCGTTGAAGCACCCAAGCCCGCCGATGATCGAAGCGTCCTCGCCAAAGAGCCGGTCGCCGTGCAGCTCCACGAACTCGGTGCAGATGCGCTGTATGTAGTCGAGGGTGTGGGGGCGGTCGGGGTGGCGAGCGAGTTGCACGCGCTGCCAGGCGTTCACTTCCGCCTGGGTGCCTTTGGGGGCCGCATTGCTGGTCTGGGCAGCCTGGGGCGAGGCGGGATTAGAGGAGGTAGCGGCGGCCCCGTTGGCGTGCACGCCGTCCGGCTTGTGGCTGATGCCTGGGGGCACGGCCTGGCGCAGAGCTTCGAGGCCCTGGTGGCTGCCATTGCTCTTGTCCGTATTCGCGGTGTCTTGCTTGTGGTCGGTCTCCATAAGCCTCAGTGCCGTGCGAGGTACGGGGCTCCCCGCCTCGCATGTAATGTCTAATGGTTGCCGTAGAGTCTCAGCAGGCGGCTGGCGGTGGTGCGTAGCTCCCGGCGGGGCGTCACCATATCCACCATGCCATGCTTCAGGAGGAACTCGGCGGTCTGGAAGTCGGGCGGCAGTTTCTGCTTGATCGTTTGCTCTATCACGCGGGGGCCGGCGAAGCCGATTAGGGCGCCAGGCTCGGCCATGACGATGTCGGCGGAGGTGGCGTAGGAAGCGGTCACGCCGCCGGTGCAGGGGTCGGTGAGCAGCGAGATATGGGGCAGGCGCGCCTCGGCAAGCTCTCGGAGTATGGCGGTGGTCTTAGCCATCTGCATGAGCGAGAAAATGCCCTCCTGCATGCGCGCCCCGCCCGAAGCCGACACGGTAAGCAGGCCCACCTTCTTCTCTATCGCAAGCTCAGCGGCCTCCACCAGCCCCTGGCCGTAGACCGAACCCATGCTGCCCCCGAAGAAGCGGAAGTCGGTCACAAAGACCACGGCGGGCACGTCCTCGACGCGGATGCTGCCGTATACGACCGCATCGGTCAGCCCGGTCTTGGCCTGGGTCTCTTTGAGCTTGGTGGAGTACTTCTGTTCGAGGGAGACGAAGCCGATGGCATCCACGGGCGCGACGTTGGGGCCGCCACGCACGAAGGTATCCTCGTCGGCCAGGAAGTCGATGCGCTCCTCGGACGACAGGCGGAAGTGGTAGCCACACTTCTGGCAGACCTTCAGGTTGTTCTCGAGTTCGCGGGTATAGAGCAGTTCGTTGCACTTGGGACACTTGGTCCACAGGTCGTCGGGGAACTCTCTGTTCGGTGCGCCCTGGCCTCTCGTGTCGGGGCGCTTGTCCTGCCCCAGCGAGAAGTAGCGACGCTTGCGAAAGATATCCTGCAAGGTTAGCTCCTGGTGTGAATCCTGCTCGGTTCTAGCCGGGTTTTGGTATTATACCACAATCGCAGCAAGTTCTTATCGTGCGCTGTTATGCCTTGCAGGACGCCGAGCGATAGCCGTGCGGCGGTGCCCTGCATGGTCGCCCTGTGGCTGAAGCCACGGGCTGGCAAATAGCGAAGTCTCCTTCGGAGACTACCCTTACGTTCCTTAGTCTCCGAAGGAGACTTTGCCCCTTGTCAGCCCGTGGCTTTAGCCACAGGGCATCCCCACAGGGCTACAGCAGGGCAATTCTACACCCCGGCCATGTCTCTTAACCCCCATGCGGTGAGCCGCACCACTCCTACCACAGCCAGCACAGCTACACAGGCACAACTCTTGCAGCCAAGCGCAACCCAGAGGCCCGACCGGCAGTGAAAGCCCGACATGAGCCTTAGGACAATCTGTCCGCGTTCGCTACAGGAGTGGTGTCAGACGTCTGAGCACCAGGGGGATACAATCATGGCAGAAGAAGCAGAACAGACCGGCCAGGACGAAACCAATGCAGTGGACGCGAACAGACGCCAACTGCGGAGCAACTTTGACGCGGTAAACCAGGCATCGAAGGACACGCGCCAGAAGACGCGCGACCTCTACGCGGGCAAGGACACCATCGAGAACGAGCGCTGGGGCAGGCGTGAGGCCGACTCCGAGTACGTCAACGAAGTTGGCGACAACGACTCTTCCGGCGGCTAGCTGCGCCCTCGCTCCTCTTAGCGATTAAGTTAGGAACAGGAGGATGCGAGCGCGTCCTCCTGCTCCTCCTGACGGCGGCAAGGGATTACCTGCCGCCGTACTTTTCGTCGTAGCGGAACTTGCCCAACTGCGAGAGCAGCACGTCAAAGGGCGGCTGGTTCTCGGGGTGCATCTCGAACACCGCACGCTCGAAGTACTGCACCCGGTAGGTCTTGCCGTCCAGGTCTGACTTCTCCATGAACTCGTCCGATATAGGGTAGCCCTGCTGTGGCAGACCGCCGTTCTGCTGCCAGTATTGCAGGAACCTGCCGCCCACCCGCTTGCCCGTTTCGGGGAAGAGCATCGACCCTGCGCTCGTGTTGGGTTGCTGACCGGGCGCGCCCTCGGGGTACTTCTTCTTGTACTGGTACGTGCCCAGTTGGGACAGCAGCACGTTATATGGCAGCTGGTTCTCAGGGTGGTACTCGAATACGGCGCGCTCGAAGTACTGCACTACGTAAGGCTTGCCGTTTAGGTCCGACACCTCGTTGATGAGGCCGGATATGGGGTAGCCCTGTTGAGGGAGGCCGCCGTTCTTGTCCCAGTATTCGAGGAAGATGCCCGTCACTGTCTGCTTGGTCTCGGGGAAGGTGCGGCTGCCGCTGCCTGGTATGCTGGGGGTGCCGCCGGGCGGGGGGGTGGTGGCGGGTGTGACCACGGGCGTGTTAGCGGTGGGAGGCTGCCCCGGCCCCACGAACCGCTTGAGCGTGCCGGGCGAATAGCCGCCCCCCTCCATGAAGTAGAGCGCCCCGTCCGGCCCCGTCTCCATGTCCATGTTGACTTCGACGCCCTGCACTATATTGGTGCGGGTGACGGTGGTGCGGTCCTCGTTCAGGTAGAAGTGGCGCAGCTTGCCGCCCTGGTAAGCCGACATGAAAAGGTGGTTCCTCCACTCCGGTATCTGCCAGCCCTCGTACACTTCGATGCCGGTAGGGGCTTCGCAGCAGGCGGAGCGGGCCTGGTACCAGAGGGGCGCGATCGTGTTCACGTCGTCGGGCGGGTTGGCGTCGTCGCAGGGGTAGTTGGCGCGCCAGCCGTAGTTGAAGCCCCTCTCTATGCGGTTCATCTCGTCGTCGCACCCCGGTCCGTTCTCGCTGGCGAAGATACGCCCCCGCACGACGGGGTCGAAGGTGAAGTCGAAGCTGTTGCGCAGGCCGTAAGCGTAGATCGAACCCACCGCGCCCGGCACGTTCCACTTAGGGTTGTCGGCGGGTATCGAGCCATCGGGGTTGAGACGGTGGATTTTGCCGTTTTTCGTGGTCAGGTCCTGCGCATTGTCGGCGTTGGCGTTGTCGCCTATCGACACGTAGAGCATGCCGTCCGGGCCGAAGTGGATGTTGCCGCCGTTGTGGTTGCCCGCGGTCTGCGGCGAGGCGAAGATAACGCTCGGGTTAGAGCCTACGCCGTCGCGCTCCACGAAGCGCACTACCCTGTTCTCGGTGTTGCTGCCGGGGGCGGTCTGGTAGACGTAGATGAAGTGGTTCGCGTTGAAGTTGGGGTCAATCGCGATGCCTAGCAAACCGCGCTCGGAGGACGTGCTCACGTCGAAGTGTATCACCGGGTTTGCCTGGAGCTTACCGCCCGCGAACAGGCGCACGTTGCCGGTGGCCTTCTCGGTGTAGAAGAGGCGGCCCGACGGGTCGAAGGCCATCGCAATGGGGTCGTCCATGTCGGAGAGCACCGTCTCGACGCGCACGCCCGGCGGCAGCCCCTCCGTGCCGTCGTCCTGCGCGGCTGGGGCGCTCAAGGCTGCGGAGCCTGGCAGTAGCGCCAGCGTGGTAGCAGCAAGGAGCAAGAGGGTGGCAGCGATACGTGTGAGTGACTTTGGGCTGTAGCGCATTATGTCAATGTCCTTTCGTGGGAGTGGGCCGTGGTCAATCAGGTGGGGAACGAGGGCAGAAAAGTCCCCTTACTATCGTGTCCGTAGTTAAGTTACACCCAGGGTAGCACCAGGGTTCCGAGAACCGGCTTGAGACTTACCCGGGAGCGGACAGATGATTGCTTTGTTGTCGCTTCCATAGAAGGGCCCTGGCACCCCTCACTCCGAGGGACAAACTCAAACCCACGAAAATTACCAGGGAGCTTCCCAGGGGTAAGAAAATGAGCATGAAGAGGGTAAACCCTATCGTGAGAACCGCACAGGCAACCAGGAACCAGGCTACATCAGTCGGCGTTTCCGTGCGGGCGATCCCCAGGCGCGGCGGGGGCGTGTAAAAGATACTCAGGTAATAACAAAGGGCCAGTACCCAAAAATACCAGGGCATTTGGGAGGCCAGCCCCGACCCGGACTGCAACGACAATAAGACCATACCCAGTAGGGAACACGCACCGCCCAACGAAATCGCCTTGTCCAATATACGCAGCGTCCGCAGGGACAGTGTATCAGTGTACTTGTTCATCATATATCCTTCCGAGTGCTTAGGCGGCCTTGAAGCGTTGCCGTATAGCCCAACGTTGACACCGGCGTCTTAGAGGCGCACAGCAGCGTGCCCTCACTCGTCCTCGTCGCTGAACCAGCGGCTATCGGTGCCGTCCGTTCACTCGGGGCACTGTATCTGGATGAACTCAAGCCAGTCGATGGCAGACCGGGGAGGAGGCAGTTGTGAAGGGGCCACAGCCACCTCAAGCGAGAAGACCTGACCGTAGCGGTCGGTGACGCACAGGGCGGCGTGGTGGCTTTCGCCAAGCATACGCCGGGTGGTGTTGCCTCCCTCGTCCGCGAGCAGAGGGAATGGCAGGTTCAGCTTCCGGGCAAGGGCGTCCGCCTCCGGCAGCGAGATGGGCAGCACCACCAGAAGCCGCCCCTGCGAGGCCAGTAGCTCGGCATACACCGATGCTAGCCCCTGAAGGTAGTCCTCACTCCCACGCCCGGCATCCAGGAAGGCCAGCACCGCGTTGTACTTGCTGCGTAGCGCGCCCGGGCCTGAGGTGCCGCCCGCAGTCGAGGGCAGCACGAAGAGCGGGGTCCGGCCTTTGCCCTTCAACTGGGGTGTATGCGATGCGGGCCTGTAGATGAGTTGCGACATGATGGAACGAGTCTAGCATGTTACGCTCCATTATTCCACACGAACTCAAAACGCGATGGAGGCACCCGTGCAACGCCAACCCAAACCACACAACGACAAACCGGTCTTTCTGCTGGACGTGGACAACACCCTGCTCGACAACGACAGGTCGAAAGCCGACATGCAAGCTGCCCTGCTCAATTTGCTGGGGGACGACGGGGCCGAGCGGTTCTGGCAGCTTTACGAGCAGGTCCGCGAGGAACTGGACGTGGTCAGCTACCCGGAGACGCTCAAGCGGTTCGCCTCGGACTGGAAGGACCGCCAGGTAGCCGAGAAGGCCGCCGAGTTGATCAACGACTGGCCTTACACCGAGTACCTGTATCCTGGCACAATGCCTGCCTTAGAACACCTGACCGAGATGGGCGACGTGGCTATCCTCTCGGACGGCGACGAGGACTACCAGCCCCGCAAGATCATGTGCGCCGGACTGACGGAAGCGGTGGGCGGCCCGGCGGACGTGCTCATCTTCACCCACAAGGAACACTCCCTCGATGAAGTGCTGCACGTGCTGCCCTCGCGCCACTACGTGCTCGTGGACGACAAGCAGAGGATACTGGCGCGCGCCAAGGAGCACCTCGGGGACCGGCTCACTACGGTGTGGGTGAAGCAGGGGCACTACGCCACCGACCCTAAGTACTACAGCAAGCCCGACCCGGATATCGTACTGGATAACATCAGGGACTTGTGCCAGCTAGAGGAGAACGATTTTGGCGGTAAAAGTAAAAGATGACCGGCTTGATAACCAGGACGGACAAGCAAGACAGGAAGGACCAGCGCAACAGTCCGGGAATGAGGGCCACGACGAGAACAAGCTAGACGATATGTTGCAGGAACTGAGGATCCTCCTACAGGGCCTGCAAGTGCTGACGGCTTTCCTCATCATCTTGCCCTTCAACGAGGGCTTCCGCGACATAGACCATGTGGAGAAATGGGTCTACATGACCACCTTCCTCTGCGCGCTCGCGGGCCTGATAATACTCAGCGCCCCGGCTGCCCAGCACCGCCTGCAACGCCCGCTGATGGACCGAGTACGCTTCAAAAACCTTGCGACGCGCATGATCATTATCGGCCTGATACCCTCCTCACTCGCCCTGGTGCTCGCCACCCAACTGGTAGTAGCGCAGGCGGTTGGCCTCATCGAGTCGTTCGTAGCGGCGGGGCTGGTAGGCGTGCTCATCGCGGTGCTATGGTGGGTGCTGCCCCTCGCGCACAAAGATAAAGCGTAGCAGGGGAGCTAAACGCCAACATGGTTCGACATAGTTACCAATTATTCACCGCAGAGACGCAGAGGACGCAAAGGTACGC
>DASVQO010000035.1:0-2784 GCA_036389075.1 Chloroflexia bacterium | reverse complement strand
CAAAGTCCCCTGCGGGGACTAAGCAACATCATGTAGTCTCCGAAGGAGACTTCGCTGCTTGTAAGCCCGTGGCTTCAGCCACAGGGCGACCTGGCAGGGCACCCCCGCGTGCGCTACGAGTTTGCGGGATTCGGCGACCCTTCCAGGGCGAACGAGGCGACAACCGGGTTATGGTCGCTGAGGGCGAGCCACTCCTCTCCCTCGAGCACCTCGCAGGACTGAAGCGCGGAGGCCCAGGCGGCGGGCACGAACAGGCCGTCGCAGTGGTAAGGCAGGGAGTCGTTGCGGTGGAGCCAGCGCAAGGTGCGGGCGAGTGGCTCGCCGGGGTGCGCCGTCTGCCAGCAGGGTATGAGGTCAAGCTCCTCGCGCAGCCGACGCAACAGCGCCTGCTCGCCCCGCGTGACGGCGATAGGCTGGCCCGGCTCGCGCAACCCGACCACTACGTTGAAGTCGCCAGCGAGCACTAGAGGCAGCCCACCGGCCAGCGCACTCGCGAAATCGAGGATGCGCCCGACCTCCTTTATGTAAGAACTGCCCTTGCGCGTGGGGGCGTGAATGCTGAGCGCTACGGCGGGTGCGACCCCGAGGCCCGGCCAGGCACAGCCCTCCACTACTGCGGCGACTACTCGGCCTGTGAAGTCTTCCGGCACCGGCAGCGGCGTCAGGTAGCCGGTGCGCGTCCAGAGCGCGCTACCCCAGCGGCCTCCGGGTACCGATTCCCATAACCACGAGTCGGCAGGCGCGGTGGGGAGGGCGGGCAGCCAGGCATGTTCGGGGTGGCGCGTCTCCTGAACGAACAGCAGGTCGGGGGCGAGGTCCGAGAGCACGCGCTCCCAGACGGCCGGATCGCGCGACCCGCCCTGCCCCACGTTATAGGCGACGAGGCGCATGGCGGTATCCATACTGATACTCCGGGGTGGGTCAGCCACCGGAGACCGCCTGGATGATCTCCAGGCGGTCTCCGGGTCGGAGGGGCACGTCGAGGCGTTCCAGCCAGCGGGTGCTCTCCTCGTTGTAGAAGATCAGCACGTGAGGCCGTAGCTGCTGCGCTTCGTCGTAGAGGTGGACGCGCAGTAGCGGGTAGGTCTCGCGCAGCCGCTCCAGCGCTTCAGCGAGGGTGGCAGCCTCAATCGTCACCGGGCTGCTGCCGCCCGTGCAGTCCCGCAGGAGCGTCGGGACGCGCACCTCTATGCCTACGTTGCTCGTATCTGCCATGTCAGCCCTCCCGCACCCATGCCTTGATCGAGGTGATACGCGGAAACTGGCCGGGCAGCCGGTCCCAGTGCTCGCCCGCGTCGGGGGAGTAGAACACCTCGCCCATGCTGGTGCCGAAATAGACCCCCGCAGGCTCAAGCGTGTCGACGGCCATCGCGTCGCGGAGCACGCCGACGTAGTGGGGTTGCTCCGGCAGTCCTTCACCGGCGGGTGCCCAGTGCGCGCCGCCATCCTGGGAGCGATAGACGCGCAACTGGCCGTCCTTTACGTGGCGCTGCATATCACTCTCCAATGGTACCACGAAAAGGTCGCCGCTCGCGCTGATACCCATTGGGAAGCCGAAATTGCTAGGAAGGCCCTCCTCGATGGGCTGCCAGGAGTCGGCGGCGTCGGTGGACTTGAATACCCCACCGTGGAACTGGCAGTAGAGGGTGTTGGGGTCCTTTGGATCGAGCACCAGCTTGTGCACGCAACGTCCAACGTCCTGGGTGCGGACGCCCGTCGCCAGTTGCGGCAGTCCCTGGTTGCACGTCTGCCAGGTCTGGCCGCCGTCTTCGGTGCGCAAGGCCCCTACCGCCGAGATGCCGACCCACATCCGCCGGGGGTTGCCCGGATCGATCAGGATGGTGTGCAAGCAGAGGCCGCCGTTGCCGGGCGCCCACTCGTCGCGGGTGGGGTGCTGGGTGAGGCCGGTCACTTCTTCCCAGGTGGTGCCGCCGTCGCGGCTGGCAAACAGGCCCGCTTCGTCAACGCCTGCGTAGAGGGTGCCCGGCTCGGTGTCGTGGCCCGGCACGATTTGCCAGATGCGGTTGAGCTTGAAGCCGCTCTCCTCGCTGTAGCCAGGCCCGGCCTCGACCTGCGTCCAGGTAGCGCCCAGGTCGTCGCTGAAGCGGATGGTTGGGCCGTACACGAAATGGGACGTACCCGCGAACACCCGGTTACCCCCGCCGTTTCCGCCGTTCTCGTGGCCGTTGCCGTTCAAGCCACACAGGCTATATATTTCCCAGCCGTCGAGATGCGGCCCGGTCATCTCCCAGTTCCGCCGGTCGGTGTCCGAGTGGAAAAAGAACGCGCCTTTGTTTGTGCCGACCAGCACAGTCACTTTACGTGCTCCGTTTGCTCCGTTTGCCATGCCCGTTTGCCTCCTTCTAGATGAAAGTACCACCTGGGCCGGAGTATAGCACTTATGTTCTAGGGAGTCAAACGCCTCCGCGTTGTGGATTGGCTGCTGGTGTAAGGGCCTGAGGGTGCGAGGGTGTAGTCATTGCGGACAGGGAGGCTACGCGGCCCGGCGATAGCCCTGTGGCTAAAGCCACGGGCTGGGAAGCAGCGAAGTCTCCTTCGGAGACTGAGGAGGTTATGCAAGGGGCCTCATGTGCGAGACCAAACCCCCTCTGTCATTCTGAGCGCAGCGAAGAATCTAAGATGCTGGCATAGTCCCTATGTTGAACTTCAGCACTATAACCACGTGCTACGTGTAGTTCAACAGCATCCTTTACCAACTTCTCTAGATTCTTCGCTACGCTCAGAATGACAGAGGCCACCTTTGGTAGCTAGCTTCCTGATAAG
>DASVQO010000034.1:0-14745 GCA_036389075.1 Chloroflexia bacterium | reverse complement strand
GACGTGATTGTGGACGGCACCGACAACTTCCCTACGCGCTACCTGGTGAACGACGCCTGCGTGCTGCTGGGCAAGCCTAACGTGTACGGCTCCATCTTCCGGTTCGAGGGGCAGGCGTCTGTGTTCTGGGCCGAGCACGGGCCGTGCTACCGCTGTCTCTACCCTGAGCCTCCCCCTCCTGGCCTGGTGCCCTCCTGCGCTGAGGGTGGCGTGCTCGGCATCCTCCCCGGCACGATTGGCACCATTCAGGCTACCGAGACGATCAAGCTGCTGCTGGGCATCGGTGAGCCTCTGATTGGCCGCCTGATGCTGTACAACGCCCTAGACATGCGCTTCCGCGAGGTGCGCCTGCGTAAAGACCCCGACTGCCCGGTGTGCGGCGAGAACCCCACCGTGACCGAGCTAATCGACTACCAGGTGTTCTGCGGCATCAACGCGCAGACCGAGCGCGGCGAGACCGACTTCGACATCTCCCCCCGCGACCTCAAGTCCCGCCTGGACGCGGGCCAGAAGCTGGTGCTGCTGGACGTGCGCGAGCCTCACGAGTGGGACATCGCCCACCTGGAAGGCGCAAAGCTCATCCCGGTGAACCAGGTGACGGCCCATGCCCACGAGCTGAGCACCGCGGACGAAATGGTAGTCTACTGCAAGGGCGGTACCCGCTCGGCCCGCGCGGTGAACGAGCTGAGGCAGCTAGGCTTCCGCAAGCTGTGGAACCTGCGCGGCGGCATCAACGCCTGGGCCGAGGAAGTGGACCCCTCCCTGCCCCGGTACTAACCATCACCTTGGAATAGACGGAAACGCCAAGACGCCAAGACGCCAAGAACCACGCCAAGATTAAATAAGTGTTCTCAGCAGGAGGACCAGGGTACAACAATACATACCCTGGTTCTCTTTATACCATCTCAACATCCTTAAAACTTTGCCCTCTTGGCGGTTCCGTCTCTGACTAGCTTCAGTGCCAGGTGCCAGGATTTGCGTTGGACAGAAACCACGCACATGAGCCATAGTGGTATACTGACTCATGCCTGGTGAACGCATGCCAGTGCACTCTCCCCTCAACCTCCCCGAGTAAACCAGGCACCGGTCGCCTCCGAATCTCAGGCGGACCCCCGCCCCTGCTGTGCAAGCAGCTTGCTGAGAACGCGGAACCGTCTACTGGAAGGTCTTTGTTATGGAAGCTGGCACGGTTAAGTGGATACTCACTCGGCTGGCGCTAGCCTCAGTGCTCCTGGTGCTCCTGTCGGGCTGTGGGGCCGAGGGCACTGTGGCCCAGATTCAGAGCGTCCACGAATCTGTCGAGCAAGGCAACGCCACCAGCGCCACAGTGCTCATCGATGTGGCGGTAGGCAAAGTGGACCTGGGCGATGGCTCGAACCGGCTGATGGATGCCACATTCCAGTACACCAACCCCGGTCTAAAGCCGCAAGTCACCTACAGCCCCAACAACTCCGAGGGCAGCCTCTCGATTGTCCAGGCCGTCGACCGGAACAACCTGCCCTCATTCGGTGGGGCCGAGTTGTACAGCACCGACCTCAGACTATCAAACCAACTCCCCATGAGCCTCAACATCCGGCTCGGCCTGGACGACGCCAATATCAATTTATCCAACCTCCAGGTAGAAGACTTCGAGATGAAATTGGGGGCGGGAAGGGTTACCGCCGACTTAAGCGGCAACTACGGCAGGAACGTACACGCGCGACTGACAGGGGGTGTTGGCGACTTCACGTTGAAAGTGGGCGACAAAATGGCAACTCGCGTCACAGTCACCGGCAACCTGGGCAAAGTCACCGCTCACCGTTTGGTCCGGGATGGTGACACCTACACCAACGCCGCAAACTCAGCCAACACTCTCAACGTGGGGATAGAGGGCGGCACTGGAAACATCACTCTCGAGGGGCCATAGGGGTGGCGCGTTAGAAGTCATTTCAGGATCTGGTGGAGAACCAAATGGATGCATCGAAGGCGGGCACCCCAACTTACCCGCGTATTGTGCCCTTTGCCCATGTATCAGCTGCATCAACAATAAGTGCAAGCTCTTGGATAGACGAGCGTGGGGCATGGGAGATGCCGTCAAAGGGCTGGGTCTGCATCCATGTGGAGACTGAGCCAGGCGTATACTACGAAATCTGCTTCTACGACCCCGTGCGCTTGCGGCAGGACATGGAGGCGGTTGTTGAAGGAGAGGGCGCTCCCTGCTTTGCTGAAACTGCCTCGTTGGTCCTTCTCCCAAGTGTCACCGTTGAAGCTGTGGAGAATTCGGTGAAGTATCTATGGGAGAAAAACTACATCTCTGCCTGGCAGCCGGACGAGAAGTTCAGTCCACCTGAAAATGAGGCTTCGCTCTAAGTGACAGGCGGCCTCGAAATGTGCTCTCAGTAAGCCTCAGCACTCAGCCAATCTCAAACCTTTGGCAGCGTCAGTGTCACCCTCGTGTACTTGCCTGTTACGCTCTCCGTGGCGAGCGACCCGCCCACCACCGCCATCATAGTGCTGTGAAGCGCCAACCCCTGCCCGCTGCCGCCGTTGTCCCGCGCCGGGGCCGACATGCCCACACCGTCGTCCTCCACCGTGAGTTCCAGGCCATCCCAGGTCCTGGCGGACACCCGCAAGTGGAGGGGCCGCGCCGAGTCCCCGTTCCGCCCGTAGCGGGCGGCGTTGCGCACTGCCTCCCGTGCCGCGTAGTACAGCACCTCCGCCGCGAGGGGCGCTACTTCCGCCGTCTGCCGCTCGGCCTCAGGCTCCACCTGCCAACTCACACCATTGAACGCGGTGCCGAACTCCTCCTCCACCGCCTTGCGCAACGCACCCAGCAGGCCGAGCCGCGCCACCTGGGGGGCCGCGCCCGAAGGCATGTCGCGCAACAGGTCGGAAATGCGCCGGTGGGCGTCACCAAGCAGGCCCAGGGCATCCTGCTCGCCGTCACGCCCGTTCACGGGGCCGTTGCCCGCGCTCTCTGCGCCGTTCGGACTAAGGGCGGGGCCGGTACTAGCGTCACCCGGCACCTGCACGTGGGCCTTGCGGCTGCTGAGGGCTATCATGGCGGTATGGAGCAGGGGCAACACGTCATCGTGGAGCACGCGGCGGGCCTGGCGGTCGAGCACCTGGCTTTCGGCGAGGCGGCGGCGTTGCAAGGACATGAGGCGGCGGGCCATCTCGGCGCTGGCCTGCGTGTCCACCATGCGCTCTCCAGAGGCGCGCGCTATCTCGATCTCCTCCTGCGTGTACAGGCCCCCATCCCGCTTCTCACCAAGCAGCATCACCCCGATGAGGCCGCGCTCGCTCCACAGCGGCACCGCCAGGCTCGCGGCATGGAAACGCAGCGGGTCCACCGCCACCCACAGCACCTGGGGCGACGTAAACTGCGGCGTTAGCTCGGCCAGCGGCAGCGGCACCTGCCCCTCCGGCGCGGCCCTGCCGTCCTTGTGCTCCGGGGCGCGATACACCAGCGGCGGCCCCACCAGCGGCGACAACGGCCCCAGCGCCGCTAGATAAGCCACCCTGGCCCGTAGCACCTCGCCGCACAGCACGCGGAACGGCCCCTCTATCTCCAGTTGCTGGGAGGCGGACAGCGGCCCCGACTGGTCCAGCAGGTCGCCGTAGAGGCTGCGCCCCGACACGAACGGCCTGAGCAGGTCCATGTACCGCTCGCGCTCGATGTAGCTGCGCCAGCTAAAGACCGCGTAAAAGACCACCATCAGGATGGTAGCCAGCACCAGGCTGTTGATCGGGTGGGTTGCCACCGTGAGGCTGTAGCCCACGAGCGTGCTGAAGCCCCCCGCGAGCACCACCGCGCTCCACCACTGCAACAGCAGGCTGCGCCGCGGCAGGGCCTTCCCGGTGAATATCTCGTACGCCACCACCGCCTGCCCCAGCAGCACGACCGACACGCCGATAAGCGCGGCGATAGCCAGGTCGAACAGGGCAATCGTGTTCAGCAGGGTGTCAGGCGGGGTACCTACGGGGAGGTTGTAGGAGGGCGTATCGCGCACGTGGAGCACTATCCACACCATCGCCCAGGTCACCAGCAGGCTCACCAGCAGCAGCACCCCGGCGGTCGCCACCAGCCAGGGCCGCGCCCGCTCCCTTGCCACGTCGCCCATGAGCCTGCCGGTGGGTCCCGGCTTGCGCAAGGCGTCCATAGACAGCACGATGCACAGCACCATGTACGCGGGGAAGACTATCATGAGCATCGGCACGCCATTGTAGGAGTAGGGCGTGGAGAGGTTGCGCTGGGCTAGCTGCCAGTAGGACGGTAGTGGGTTGGCAAAGGTAAGAAAGGCGGACATCGCGAACGCCAGCAGGCTCACCACCACCAGCCAGGGCCGCTGCCTGCGCCGCAACGCCGACCGCGCATCATCCCAGTAGCCCGCGTACCAGAGCATCACGACGTACCAGGCAAAGGGCGAGGCGAGCACGGGCACCCACCCGGCATGCCACCAGAAGTCCATACCCCAGCTTACATACGTAAGCCCCTGCCCCAGCATAGTCGAGTGGCTGATAAAGAAAGCCGCACCGCTCAACAGCCCCAGCCCCGCCACCCAGATGCCCCAGGTCCGCCGCTCCGCATTAAGCAGCACAGTCAGCCCCAGCCACAGCAACAGCACCGTATTAAACAGCGACACCGACATGGCAGCCCATGTCAGCAGCGCAGTCAGGTTCAACAGGTGCTCGAACAACCGTCATCCCTTCGGGTAATTACGAATTACGAATTACGAATTACGGCGAGCATCCTGTAATTCGTAATTCGTAATTCGTAATTCGTAATTACCCCGCCCATTCCACCCAGTCGCCGCGTTCGTTCATCGCGAGTGGGGTGCCGTCGTCGCGCCAGGCGAGGAGACGTCCCGCGTTCACAATGATGGAGGCGCGGGTGCGGGCCACTTTCTCGTCGGTGTTGTTGAAGTTGAGGCCCCAGGCGCAGTAGATCTGGCCGTTGGTGCGGCTAATCGTGCGCTTGTCGCGGAAGCCCATGCGCTCGGCAATCTGCTCGTTGGTCAGGCCCTGCGCCAGCATGCGGGCCACCGCCTGCTCGTTAGGCTCCAGCAGCGACATAGGGGACTGCTCGTCCTTGTGCCGCACCTCCTGCACCCGCGACTCGATCTCCGGGTCGATGAAGCTGTGCCCCGCCACCGCGTCCTTGAGCAGCGGCAGGATCATGTGCGGCAGCAGGTAGTTAGACTTGCGCACGTAGGCGTAGTGGCTCAAGATGCCGGAGCGGCGGAAATCGCGGTAATAGCTCTCGTCGTCCTGTATCGAATAGAAGACCACCGGCAAGCGGGGGAACTCGCGCCGGATAGCCACCGCCGTCTCGATGCCGTTCTTCGGCCCCGCAAGCTGCACGTCCATCAGGATGATGTCGGGCTTCGCGTCCAGGCAGCGGGCAATCGCCTCCTCGCCGCTTTCGCAGCCGTGCATCACGTTCACGGCTTCGGTGGCGTTCAGCCCCTCGGTAAGGGCCGTCCTCAATCTCTCGTTATCCTCGACAATCAGTAGGTTTAGTATCATTAGTGTTTATTTCTCACCTATAAGTTGATTAATTGTAATGCAATAGAGTTGCTATTTGTTGTAAAATGAGTAGAGCAAAAGGGTGCTCCCCACGAGTCGAGCGTATCAGACGCCGCTGTCCATGTCAAGCACGCGGGTGCGCCGGAAGGTGCAGCTAAGACCGGTAGTCTCATCCTGAGAGACGCCCTGTGGCTGAAGCCACGGGCTGACAAGTAGCGAAGTCTCCTTCGGAGACTGAAGAACTAGGGGGGTAGTCTCCGAAGGAGACTTCGCCCCTTGCCAGCCCGCCAATTCATTGGCAGGGCACCCCCACCCCCACACGGCACCCCCACACGCTACTGTCAAGCACCTGTGTGCAGACCCGCCAGGACTCAGAGGGTCGAAAGCTGCCCCCGCAGCCCGCTATATTGTATCCGGAGTGCCCCCGCCTAGATCGACCGCGCGCTGGACAATTCACCAGGAGCAAAACCCATGGCAAGCCAACTCACCATCGATTCCCCTGCTAGCAGCGCCACAGCCACGTCCACTGCCACGGCTACTTCCACCACCAACGCGCCCCGCCTCCCCGGCGTTCGCATCGTGCCCAATCTCGCCTCTCCCTCCCGTGTGCTGCTGGCCGGGCTGGGGCTGGGCATGGCGTTCGACGTGCTCTTCTACCGGAAGATGCTCGGCATATCGTTGCCGCTGTTCGTGGCTTCCCTGCTGGGCGTGCTGTTCTGGCTGGGCCGCCAGGAGGACGTGCGGCCCCGCACGCGCAACCTGTGGCTCGTGCTGCCCATCGCCTTCTTCGCCGCGATGGTATACTTCCGGGCCGATGACTTTCTCACGTTCCTGAACGTCTGCGCCGTGCTCGGCCTCCTGGTGCTGCTCACCTACTTCTACGCGGCGGGGCGGCTCGACCGCCTTGGCATCCTCGGCTACTACCTCTCGCTAATGACCGCAGGGCTGCACTCGGTTACCCTGCCCTTCACGCTGGTCCCAAAGAGCATGGAGGGCAGGCAGCTAGGCGGCAAGGGCCGGGCGAGATGGATGCCGGTGCTGCGCGGGGTCATGCTGGCCGCGCCTGTGCTCCTGGTGTTCGCGGCCCTGCTCGCTTCAGCCGACATGGTGTTCGCGAGCCTGCTGGGTCAACTGCTTGAGTTTCGCTACCTCCCGGATATGGGCGACCTGTTCTCCCAGGTGATCGTGGCTATCATGGTGGGCTGGGTGCTGGCCGGGGGTTTGGCCTATGCCGTCGGCAGGCGCGACAGGGCCATGCCCGGCGATGAGGAGCCGTGGGACGCGGGTATGGACGCCGTGCCCACGCGCGTCTCGATAGGCTTCGTGGAAGTAACTACCGTGCTGGTGCTGGTGAACGCGCTCTTCCTGGTGTTCGGTCTGGTCCAGTTCGCGTACCTGTTCGGCGGAGAGAGCAACATCAGCGCGGCTGGCCTCACCTACGCCGAGTACGCCCGGCGCGGGTTCTTCGAGCTTGTGGCCGTCTCGGTGCTCACGCTCGGCCTCATCCTGGGCCTGCACCATCTCACCCGGCGCGACACGGCCCGGCAGAAGCTTTTCTTCAACGGCCTGGGCAGCCTCATGGTGGCCCTGGTGCTCGTGCTGCTGGCCTCGGCCTACTGGCGCTTGTCCCTCTACGAGCAAGCGTATGGCTATACCCACCTGCGACTCTACGTCGAGGTGTTCGAGTTGTGGCTGGCGGCGACCTTCGTGTGGCTGCTGCTCGCGCTCTGGTGGAAGCCCAAGCGTTTCGCGATTGGGGCTTTCGTCGCGGCCCTCGGCTTCCTGGCTACCCTCAACCTCGTCAACCCCGATGCCACGATAGCCCGCGAAAACCTGGAACGCTACCAGGCCACCGGCAAGCTTGACGCCTATTACCTGGCGGGGTTATCGGAGGACGCAGTGCCCGCCCTCCTGCCTGCGCTCGACACCATGCCCGCATCCCAGGAGCGAGAGGTGCTCACCCGCGACCTCTGGAGCCGTCTCCGTGCGTTCGAGCAAAGCTCCGAATGGCGTGAATGGCAGGCCCTCCACTGGAGCCGGAGCGAGGCGTTCGCGCTATTGACGGCCAACCGGGACCGCCTGGGGAAGGAGGCGAGCAGATAATAGTGTGTAGCAGCGCTGCCGTGGAGACGGACGATGCCCGCGACGAGAGCGGCGGACTCGCGGTTGGTAGTGGGTGCGTGGCCGTCATGGGGATACTCTTTGGCTGCGGCATTGGCCTGCTGGTCCTGGTGACTGGCGGCATCTCCTCGCTTGGGGCTTCAGAGTCTCAGGTGCCCGTGCCGCTTGAGACATTCTCTGGAAGGCTACTGTTGGACATCGTCCGTATCGTAGTCCTGCCCGCGCTAGCCTTTGCCGCTACCCTGACGTTATGCTTCCACGCGATTGTGCGGCCTGTTCTCCCCGATAACGGCGTCCGCCAGTGGGCGGGGCTGACCATCACCGGAGCCCTCGTTTACCTGGCGCTGTTCGGCGCGATATTCTACTTCGCGCTGCCCCCTGTTCTTGGCCCCCTTAATAGCCAATTACTACTGTCCGAGGGCGTGGCAGAGGCCGGTGTCGTGGGCCTGATAGCGCTTGTGGGCGCGCTCCTGGGGCTGGTAAGCGGCTCCGCGTTAGGTGTAGCTCAGTGGGCGGGCTTGCGGATGTATACTCAAGGCGCGCTGCGATTTTCGGTCGCAGTCGCGGCAGGCAATGCACTGCTGGTCGGAGTGTGCTTATCGGTATTCATGTGGCTCATGCAGACATTTGCGGAGTAGTCCAGTAGCCGCGCCCACATTCAGCCGCCGGGCGCATCCAGTACACGAGAGTAGCACATATATGGAAGCTACTGGTATGTCGAACCAGCGTCTGGTGAACCCAGCACGTTACTTTCAGCGTGCGCATGGTGTAAAATGAGTGTCTTACGTTACATCGCGTGATGCTCATGGAGGAGGCACTATGTTATTCGCGATCAGGCAACTACTGGAAGGCCGGCCCGCCCCGCTGTGCGTGCCACAGAACACGCGGATCAGGGATGCGTTGCAGTTGATGATGAGGCACGGCTACAGCCAGCTTCCCGTGGTCGAAGACGACGGCGACCTGCTGGGCATCATCTCCAACAAGACGATAGCCCATACCTACTTCTTGCTGGGAGGCCAGGTCGCACTGCTCGAACTCACCGTGGACCACTGCCTGATGCGGGTTGACCCCCTCACCCCCGACGACGATCTGTTCGAGGCGTGCGAGAAGCTCCGCGACGAGGAGAGCGCCCTGGTGATAGTGGAGGGGCGCAAGCCCGTGGGCCTGCTCACCGCCGGGGACCTCACCGATTTTTTTCGTCACCGCTCTGAGGACCTTATCCGAATAGAGGACATCGAGGTGACGCTGCGGCTGCGCGCCCGCGACGCCTTCCCCGACGATGCCGAGATGGACCATGCGCTCCTCCTGGCGCTCGGCCCGGACCCACAGGACCCCACCCGGCCCAAGAAGCATTTCAACCACCTCAGCATGGGAGACCTGCTGCACCTGATTACCCACGAGGAGAACTGGCCCAGGTTCAACGGCATGTTCGAGCCGATTGAGTTGTTTACCTCCCTGATGGACCGCGTGCGCCAGGTGCGTAACATCCTCGCCCACTTCAGGGGCAGTGCCGACCAGATACAGGACACCACCCTGCGGTACGCCGTGGACTGGCTTTCCACGCGCGCCGGCGTTGCGCAGACGGCGACCGAGGGGCCGAAACGGGTGACAATCACCCAGGCTGAAACACACGCGAGCGTCAAGGGCAAGAGGTACGACCCGCTCAAGGAGTGGCTGAGCAAGCAGCAGCAGGACCCTACCGGCATCAAGGTCAGCCTCAGAGATATCGAGAGCCTGCTAGGTGGGCCGCTCCCTGCCGCCGCCAGGAAGCACCAGAGCTGGTGGTCCAGCAACCCACACGAAGCGCAGTCGCTGGCCTGGCTGGAGGCGGGCTGGCGCGTCGCCCAGGTGGACCTCGGGAGGAGGGAGGTCGTCTTCCAGCCGTCCAACATACCGGCCGCGGTTGGCACAACCTCTCAGGCCGCGCATCAGGACACCAGGCAGAACGGCGCGACGGATCCGCCGCCCGTGAAGGCGCACGAAATTAGCTGAAAAGTGGCCCACTCACCCATTGACAAGCTATGTAGTTTCTGCTAATATCATGGGGCAAAGCGATTCCTCGCAATGCAAGAACCTCGGAGGATCTCACCATAGATCGTCTGAGGTTTCTTTTTGCCCCAAAACCATAATTGCCGCGCTCGACTGCTAATTTCGTAGTTGGCGGCCCTACATAAGCCTGGCTCAGGCGACACCAGCATGCGACTCGACAAGAGGCCCTTCGGCCCCTCGATGAGGTGCGAACAGGTGCTAACGGCCTTACGTCTGCGCCACGGCACCAGTAAGCCCCGGTTGCTACGAGGACCCTCGAACGGTGTGCCGCGTAGAGGGCGCGCCCTCAGCTCACCGCTTTCTTCACGAGTTCGACAATCCTTGCCTCTTCGGCGTCGGTCAACTCCTTCAGCGCGAAGGCGGTCGGCCACATGGCGCCTTCATCGAGGTTCGCCGTGTCGTTGAAGCCGAGGGTCGCGTACCTCGTGCTGAACTTCTGGGCGCTTTGGAAGAAGCAGACGATCTTGCCGTCCCTGGCGTACGCGGGCATCCCGTACCATGTCTTCGGCGACAGGTCCGGTGCGCTGGCCTTGATGATAGCATGGAGCCGCTCGGCAATAGCGCGGTCCGATTCCGTCATCTCGGCGATCTTCGCGAGCACGGCGCTTTCCCCGTCCGCCTTCTCCGCAGCCGCCTTCAGCTCCCTGGCGCGCTCCTTCATCGCGGCTCGTTCCTCGTCTGTGAATCCCTTGGATTTCTTGCCGGCCGTGGGGGTGTTCCTGGTGGACTTCTTGTCTTCTTCTTGCATAGCGGGTTCCTTCCCTCCAAGAGTTAGGAGCGTCTTTGGTTGCTGCCGGGGCGAGTGAAGCTTTCTTACACCCTGGCGAACATTTGTACTATAACGTGTCTCCAGGCGTTTTTCAAGAGTCCTCCCGCGAACCCTTCACAAGACGTCCTCTCCAGGTAGCTTCACCGGTGTAAGCTTCAGAGCAAGGGGTATTGCTCGCCGGCAGACCACAGGAGCCACGCGACGCTGCCCGAACAACCAGGCTGTAAAGCCCACGAAGTAAGTTGAAAACTGGCCTTCGAACCTATTGACAAGCTATGTAGTTTCTGCTAATATCATGGGGCAAAGCGATTCCTCGCAATGCAAGAACCTCGGAGGATCTCACCATAGATCGTCTGAGGTTTCTTTTTGTCCTCAATATCGCTATTGCGCCGCCGATTTCCGCGTTAGTTGCCGCCCCTTACCTGCGATTAACAAGCAGCGGGCCGGGAGCGCTATGATGTACCGCTCGGGCGCTTCCCGGCCCTGCGACCAGATTACCCCGCCCATAAGGGCCACTACCTGCGTGAACGCCAGGCAGGAAAGAGAGACAAACCCTTGACCGCCGAGACCGAGAGCACCGGTGGGCCGATCGCCCGCACGGGGGAGACCGTGGAGTTCGGTGGCAACCTGATGACCTTCCTCGCCGTGGGTGCCGACACGGGGGGCGCTTACTCGGTGGCCCACTACACGGCACAGCCCGGCTCCGGTGCGCCCCTGCACCTGCACCGCAACGAGGTGGAGTCGTTCTACATACTGGAAGGTGCAATGACCTTCCGGCTTGGCGATGAGAAGCTACGCGCCACAGCCAATGAGTGCGTGACCATCCCCAGGCTTACACCCCATGCCTTCACCAATGCCGAGGACACCCCCGCCAAAATGCTCGTCATCCTCACTCCCTCCGGCCTGGAGCACTACTTCGCCGAACTCTCAACCCTGGTCCACCAGCCGGGCGGCCCCACCTCTGAACAAATCGCCGCGCTCAACGACAAGTACAACCTCGATTTCAGCCTCGCCAGCAAGGAAGCATAACGCCCCTCGGTTTGGCACAGCAGCCCAGGCACCAGTTGCGCGTGCCAGGTTCCCCCCTGTCATCCTTCGCTGCGCTCAGTACCGTTCTAACCGAGCAATGTCACAAATGACCGATACAAGGTGCCAGGGGACGCCCCGCGATTGAAATCGGGGGCTACGCTTTACCAAGTCCCACAAGGGGACTAACCAAGGCTACTATTCTCCTGGTAGAGACACATAGCACACAGGCAGTCCCGCAGGGACTTCGCAACGTGTAGCCCCCGATTTCAATCGTGGGGCGTCCCCTGGCACCTTGTATCGGTCATTTGTGACATCACTTCGTTGGGGACATTGCTTCGTTAGCACGGTACTCAGGATGACAGAGAGTAGCCTGGTCGCTACAATGGATGCATGGCCTGATTTTGCGCCACGCTGATGGTGCCCCGACCGGCGCTTGTGCCTAAACGGTAATTCGTTTAACCTATATAGGGTAGGCGTAGCGCCTACCTTTTTGTTTGCCCTGCTCACGGCTGTTACCCTATACCGTCCCATATAAAGAGACAACCACAGCCACAGCCCCACCCGTCCGTGGCAACCCTACTCGACACAGGAAGACCACATGACCACCGAAGTCCTACTGCGCGTCTTTGCCGATAGCTTCTACCTTTACCACCAACGCTCGCTCTTGATAACTGACCGCCGGGGCCGTATCACCCAGGGCCTCGAAGGGCTGTACTGGCACGACCTGCGCCTGCTGTCGCGCTACCGCCTGCTCGTCAACGGCGAAGAACCCCGGCTGGACGCGCTGTCAGCGGTGGACCCTTTCTCCTCGCTCGCCTACTACGTGTGCCCCGCCAATCGCGGCGACGGCGACAAGCTCGACCACATGGGCCTGCCGGAGCACGAGGCCGACAGGCAGGTGGTACTCCGTATCTCGCGCTTCTGCGGCCAGGGCATGCACGAGGACATCGAAATCACGAACCACGGCACTACGCCCGCCGCCCTCGACCTGGAATGGGAACTCGACGCCGATTTCGCGGACCTCATAGAAGCACGCTCCGGCAAGCGCCAGCAGGAGGCCCCGGTAGAGCAGGCGTGGGAGGGCACCGGCCTCCGCTTCAACTATCTGCACCCCCAACTGCCCAGGGGCGTTGTGATGGAGTTCGAGGCCAGGGGTGCCGCCATGCGCTACGAGGACGGCAGAGTGCGCACCCGGCTGGAACTACCGCCGCAGGGCTCCCATCGCTTCTGCCTGAACGTCTCGCCTGTGAGCGACGGCCAGACTCTCACGCCGCTCTTCGGCTGCGATGCGTTCGGCGAGCTCGCCACCGCAACCGACCGCCAGCGGGCCGCCTGGACCCTCGAAGGCACCCGTGTCTACACCCGCAACCCCGACGTGCAGAAAACCTGGGACCGCGCTATCCACGACCTCGGCGCACTGGCGGCGGGCCCCGCCACGGGCGAAGAGAGCGACGTGGAGCTAGCGGTGCCGATGGCGGGAGAGCCGCTGTACGGGACGCTGTTCGGGCGGGACGCGCTCACCCTCAGCGGCCAGGCGATGTTCTTTTCCCCCAAACTGGCCGAGGGGGCGCTCCGGCTGCTGTCGCGCTACGTCGGCACCAAGGACGACGACTTCTACGACGAGCAGCCGGGCCGCATTCCCCAGCAGGTGCGCGACGGCCCTCTCGGCCTCCTCGGCATCACCCCCTGGTTGCACGACTACGGCGACTACGCGGCCCCCTGCGCGTTCCTGGTGCTGCTCGCCGGGCACCACATCGTCATGGGCGACAACGACATAACCCGCGAGTTCATCGAGCCTGCCAAGCGGGTGCTCGACTGGCTCGGCACCCGGGCCGACCTCGACGGCGACGGCTTCCTCGAGTACAAAACTCGCTCGTCGAAGGGCCAGAAGCACCAGGGCTGGAAGGACTCCGGCGACCCGGTGCGCTACGAGGACGGCCGCGAGGTGGAGCCTCCTATCGCGGCCTGCGAGATACAGGGCTACCTGTACGCCGCCCGGCTGCTCATGGCCGAGGTTTTCCTGGCCCTGGGCGAGCCTTCCCGCGGCATTGACCTCTTTCGCCAGGCCCAGGCGCTAAAGAAGCGCTTCAACGAGAAGTTCTGGATGCCGCAGGAGAAGTTCGTGGCCCTGGGCCTCGACCCGGACAAGCAGCAAATAAAGAGCATCGCCTCCAACGCCGGACACTGCCTCACGACGGGCATCATCGACCGCAAGCACGCCCGCGACGTGGTGCGGCGGCTCATGCAGCCCGATATGTTCTCCGGCTGGGGCATACGCACGCTCTCGTCCGAGCACCCAGCCTACAACCCCATCAAATATCACCTCGGCTCGGTGTGGCCCGTGGAGAACGCCACTTTCGCGCTCGGTATGAAGCGGTTCGGCTTCTCCCGCGAGTGCAACGCGATAGCAAAAGGCATGTTCGATGCCGCCGCCCTGTTCGAGCACCACCGCCTGCCCGAGACGATAGGCGGCTTCCCGCGCGACAAGCGCCACCCACACCCCGGCATCTACCCCGATGCTTGCGCGCCTCAAGGCTGGTCCGCGAGCGCCATAGCCTGGCTCGTGCAGGCTATGCTCGGTATCTTCACCTACGCCCCCACCCGGCTGCTCATGCTCGACCCTGTGCTGCCCTCCTGGCTGCCCGATCTCACGGTGCGCGACCTGCCGGTGGGCGAAGCCCGTGTCTCCATCCGGTTCCGCCGCCAGCCCGACGGCACCACCGACTACAAGGTGCTAGAACGCAAGGGCACGGTGCTGGTGCTGCGACAGGCCCCACCCGACGCCCTCGGAGTGGGTATCGGCACGCGCCTGGGACAGCTTGCTGGCTCGGTGCTGCCCTGGCGCTAGAGTAATAGCGTCAGGCTCTCGCATGGGCGCGGGAACCAATATGGTAGCAGCGGGGTACTCTCATCAAATACCCTGGCCCAGGAGCTATCATGTATCACATCTCGCGTCTATCTCTCTTCGCCGTGCTTGCGCTGCTCGTCACGCTCGTACCGCCGTACCCCACCCTCGCGCAAGGCAGCACGCAGACGTTCCCGGAGACGGGGAAGACGGTGAAGGGAAGGTTCTTAGAGTACTGGCAGCAAAACGGAGGGCTGGCACAGCAGGGCTACCCCATCACTGACGAGATGCAGGAGAAGAGCGACACCGACGGCAAGACCTACCTGACGCAGTACTTCGAGCGAGCGGTGTTCGAGTTGCACACGGAGAACCAGAAGCCTTATGACGTGCTCCTCTCCCTGTTGGGTGTGTTCCAGTACAAGGC